>CAZJTM010000388.1:0-2572 GCA_964548925.1 uncultured Verrucomicrobiota bacterium | reverse complement strand
TCAACCCTTACATGCCTCCCTGATCTTTTCGATGAGGAGGTTGAGGCCGCACGGTTTCATCAAGTAGTCAAACGCCCCGTATTCGATCCCCTGCCTGGCGGCCGTCTCCGACCCGTGACCCGTGACCATGATCACGGGCATCAGGGGATCCATCTTTTTGAAGATCCTCAGCACCTCGATGCCGTCCATGTCCTCCAGTTTCAAATCCAGAACGGCCGCGTCGAACTGCCGGCCCCGGAGAATCTGGATGGCCTCGGTGCCGCTCAAAGCCACCGTGACGACGATGTCCCTCAGGGCCAATCGCTTGGCAAGCACCTCTGCGTAGCCCTTCTCGTCATCCACGAGCAGCAGGCTGAGGCGCCGTTGCAACCCTTCGTTGCCTTGATTCGGTCCCGTTTCCATAATGTCCTTTTGGGTGTCCGCGCTCCAAGGGGTCATGGTGGAGAAGCCCCGGCATCCGCCTCCGATGGACACAGGCCGCGGGGGCACAGGAGGCCGTGAGGCGGTTTCTCAATCACCCCGGCGCAGCGAGATCTCCTGGAGGCGGGCCTGCATGATCTTTTCTTCATGAGCCTTCTTCTTGCTCCTGGCCTCCTTAAGTTTCGCCATCAACTGGTCGATGTTGGTGGGCTTCAGGAGATAGTCGAACGCGCCGATCTTCATCCCTTCGATGGCCGTCTCTATAGTGCCATGCCCCGTGAGCATCACCACCTCGACGAGGGGGAACCGCGCCTTGATCTCCCTCAGGGTTTCAATGCCGTCCATTCCGGGCATCTTCACATCGAGGATGACCACATCGACGTTTTTTTCCTTTTCCAGCTTCTCGAGAGCCTCTGGTCCGCTGAAAGCGGAGAGGACCGTGAGGTCGCGGACCCCCAGCCGCTTGGTCATGGTCTCCACGAAAGGCACCTCGTCATCCACCAGCATCACAACTGTCGGTTTCATCAGCTTCCTCCTTTTCCCATTCGCGAAGCACGCGATTCTGCCTGCTAAGATTTCCTCGCCACCGGCATGTGGACATGCATGGTGGTCCCCACACCCACGGCGCTGTTCACCGAAATCTCTCCACCCATCTTCTTGATGATGCCGTAGCATATGGCCAAACCAAGGCCCGTTCCCTTGCCGACGGGCTTGGTCGTGAAGAACGGCTCGAAGATCCTTGCGAGGATCGCCCTGGGCATCCCCGTACCAGTGTCGGCCACATCCACCACCACGTAGTCGCCCGCAAGCCTGCTCGTCACCTCGATGGTCCCCCCCTGGGAACCCATGGCGTCGAGGGCGTTGTTCACCAGGTTCAGGAACACCTGCTGCAGCTCGGACGGCGAGGCCATGATGACGGGCAGATCGGGGGCGAAGTTTGCGGTCAGAGTGACATTGCTGAACTTGGACCGTTGCTGCGATATGCTCAAGATTTCTTCGAGCACCTCGTTGATGTGCACCTCGACCACCCGGGGGTCCGTGCGCCTCGCAAAGCTCAGAAGCTTGTGAGTGATCTCCTTGCACCGATCCCCCTGAGTACTGATCTGGGTGAGAGCCCTCTTGACCTCCTCAAGCTTCTGAGGTTCCATGTTCCCCTCGTCCCGCAGGAGGTCCTCGATCCACCCGGCCTCTTCCACCATGACGGCAACAGGGTTGTTGATCTCGTGGGCGATTCCCGCCGCAAGCTCCCCCACCGAGGCGAGCTTCCCAGTCTCTATCACCTGCTCGTTCATCATCTCCTTTTCGCTGTCCGCCCGCTGGATGCGGCTCACCATCTTGCGTGAAAGGTGCACCGCCATGGCCACGATGGCGAGCCCACCCAGGCAGAATATGGCGAGCGCAATGAGACGGGCCCTCCGCAGATCCCGGAAGGCGTCGTCCTCATCCTGCTGGTAGACGAGGATCCATTCGCCGCTTTTGAGGGGAGCCATCACGTAGAGGAATTTCTTGGAATCATGCGTGGCCTCTCCGGCGATGGCCTCTTCTCCTTTAAGCAGCTGACCCGGCGCAAAGGTGAAATCCGGGACCCCACTCGTTTCCTCCGCCTGCTTCGGTTGCCCCTGGGAGAGCTCCCTGCCCAGGAGTTTCAGGTAAAATTGTTTGTTTGCCTCCGCCTCCGGGGGCGCCTTGGTCTGGAATTCACCCGCACGGTTCATGATGAATGCCCCGCCCGTCTGCCCGATGCGCACACTCTCCACGAGAGAGTTGAAGGCGATGAAATCCACCGTGGCCCTGAGAATGAAGTCCTCATTGCCGGACCGCCTCTTGACGCAGACAATGAAGTGCGGGAAACGGCGCAGGCCCAGGAAAACATCACTGATGTAAGTGTCCCGCTTGATGGCGTCCTGAAACCACTGGGCCTCCGAATAGTCCGGGTGGTCGAACTTGAGCATCCCGGCATAGGCCACCTGGATGCCTTTCGAGTTCACAACCCCCAGGTCCGTGAAAACCCCACCGTAAGCCTGCTGCAGGATCGTGAGCTTGTGGTTGAGAAACTTTTCGTCTCCCAACTGCTCAAGGCTGAAGGTGTTCGAGAGGACCTTGATGTAGTCCAGTTTCTCCCCCAGGAACATGTTGATGTTCTGCTGATGCC
>CAZJTM010000387.1:0-2589 GCA_964548925.1 uncultured Verrucomicrobiota bacterium | reverse complement strand
CCACCTGCTGAGCAGATGGTTAATGCTATTCAACTCCTTAGGAGTTGATAATTAATTGGTTTATTGTTATTTTCTATCTCTAATCCCCCTTACCCACTTTACCTAAAGTGGGAAAATCATGCGCTTTTTTTGGTAAAGAGCTCTTTAGTAACCGTTGCAAAAAAAAGCCTGTCTTTCAGCCTTATAATATGGCAAATAATACCAAAAAGATAGTTTACAACAAATTTATTACTACTAACTGGTTACAGGGTTAACTATTTGTTAAGAAATTAGGTATCTAGGTTTGTATTTGATCTAAGGGACAAGAACTAAACGAAAACCAATAAAGTTACTGCGATAGTCGGGATTGTTGTAACTGCGATAGGCTATATTACAATAGTGCAAAGTGTTGCACCAACCACCACCACGAAGTACACGCGACGAACCCGATAAAGGTCCCTTCGGATTATTAGCAGGGCTGTTTATATAATAATCAGAACTATACCAGTCAGCACACCACTCCCACACGTTGCCTGTCATATCGTATATACCTTGCTGGTTGGACTTTTTCTGCCCCAGCGGGTGGGTTTGGTTACTACTGTTATCAAAATACCAAGCCACATTGTCAATATCGTTACTACCTGAATAAGTATAGTCCTGCCCTCCTTTGGCTGCATATTCCCACTCAGCTTCGGTTGGCAACCGCCAGGTTTTCCCTGATATCTGGCTTAACCACCTGGCATAGTCATTGGCGTCGTTCCAACTTACATTTATTACAGGTCTGTTCCATCTGCCCCAACCATTATCGGCCGGTTTTTGCTTACCTGTTGCATCGCAGTAAACATCGTACTGGGTAAAGGTAACCTCGTACTTCATTATGTTAAAACTGCCCACTTTTACGGTATGGGGGTATTCATCGTTTCCAATGTTTGGGCTGCCCATGGTAAAAGTGCCGCCGGTAATCATGGCTAGTGATTCGCTGTTAATACCTCCGCAAGGTGCAGGGTTTATTTTATATTTAAGTGTGTACTCATTTCCTTTTTCAATAGAGCTTTTTGGTAAGCCGTATTTTAGTAGTATGTTGTCCCATGCAGCCTGAGCCATATCTTGGCCAAACTCGCTGCCGGCAATTTGATTATACTTATTTATGTCTGCGTCTATCTGTGCATTTCGGTCGTCCCATGTTTTCTGCTTCAAATTTTCAAGTTCTTTTTCACGTGCAATACGGCTTTCTTCAGCCTGGCGTTGCAACTCTTCGAGTTCTTTTTTCTGTGCTTCTTTTTGTTTTACAAAAGCGAGCATCTGGTCAAGGTCGGTATCGGAGGTAACGGATGAGGAGCTTGTTTTGGCACGTAAAGCGGCAATCTGTTTATCAAGAGCGTCAATATCGGCCTGTTTTCTGGCCAGCATGGCATCATCTTCGGCTTTTCTGCGGGCCATTTCGGCTTCCTGTTTTTCGAGTTCGGCATTCATGGCCTGCAACCCGGTAAGCTGGCTTTGTTTCATGGCTTTCAGCTCGTCGGGAGTAAGCTCAGGCACAAAAGTAAAACTGCTTTTTAGCTGCATATAGGTGCCCGGTACCTGGTTGCCATTGGTAAGATCACCAACGGTTTGTGTAATTTTTGAAGGCAGCAGGTTAACATCCAGTCCCGGGGTTTGAATATGTTTAAGAAAAGCCGTTGTAAAAGGGCTGTTACGCGAATTTTGCCCATCGGCAGCCACCGATCCGGCTTTGGTGGCATACATTACCAGACTACCCACAGGGGCATTTACCGAGGCAAGCCCTGGTACTTTTCCACGACCGCTGCCTTTAAAAGGGTTGTTACGGCAGGCATCGAGCACCACCATATTGAAATTGACCTTAGCCTGTTCCATAGCGGCCAGTATTTCGCCGGCATTGATGGCACGGTAAGGCACCTGGTCTTCGGCAGTAATTTGTGTAGCCGGTGTATTGCCTATGGGAAGCAGGTAATTTTCGCCATTCACCTGCACACCATGGCCTGCATAATAAAATACGGCTGCCCTGGCATTTGGCAGTTTCTGTGAAAACCGTGCAATGGCCTGCGCCATCTGCTCTTTGTCGGCATCAATTACCTTATCGACAATAAAACCCATTTCGGTAAACACACGGGCAACATCAGTGGCATCGTTGGCGGGGTTTGCCAGCGGAGCATCGGGGTATGCACTGTTGCCAATCACAAGGGCTATGTGGTCTTTTGCTTCGCGGCGATTTACAATAAAGCCACGTTCCTGGGCATCGGCAGCCAACAAGGCAAGCATCAGTAAAACGGAAAAAATAACAGAGGTTTTCATAGGGTAGTTCTTAAGTACCACGTAAATATAGAAAAAAAAACAAGATGCTGATATTTAAATGTAAAAGTAATTAAAAAATCTGCAAGCTGCATCATGCAATGTTAAAGCAGGCCACAGACAGAAGATTTCCGGGATAAGGTGCATAGTAGCGGTAAATAGTTTTGAAAACTTTAAACCTGACAGGTTTTGAAAACTTTAAACCTGACAGGTTTTGAAAACCTGTCAGGTTTAAAACAAGTTTTAAAAAAGAGGCTGTCTCAAAAGCCAGACAGCCTCTTTTTTTTGTGCATATTGTTA
>CAZJTM010000386.1:0-2596 GCA_964548925.1 uncultured Verrucomicrobiota bacterium | reverse complement strand
CGGGCGCCGTAAGTCATGGCGTCGTCCACATAACCATATCCTGTGGCGGCGTTTATTGATGTTCCCAAACCATACATATAAACAGCCAGGAAACTGTATGGACGGAATACGGACGTATTGGAAAATGAGGTCGCATCCGTGCTGCCGACACCGGATCCCGTGAGGTCACCCTGGTTGATTCCTCGCACACTCCCCATCCTTCTATCGCCTCCACCACACCAGGCTGCTAGAAGGGAAACTTTCGCTGGGCCGGCTAAAACGCCGGTTTCAAGACCCGTCCTGTAGTGTTCAATATAACGGGTGGTAGCCCGGTCCAGGATGTCAGCATAGTTGGAGGCCAGCACATTATTGCTGGAATACCTTTGAATACGATTGTACCAGTCAAATTCATAATTGATGAAAAAACGGCCGTTGTTATATTTCATATATGCCGACCCATAGTGATCCGATCTATCCCAAACCGGCCCATCATAGGTGTCAGATTTATTTTGCGCAGTGCTTCCCTCAAGACCGTTATGAGCCGATACAAATTGCACTGACACGCCCAGATCGAAGGGTCCTTGCCTATAAGTGACTACCGGTCCAAATTGGTAACCTCTCAGAGCATTCACGTCAGCTACTTCATTGAAATATCTATTTGACGCGATCCGTCTGGCTGGATAGAAAGACCAGCCAAAGCGAAAAGGACCTGAAAAGGCAAAGAGCGACAGTGATTCCGAGGACTGATTGTCTGCGCCGTCGGCAAATAAACCCATACCAAAACTTGAGGGTCGCTTCCCAACCGCTATTTCTCCAAATGGCAGCTGAGCCGTTAACCAGAGGGTCCTCCAATATCCTGGAGAAAAAGATCTTTGGACACCATCAAACATCATTGATGGATAACCGTATGAAACTAGATCAGCAGTCGCATCCGTGTTGGGCGTCAGATAGTTCCATGCTGCAAGGTAGTAGTTACCACGGACTCGAATCGCGGGATTGAGCCTGACCTGCATATTCGTGCTCATGTATATGACGTTATATGCGGCGTCAGAACCCGAAGTCATTTCGACAGGATTACTCACCACTCCAAAACGAGGGCCAAACCATCCATTCAAGCTTCCATATCGACCGTTGTTACCGGCAGAATTATCGACATCGAATTTGCCAAAAAAACCATGGTCTCCCAGTTGCCCTGCTTTGGTGTACTGCCATGTGAAAATACCGTCCATCTCAAACTCCCACGCATCAGCCGTAGAAGTCATGATCCCAGCAATTAAACCGACGCTCAGAACAAGCATTATCAATTTTCGGTTCATAACAACCATCCTCCTAAAAGAATCAAATCACTGATGAAACTTTCTTCATCGGTGGTTACAAATTGAACGCAAAACCACGTTCAACACCGAAACGGCCATAAGGACACTTCCGGTCATCAAAACTATTTTTGATTTTCCAATTTGAATCATCTTGGCGCACCATTGGCTATGGGTCAAGAGCCATTTTGGTAAGATCTTCAATAAGTTGTACAAAATTGTAACAGTTGATTAGTAGAGCTCTCGGGGGCTAGGGTTTGTAATTCTGGCTAACAAAGACGATAAATTTTTTTGGAGGCGCGTTCGGCCAACTCAGCCTCTAAGGTATGGACTTCTGCAGAATGTTGTTAAAATGGGGAACGCCAAGGTCTTTCAACAAGAGTGAAGAGTGGATCTGGAAAAATTTTTCCTGCCTTTCTGTTGCAGGTTTTTTGTAGCTCCTCAGGAGAAGCAAATTGCTCCAGGTAAAACCCTCATCAAGCAAATATGGTGTTAGTAAAGCTTTTGGTTGAGACATTTGCCAGATGGTGTTATGGAGTCCCAAGCATTAGCACGTTAGCAATGTTAACTGTCTGCGCGATTCAATCAAATCGACATTTCCGACATTGGTCGGTCCAAGGGGGGGACCTTGAACGACTCATCAACATATCAGGGTGTCATTCTCTTCACTGTATTCTCGGTAATTCTCGTCGGGGGCGGTTTTTTTCTGGAGGGTCATATTGGTTTTGACCCTGCGGATGAGGGATTTCTTTGGTATGGCGCCACGGCTACTGCTTCCGGGGAGATACCTGTCCGGGACTTTCAGTCGTACTTTCCCGGAAGGTATTACTGGTCCGCCTTATGGCTGAGCTTTCTCGGAGGCGGAATCCTTAACCTTCGATTATCAGGAGCCATATTTCAGGCTATTGGAATCATTTTCGGCCTTTTGGTCGTTAGGCGTCTGGTAAGACGAAAACCCTGCCTTTTCTTGATAGCCCTGTTGCTATGGGTAGGGATGTTTCCACGACACAAGCTCTTTGAACCAGCGCTTACCATGATGGCTGTTTATTTCGGGATGAAGATGATCGATCACCCTGAGAGCCCTGGCCGCTACTTCCTCGCCGGCGCCTTTACGGGAGTGGCCGCTAGTTTTGGCCCCAATCATGGGCTTTATGTGTCATCAGCGTTTTTTGTTCTGATCCTGATCATTTGCCTCAAAACCAGAATCGGTAACATGACTCGATGCTTCTCTGTCTGGCTCGGAGGCGGTCTTACCGGTTTTTCTCCGATGCTGGCAATGATTTTAATAGTTCCGGGTTTTTTTG
>CAZJTM010000385.1:0-2609 GCA_964548925.1 uncultured Verrucomicrobiota bacterium | reverse complement strand
CCAGGGGGCTTGGGGGACAGCGTCCCCCAATTTCACCCGCAAATCCTGCTATGGAGCCAGTTCTTCGAAGCCAAGTTGGTCAAGGAGGGAGACTCGGCGGTTGGTTTGTCTTCCTCCGGATGACTGAAAACAGCCGACAGTGTGCGGCGTTGCCGAATGCGAACGAACAAGGAAGATTCGAAGCGGCGCGTTGGGGGCGGTGACGTCACGCGCCCCGCAGAGTTGACGCAGTCGCGGGAAGACGACCGCAACGAAGCGATTGAGCTCCGTGCGCTTGTCGCGAAAAGCAGACAAGATCAAGACGCGAACTTGGCAAACCTCACGATTTGAATCCGAATTCGCGTCCATAGTTGGCAGGGTTGATTGATTGCCGGAGACGTTGCAGCAACAGAGGCGACCGTACAACAAGGACGAATTCAGGCGGTTCAAGCAGCCGCTTAGTTATCGCGCCGATTTGCCAGGATTGTTTGCTGTTGCCCGAAGGTCTGGTCGCCGGTTACGGTGGGGCGCAGCCAACAAACGAGCAGGAAGGATCAAGCGCATTATGAACGGAACACAGATTCCAAACGTCGAAGTCGTCGCCACGCTGCTGTTGCAGGGGGGACAAGTTCCTCTCGATTTTCAACCCGCGCTGGGGCGCCTTCACGTTTCCCATGTCCAAGCGGAAGTTCTTCAGAGACGCGGTCGTGTCCGAGGCGGCCACGCCGGAAAAGTTGAACCGGGCGGCAGCCCGAGTGGCGGCAGAGGTCCTGGGACGCAGCTTCCAACCCGACGAGTTCCCGTCACCGCTCATCGAGATCAAAGACTTCGAGCAGAGCGACGCGGACGGCATTTGGAAGCTCTACACGATCCATGTCTTCATGCTGAAGCTGTCCGAGGGAGTTCGGTTCGCGCATGGTATGGTGGCCGAGTGGCGGACGCCGAAGGAACTCGAAACCCGCGAGCCGGTGACGCACACGGCCCGGTTCATCCTGGCCCGCATGGCGGAGCAGGGGTTGCTCGTGCCGGCAATGCTCCCTTGACCGACGACCACACCATCCCATCAACCCTCCGCATGAAAGCAAAGCAAACCCCGACGACCCGAGCCGCGTCGCCCTCCTCCTCAGTCCCCACCTCCACCCAACAATCCGCTGCCGGGCAAGCCGGATCAGCGCCGCTGCGCATCCTGGTGCCCGTGGATTTCTCCAAACCCGCGGCGTATACGTTGCAGGCGGCGGGTGATTTTGCGAGCAAGTACGGCGGACGAATCACACTGGTAACGGTGATCGAGCCGGACCCGTTCAAGCGGTTCGAGATGCACGTGCTGGCCGTGAGGAACGAGACGCTCGAACGCCGGGTGAAGTCGGATTTGCAGAAGCTGGGGCGGGAACTTGTCGGAGACCAGCACATCGAGTCTGTACTCGTCCGTTCCGGGAAACCGTTTACCGAGATCGTGAAGGCCGCGCGGAAACTCGAAACGGACCTGATTATCATGGCCACGCATGGCCATACCGGTTTGAAACATCTTCTGCTCGGCAGCACCGCTGAACGGGTCATCCGCTATTCCCCCTGCGCCGTGTTGACGGTGCGCGGGGAAGGTAAGCGCGGTTGGCCGATGGGCTGACGCCCGGTCCGCCGCAAGACCACAACAGACCAACACCGCGGTCGTTGAGACGACTGCGAACACACAAGCAACATCGCCCAGGTCGCTGAGAGCGGCGGTTTCGAGGAATACTGGAAGCGGATGCGGCTGCGGAATCGTCAGGCGAATTCCTGCACACGCCTGACCTCCACGGGCATTTGGCTGAGCTTCTGGTAAAACCGGCCGCGGCGGCGCAGGGGCCACCATTCGTAGAGGTAGATTTCCATCGGACGCCACATGGCCACCCAGCCCCCGATGGTCAGACTCTCCCGGAGCACATTCGCCAGCGTCCCTGGCTGGTGGCCGAGCAGCGCTTCCCCGGCCACAAGGCACGCAGCCAGGAACATCAGCCCCACCGCCAGACTCCAGCGGCCGTCCCGCATGAGGTGGCGGGACTCGAGGCGGTTCAGGCGGGCACGGTTGGCGAAATGGTGATGCACGGCGGCGGTGACGACCGATTGCACGTCGGCTTCCCCCGGCCATTCTCTCAAGTGCAGCAGCAGTCGGACGGGGGCGGCCAGCGGGAATTCGCGCGCCCAACCAAGAATGAACTCTTCGGCATCGCCATCGAGGTCTTTCTCGTGGAAAGGCGATGGATCCATGGTGTTGAAGAGCTGATCCGCCGCTCGGAGGTTCAGCTCGATGCAGTGCGCAGACTCAGTCTGACGGTTTGCCGTTGCGATGCCCATGCGTGAGACGATCCCCAAGCCCAACAAGCCGCGGTCCGCCCGAGTTACAGGGTCGGCTTGCACTTCAGCCGACGCACACCCTCACCATCCCGCAGACAACCCGCCAAGGAGTGGAGGAAGGCGAGTTCGCGCTCTGGCTTGGCCCGATCCAGCGCGCGCGCGGCCTGTTCCTCGGTCAACGGCGCGCACCAGAGGCAACGGTCGCATTCACCACTGTGGCCGGCGACTTCGTGCAGATGATACCGGTTCTCTGACATTTTCGGTGGGTAGCTAAATGGCTGGGAGTCGGAGTTTGCCGG
>CAZJTM010000384.1:0-2637 GCA_964548925.1 uncultured Verrucomicrobiota bacterium | reverse complement strand
TTATTCCGGTTTTGATCGCACACGACTGTCCGGTTTTGATCGCACCACGACAGTTTCAAGTTGCGTGTCCCCGTGCCCCAGTTGCCCCGGGCATGCGGCCGTGAGTCTCCCCGGCCGGCGCGTGCCGGAACAGAAAGCATCTTTTCGCCTTTCTCCCCGCCGCGCCGTGCGCTTAACTTCCCCCATGCCGTGGCCCGCCGATTATCACATGCACACGCCGCTTTGCCGCCATGCGGTCGGTGAGCCCGGCGATTATGCCCGCCACGCGTTGGAGGTCGGCCTCACGGAGATTGGTTTCTCCGAGCATTCTCCCATGCCGCGGGACGACTTCGACGACTGGCGGGTCCTCGACCGTCAACTCGGCGAATACGTGGAGAAAGTTCGCAAGGCCCAGCGCGACTGGCCGCAACTCACCATCCGCCTGGCGCTGGAGGTGGACTATCTGCCTGGCTACGAGGACTGGATCCGCGATCTCGCCGCGCGGTATCCGTGGGACTATTTCATCGGCTCGGTGCATTACGTCTCCGAGGGTTGGGCGGTGGACAACCCCAAGAAGCTCTCCGAGTGGAAACGCCGCGATCCCTGGGAAGTCTGGTCGGCCTACTTCGAGCGGCTCACGATGGCGGCAGAATCCGACTTGTTCGAGATCATCGGCCATGCGGACCTGCCCAAGAAATTCGGCCATCGCCCGACGCGCGACTGCACACCGCTCTACGAGCGTTTCCTGACGGCCGCGCAGCAGCATGGTTGCGCCATCGAACTCAACACCGCCGGCCTGCGCAAAGACTGCCGCGAGATTTATCCGAGCTGCGACATCCTCCAACTTGCCTTTCAGCACGGCGTTCCCATCACCTTCGGCTCGGACGCCCACGCGCCGGAGGAAGTGGGGAAAGGTTTTGCCGAAGCGGTGCAACTCGCGCGGAGCGCGGGCTATTCCACTTGCCTGCGCTTCGCGCAACGCAAGGCAACCGTCTCCGACCTGTAGCTGCGTCGGGGCTCAATTGAGGTTCTGCTTCGCCTCGGCGGGCACTTCCACTTTGGTCGAGCCAATGTCCTTGATCTCCGTCGTTGTTGTCCGGTCCACGTCGCGGTCGTTTCCGTTGAAGGACACCTTGCCGGTCACCTTGAATTCGTATTTCGCCAGCACGCCATCCTTGAGCCAGAATTTGGCGGTGCCCTTGGCATCGCTCACCGTCGGTCCTTCGCCACCGCCGCCGCGCGGACGGAAGGTAAGCAACGTCTTTGCGCCGGCCTCGGTCAGGTCACCGGCATAGGCGTCACCGTCCTTCTTGAGGTCCTTTACGTCCGCCACCATCTCGCTGGCTTGCGCCGCCGGGGCCTTGAAGTTGCGGAGCATGCGGGCCCAAAACCGCCCCGGGCCTTCGGCGTTCTCCAACTCGGCGATGGACTGCCATCCCCCGTCGGGTGTGGTGACGGCGGCCTTTTCACCCTTGAGCACCGCCTGCGACTCGTTTCCCCCAAAGCTCATCGTGAGGAGCGTGACCCCATCCTTCTCGGTCTTGCCCTCCGTCGGGCCGGGCCGAAACTGGCTGCCCTCGGGCACGGCAATGGTGGTCTTCCAACTGTAATTCGGCTTCTCCGCGAGTTTCTTCGCCGCACCGATGACTTCGTCCTTGGGATTCGAGTCGGCCGCCAGGAGCGACATCGCCATGGTGGTGATCATTCCGAGCAGAACACTGGTTTTCATTGAGAGTCCTTTGGTTTGTGTTTTTGGTGTCTTCAGCAACACGAATTCATGTTTTGGCTGCATGGCGGAAAGTAGTCCTTGCGCCGGGGCGGGCGCAAGCCCGGACAGATTGCCATCGGTTGAATCTGTGGCTGCTTGCGGCCCCCGCAGCGCTGATTTTTTGGAGCGGGAACTCTCTGACGATCCATTCCCTGGCGGGAAGCGCTTGTCGCCGGGGATTGAACCGGTTACACCGTGCGTGGTCCAAGAAACCAAGATATGCCGTCACCGGTCATCAGCATTGCACAGATGCGCGAATGGGAGCAGGCCACGTGGGCCGCTGGCCAAAACCCCGCCGCAGTCATTGGCCGCGTCGGGGCGCTGGTTGCGCGCCGCGTGCTCACCCTCACGAACCCCGGCCAGCGGATTCTCCTCCTCGCCGGCAAGGGCCACAACGGGGACGACGTCCGTGCCGCGCGCGATCACCTTCTGGATCGCGCCACGGATTTGATCGAAGTGCAGGACCCGGCGGCAGCCCTAGCACGGTTGGATCAACTGCTCGTCCAACCTCCGGCGCTGGTGCTGGATGGTTTGTTCGGCATCGGGCTCGATCGGCCGTTGGGCGAGGGGTGGCGTGCCCTGATTGAGCGGCTCAACGACGCTCGTTTGCCCGTTGTGGCGGTGGATGTGCCGTCGGGGCTGAACGCCGACACCGGCGAGGTGATGGGGGCGGCGGTGCGAGCGCAATTCACGCTCACGCTGGGGGCGCCCAAGCCGGGGCTGTTGCGTGTCGGCGCGGCGGAATTCACCGGACGCGTGGAGTTGCTGCCGGAGATTGGGCTGGTGCCGTGTCCGCACACCGGCGAGTTAAATTGGACCCTGGCCCGGGATTTTACCGGCTTTCCCCCGGCTCGGGCGGCGGCCAGTCACAAGGGCAGCTTTGGCCACCT
>CAZJTM010000383.1:0-2645 GCA_964548925.1 uncultured Verrucomicrobiota bacterium | reverse complement strand
ATCTACGACTACCTGGCAAACGAAGCGCTTCTCAGCCTGGCTCCCCCTACCGCGGAGCGGATTTATGTCGGCAAGAAGGGGGGAGACCACACCCTTCCCCAGATGGGCATCAACGAGCTTCTTGTCCTGAAGGGCCGGGACCACCTGGTGGTCCGCCTCAAAGGAGGAGACCCGTACGTCTTCGGGCGGGGCGGGGAGGAAGCCCAAGTGCTGGTCGAGCACGCCATCCCGTTCGAGGTGATCCCGGGGATCACCTCCGCTGTGGCAGTCCCCGCCTATGCCGGAATCCCGCTTTCCCACCGGGACTACACGGCCACCATGGCCTTCATCACGGGTCATGAGCGCGAGGACCAGGAAAGCGAGACCAAGATCGCCTGGGACAAGATTGCAACCGGAATCGGAACACTCGTTTTTTTCATGGGCGTGAAGAATCTCCCGGAAATCTGCCGCAACCTTATCGCAAACGGACGAGCGCCTGAAACGCCGGTCGCGGTCATCCGCTGGGGAACGACACCGGAGCAGAAAACCGTAACAGGCACCCTTATGGACATCGCCGAACAGGTGGCCCGGGCCCGGTTGAAGCCCCCCGCCATCACGGTCGTGGGCGAGGTCGTTCACTTGAGAGACCAGCTGAACTGGTTTGAAAAGCGGCCGCTGTTTGGCAGGCGCATCGTCGTAACGCGGGCACGAGAGCAAGCGAGCGACTTCAAAGCCACCCTCGAAGGGTTGGGGGCCCAGTGCATCGAGTTTCCGACCATCCAGATCGCTCCCCCGAGCTCATGGGTACCCTTGGATGCCGCTATCGGAAGCCTTGCGGATTACGACTGGGCAATCTTCACCAGTGTCAACGGCGTACGCTTCTTCATGGAGCGGCTCTGGCACGCAGGGAAGGATGCACGGACACTGGGCAGCCTCAAGCTTGCCGCCATCGGCCCCAAGACGGCCGAAGCCCTGGAGCAGCGAGGACTGAGACCTGATCTGATCCCCAAGGAATACCGGGCGGAATCGATCCTGGAAGGGCTGGCGGGAGAGGACATCGAGGGGAAACGCTTTCTGATGCCTCGCGCCCTGGTCGCCCGGGACGTCTTGCCGGATACCCTGCGGGGGCGCGGAGCCGTCGTGGACATTGTGCCGGCCTATGAGACCGTGCTCCCCGAAGAAAAAAGCAGCGGGATCCTGGAGCGGTTCAAGGAAGGCTCCATCGATTGCGTGACCTTCACGTCCTCCTCGACCGTGAGCAACTTCTTCAGTCTGTTCAAGCGCGAGGACATCATGCCGCTTCTGGCTCCCATCACCATCGCGTGCATCGGGCCGGTCACGGCACAAACCGCTGTGGAGCACGGACTGTCGGTCTCCATCATGCCCGCCGACTATACCATCCCGGGGCTCACTCAAGCCATTGTCGAGCATTACAGCAAGTAAAAAAAAGGGCAGGCCGCTCTCGACCTGCCCCTCTTCTCTCACTCTGATTACGGACGCCTTATTGTGCGGTGTTAAGCCAAGTCCTGCCTGGAGCCGCCATCCCCTGATGTTCCCCCCCTCGGAGCAGCCGTTTCCCAAGCGGGGTTGAGAGCATCCGAGGCCAAAGGCTATCGAGCCACATCCCGCGCCCTGTTCTGCAGGTACGCATCACGCAGCGACACATACGGGTCCAGCGCTCGCTTCTTGAAATCTTCGTATTCGCCCAAGGTGATCGACGTGTTGTTGATCATCAGCCCGCCTCGTACGCCCATGCTGACGCCCACATCGTCCACGCCAAAGAAGAGAATGTAAGTGAGCGGGTTCAGGAACGTGTCAACCGCCGAGCCGATCGTGTCACGCACGCTGGAGGGACCCAGGACCGGCCAGTTCAGGTAGGCCACGGGCTGCATGCCGTAGTGCCCAAGGGTCTGCCCAAAGTCCTCTTCTCGTGGATTGAGACCATACTGTGTGTGGGCAAAGTCGAACATACCACCGACTCCCAGGGTCGTGTTGATTGCAAATCGGGAGATCTCGGTTCCAGCGGCCCTGAACTTGCCCTGGAAGATATTGTTCATGAAACGCACGGGAAACAGCACGTTATGGTAAACATTCCGGATACACACGCGAAAACCCAAGGGGACGAATGCGCCCCAGACGGTCGCGACGGGCTTCAGGAGCCAGAAGTAAAGCTTATCGTTGAAGAGGTAAAAACCTCGATTGAGCTTTTCGAGAGGGTCAGGAACTTTTTGTGCCTCGACCTCGAACGGCTCTCTGTCCGCACTCTCATCCAACGACTGCGTGAACCCCGTCATCGACGGCACTTTGGAAAACGCCGGCGCTGCGGCAGTTAGCGGCACGATGAGCGCCACAATCAACAAGATGGCAGCAAGCCTGAAACTCCTCGTTTTGCAGTTCATTCAAATGCCTCCTCACATTTGATCGTTAAAAGGAACAAACGAGTGCGGAAACCACTCCCTTACGCGGCGGGGAAAAAGGTCGCTCATTCTAGCACCCCTGGCATTCAAGGCAAGAGAAACCCGGGAATACAGTCTGAAATTAAATCTCGGGCCTCCATTCAGAAACCCGTGGTCTTGAAAAAATCGCGGTTGGGATCGTTTGTCCGGAAGCACTGTTGAGCCACCAGAGCGTTTCGCTGCCCACTGGATGCTTCCTCCAGCTGAGAT
>CAZJTM010000382.1:0-2650 GCA_964548925.1 uncultured Verrucomicrobiota bacterium | reverse complement strand
AACTGGACACCCGCGTCGCGCGCTTCAACGCCGACGCCACCGATCTGCTGCTGGGCCTTCAGCAATTCAAGGAGTTCACGGGGCATTACCCGGCTGGCAGCAATTTGGACATCTCCAAGGCGCTTTCTGGACAGTCCGATGCCAAGGTTTTCATCCTGGCCGTGCGCAAGAGCGACCATAACCAAAAGGGTGAAATCGTGGACCCTTGGGGCACGCCGATCCAATTCTACATGTCCGGAAACAGCGTGCTTATCCGCTCCGCCGGACCGAACAAGATCTGGGAGGACAGTGGAGTCACCGGTTCGGACGATCTCTACCGCTCAAACTGAAGGGGCCGCTCTCCGCCGCCAGGCTGCGATGAACATCCCGTTGCCCCCCATGTCCTGCGGCCAAACCGTCAACGTCGCCGCGTTCGCGAGAACGCGACCCCGAATATGAAGCTCCGGCAAAATCATCGGCTCGAACTCCCGCTGCGTCTCATTGAACTGCCGAACGGTTTCCTCCGTCTCCGCCCGGGTCAGGGTGCAGACCGCGTAAACGAGTTTCCCGCCCGGCTTCACGCTCGCGGCGGCGTGTGCCAACAAACGCTGCTGCAACACGGCAAGCTCCTGCACGTCTTGCAGTGAAGTCGTCCAGCGGGCGTGAGGGTTCCGCTGCCACGTTCCCACCCCGCTGCACGGGGCGTCCAACAACACGCCATCGAACTTTGTCTTCGTCGGCAATTTCGCACCGCCGTCCCACAACACCGCACGGTAATTGAATACCTTCGCCCGCGCCGTGCGCCGCTTGAGTCTTTTCAGCCGCCACTCGGCGCGATCACTCGCCCAGATCAGTCCCTTGTTCGCCATCAGGTCGGAAAGGTGCAGCAGTTTGCCCCCCTCGCCCGCACATGCGTCCCACCACGTCTCACCCGGCTGCGGCGCGCACAACCAACCCACGGTCTGCGACGCGATGTCTTGAATCTCGAATTCACCCGCATGGAATTCGGGCCGCTTGAACAAATCCTCATCACCGAAGTACTCAACCGCGTCCGGCAACAGGCTCTCGACAAGTCGCGCCCCGTTCAGCTTTTGCGCCAGCGCCCTGCCCTGCCCTCGCCGCGCCCGCAACCACAGAATAGGCTCGCCTTGCAACGAACGCAGCCACTCGTCACTCATTTCCATCTGCTCCGCAATCCAGGCCGGCACCGCCTTGGCCCGAAGCTCCCCCATCGGAATGGACTTGGGATTGGCGCGAAACCGCGCCGCCAACGACTCCGCGAGCCGCATCCGCGTCTCAAGGCGTCGCTCATCACGCAACCAGGCGTGCCAACGGTAATACGTGAACACCGCCTTGCTGACGGCTGCCTGATCCCAGGGCGGCAAGTCGCGGAACTCCTTGAGCACTTCGCGCAAACCGGCGTCCGCCGGTTTCTCCCGGCTCGCCCTACGGATCACCTCGGCCGCAACTTCATGGATGGACAACTTCACGGCGCCAGTGTGAACGGCCAAACCCGCTTTGACGAGCGCCGAACTTGACGGGGCAAGTCAGTGTGGCGGCTCATCGTCAGAGTTCAGACTCCGAGGCACGATCGTCTCCGCAAGCTTACGCGACTTAGCTATGAGGATGTGACCTCGCGCTGCTACGCCTTCGCGACCAACTGCCGCAACACGTAGGGCAGAATCCCGCCGTGCTGGTAGTAGTCAATCTCGATGGGCGTATCAATGCGGCAGCGGACTGGGACGTTTTCGACCTCGCCGCTCTTGCGCGTGATCTTGAGTGTCAAGTCTTGCTGCGGCTTGAGGTTTTCGTCGAGGCCGACGATGTCGTAGGTCTCGCTGCCGTCGAGCTTGAGGGTTTGCGCGGTCGTGCCGTCCTTGAATTGCAACGGCAGCACGCCCATACCGACAAGGTTGCTGCGATGGATGCGCTCGAAGCTTTGCGCGACGACGACTTTCACGCCGAGGAGGTTTGTGCCTTTTGCGGCCCAGTCGCGGCTTGAGCCCGTGCCGTATTCCTGACCGGCGAGGACGATCAGCGGCGTGTTGGTTTTCTTGTATTCCATCGCGGCGTCGTAGATGGAAATTTTCTCCGGTTGCGCGGCTTCCTTGGTCAGGAACACCGTGTCGCCGCCTTCCTGGCCGCCGAGCATGAGGTTTTTGATGCGGACGTTGGCGAACGTGCCGCGGGTCATGATGCGGTCGTTGCCGCGCCGCGAACCGTAGCTGTTGAAGTCCGCCGGCTGAACGCCGTTTTCGATGAGGTATTTTCCGGCAGGCGAACTCTTCTTGATCGAGCCGGCGGGTGAGATGTGGTCGGTCGTGACGCTGTCGCCGAAGATCGCGAGCGCGCGGGCACCGTTGATCGGCTTGATGCTGCCGGGCGTAAGCGCGAAATTTTCAAAGAACGGCGGCTCTTGGATGTAGGTGGACTGGCGATCCCATTCGTAAACGTCGCCGGTGCTGGACGGGATTTCGTTCCACTTCGGATTTTGCGCGGCGAAATCCTTGTAGAGCTTGCGGAAGACTTCCGGCTTGAGCGCGGATTCCATCGCGTCGCGGACTTCCTGCAACGTCGGCCAGATGTCGGCGAGATAAACCGCGTTGCCATCCTTGTCGTAACCGAGCGGTTCGCAGCTCAGGTCAATGTCCACGCGGCCCGCGAGCGCGAA
>CAZJTM010000381.1:0-2691 GCA_964548925.1 uncultured Verrucomicrobiota bacterium | reverse complement strand
CCGTAGAAAGGACAGATCGAAAGCCCCGTGATGGGTGGGACCGTCTTCACCGACCAGTCCGCCGCGGTCCATGGCAAAGACCACCGGAAGATCCTGAAGGCAGACGTCGTGAATGATCTGGTCATAGGCGCGCTGCAGGAACGTCGAGTACACCGCGACGACGGGGCGCAGCCCTTCGGCGGCGAGGCCCGCGGCGAAGGTGACCGCGTGCTGCTCGGCGATTCCCACGTCGAAGAAACGGTCGGGGAATCGATTGGCGAACGCTTCGAGTCCCGTTCCCTGGGGCATGGCGGCAGTGATGCCGATGATCTTGGGATTGGCCTCGGCCAGCTCGACGATGGTTCGCCCAAAAATCTCGGTGTAGGACGGCGAGCAGGGTTTGCCGTTGCTCAGACTGCAGCTCTTTCCCGTCTCGATATCGAAGGATCCCACGCCGTGGAAGCTCGTCGGGTCGCACTCGGCCGGGTGATAGCCGCGTCCTTTTTGAGTCATGACATGGATTAGAACCGGGCCTTCCAGGTGTCGCGCCGTTTCGAAGGTCTCGACCAGGCGATCGATGCGATGCCCTTTGATCGGCCCTATGTAATGGAACTTCAGGGCCTGGAAGAGCATGCCCGGCGTGAAGAAGCTCATCAGCGAGTCCTCACTCCGCTTGAGAAGCTGTACGATATTCGGTCCCACGCTCGGGATGGATTTCAGGACAGCTTCAACCTCTCGCCTCAGAGACATCAAGGTCTTGTTGGAAAGCTTCCGGCTCAGGAACGACGACAGTGCGCCCACGTTGGGGGAGATCGACATTTCGTTGTCGTTGAGGACGACAATGAGATTCTTGTCGAGGTCTCCGGCATGGTTGAGGGCTTCGAAGGCAAGGCCGCCCGTCATGCTCCCGTCGCCGATCACCGCAATGGCACGGTGCTCGGAGCCTTTGAGGGACTGGGCGACCGTCATGCCAAGGGCGGCGGAGATGGACGTGCTGGAATGGCCCGTTCCATACGCGTCATACTTGCTTTCGGAACGTTTCGGGAAACCGCTGATCCCTCCGAACTGCCTCAAGGATTGAAATTGAGACCGGCGTCCTGTGAGCAGCTTGTGCGCGTAAGCCTGGTGGCCCACATCCCAAATGATGCGATCGAGGGGAGCGTCGAAGACGAAGTGCAGCGCAATCGTCAGCTCGACGACTCCAAGATTGGGTGCCAGATGTCCACCCGTTTGGGCGACGGTGCAGATGATGTAATCTCTGATTTCCTGGGCGAGCTGTTGGAGCTGGGCCAGCGTAAACTGTTTCAGCTGAGCGGGGCTGTCTATTTGTGAAAGCAGGGTCTTGCGATCTTTGTTGTCAGTCAACGTTCCATCTCTCCTGAGTCATGCAAATGTTGGTTTGGCCATGGTCGACACGCGCACCCGTCAGGCTTTCCTGACCAGCAGATACCGAGCAATTGCCCTGAGCGGCTCGGCCTTCTCATCGAATCGCTGCAGGGTTTGCAAAGTCTGGTCCACATGCTCGCGTGCTGCCTCCTTGGACCTCGAAATGCCAATCAGCGCCGGATACGTCTTCTTGTTCTTTGCTGCATCCGACCCGGGCTTTTTCCCCATGACTGCAGCGTCTCCTTCCACATCAAGGAGATCGTCCGTGATTTGGAAGGCAAGGCCGAGATGATGGCCGTATCGCTTGAGTGAAGCTATGTCTTCTTCCGATCCGCCCCCCAGCAGGGCGCCAACTTCCAGAGAACCGGCGATCAAGGCTCCAGTCTTGTGAATGTGCATGTACTCGACCGTTGCCATGTCTACGTCGCGGGATTCCGATTCCAAATCGATCACCTGGCCGCCGATCATGCCCCTATACCCGGAGGCCCTCACCAGCACGCGAATGGCCTTCAGAACAGCAGCGGCAGAGACATTGCTCCCGTCCATCATCCTGGCTGCAAAGCCGAAAGCCTCGGTAAGCAGGGCATCGCCCGCCAAGATCGCCATCGCCTCCCCGAAGACCTTATGGCTCGTCAGCATTCCGCGCCGGTAGTCATCGTTGTCCATGGCGGGCAGGTCATCGTGAATGAGCGAGTAGGTATGAATCATCTCCAAGGCACACGCCATGGGCATCACGGTCTCTGGACTTGAGCCGCACACTTCCGCGGCAGCCAGACACAATATAGGGCGGAGCCTCTTGCCTCCGGCAAAAAGGCTGTAGCGTGCGGCTTCAATGACGGTTTTCTGGAGTCCGGACGGTTGGGGGAATTCGCGTTCGAGAGCGGCTTCTACCAGTTGTTTGCGTTCACCCAGGTATTGCTTCAGGTTGAATTGTGCCATCGCATTTCATCCAGTCAATCTACCGCAAGTAGGCGTGAGTCTAGCACTCTTGGAAGAGTGTTTCCACTGATTTGATCCCACATTGCGACTTTGGGCCATTTTCAATAAGAAGCCAGCATATCTCGCTCATGCGCTACGGAAAATCAACAGAAATCGCAACGGCCGGAAAAACGCCCCTATTCCGGCGTGCTCTCCGACTCGGCCGAGGAAGCGCTCTCCAGCGGTGTCGCGCTCCACGCTCCTTGTTGATCCTTGAGGAGAACCTGCACGCGATTTTCGGCTTCCTCGAGCTTCTGATGGCAGACCTGCACCAGGCGGATTCCCTCGGTATAGGCCTCAACCGCCTCTTCCAGCGGGAGGTCGCCCCGTTCCATCTTCTCCACGATA
>CAZJTM010000380.1:0-2699 GCA_964548925.1 uncultured Verrucomicrobiota bacterium | reverse complement strand
CTCGTGCTCGAACACGAACGGTCGCGATTGCTCACGATGGCAATCCGCGCATTGCTCGTTCACCCGGGCCATCGCCAGGCCGCGCGCCGGCTTCATGATGTCCAGGCCGTGCGGATCGTGGCATTGCACACAGGTCATCTTGCCCTCGATGACCGGGTGGTGCCGCGGCAGGTTGAACTCGGCATGGGTTTCCAGATGGCAGTTGAAACAGACCTCGGGTTTGCGCTCCGGGTTCACAATGAATCGGCCCCGTCCCCCGCCGGCCGCCACATGTCGGCTGCCCGGTCCGTGGCAACTCTCGCAGCCGGTGGGCTCGGCCATTGGCACGCCCTCGAAATGCAGCCGCGCGTGCGGCGTGGCGTCGAACACGCGGCTGTAATTGGTGTGGCACTCGGCGCAGGCGCGATTGCCGACGAACGTGGCGCCTTCGATCAGCGGCGGGGTGAGCGCCGTCCGCCCGGTGGTGGAACACGAGGCCAGGATGATGCAGCCGGCGAACAGCCAGAGGCCGGAAAGCAAGGTGAGCCAGGCCCCGAGGCGTGGCCGCTGCCGCGTCATGCCTGCTGACGCGGCCCGCAAGGCTGAACTGGGTTCGGTTAATCCCACAAAGCCGGCTTTACGGGAGCAGTTCGATCAGGATTCGCCCGAAGCGCGCCGCCGCGTTGGTCCGCGAAACCATGTCTTCAAACGTCCAGGTCTTCCAGCCGTCGCCCGGGATCGGATCACTGATGGCTCCCGCAATGGAATTCGACGGCGAGAACTGCGTCGAGTCGGCCACTACCAGCCGGGCCGAAAGCGCGGGGTCATCGTCGCGCATTTGGATGGTCAGCAGCATCTTCTGGTTGCCGTTGAAGCTCGGCTTCGGTTCTTCCAACTTGTCGGGCGCGCGGGGGTTCAATCGGTAGGCGTACTCCAGCAGGTTCACGATTCTGTCGCCGTCCGGGTCCGCCAGCGGCGCCGCAAGAGCGGCTTCGGCCGGCAGGTTGAAATGGAGCTTCTGCCAACTGGCAAAGGGAGAAGGAGCCGCCACGGAGAGGGTGAAGGTTTGTTGCGCGCTCTGCGCCGGCGATCCGTTGTCCGCGACGGCCACGGCCACGGCGAAGTCCCCGGAGGTCCCGGCGGGCGGTGTGCCGGACACCAAACCTGCGGCGGACACCGTCAGCCAAGCCGGACCGGCAACTTTCGAAAACGTCAGTTGCTGGCAGGCATCCACATCGCTGGCCGCCGCTTGGTATTGGTAAAGTGTCCCGGGGGTGGCCTCCAGCGGCGGTGTGGAGGTAAACACGGGTTTGGCGTTGGCCGGCTTGCTGGTGCTCAGACCTGGATTCGTGACCACGGCGCCGATGGTCGCAACGCCGTCGCCGTCGGGGTCGCCGAGTTCCTGCCCGTTGCAAAAGCCGTCGCTGTCGGAATCCAAGGCGGCCAGCGCCGGAGTCCAGAACGGCACGGGGGCCGAGGAGCCGCCAATGGCCACGAACACCGCCTGGCCAAAGGCGTTGCGCGCGGACCCACCCACCGGGCTGGTGTGGCAGGCGAGGCAGCCCAGCACCGGGCCGTTCGGCATCTGGTTGATGCGAAAGTCCCGGGCGGAAGTGGTTTCGGTTGCGGCCAGCCACAGGCACAAGCCTGCGGTGGCCACGCGGAGTAGTCGTGAGGTCTTGCTCATTTTATTTCTCGTTTTCTTGGTTCAAAACCGGGGCGGCCCGTGTTTGCGCAGAGGGCGTGAGTCGCGTGGTCGCCGCCAACGCCCCAGCAACTCAAGCACAGAATCCTGCGTGATCAAGCCGATGGGCAGGTGATCCAGCAGAGGACAAAAGCGCCAAATGAACAATGCCGGTTCGGATGATGTGGTGTTCGCCGGGAGCCTCTTTTCCAAGCGCAGCAGGCGTCCGCGCGAGATCCGCGGCGGTCCGAGATTCTCGGGCGCGAATAATCTCCTCGGGTTCATCGGAACACCCGCCTGCCGTCACTCAGCGCTGACTTTTTGTGCATCAGATTGAATTCTGTGTTGAATCAGATGCACGAACGCGCATTTGGTTCCCGGAAACATGCACGTCCGTGCCGCCAGTTGTCGCCGGAGGTTTCGGCGGAGGGCGTTCCCGGCAGTGTCTGGCAGCAGGCGGAGACGTCGGCTTGATCTGGCAGCGACGCGCCGCCGGCCCACGCGTTGGGCATGGCCGTGTCAGGGGGCGGCTCGGTTCTGCATGGGCTGTCCCGCGAGCCTGCGTGAAGCCGGGCAGCAAGACGGCCCGCGGCAGCGTCTGCCCGGCATAGGTTGGCACGAGGTGGGGAAATTGGAAGAACGCCCTGGAACCGCCGCTGCCGTTCGTGTTTTTCAGGATTGGCGGAGAGGGGGGGATTCGAACCCCCGATACAGTTTTACCCGTATAACGGTTTAGCAAACCGTCGCCTTCAGCCACTCGGCCACCTCTCCATCAAGCCAATCCGAGGCAAGTTGTATTGCACGATCGGCTTCGCCACAAGCCTGGGAATGACGCCTGCCGACCCATGTGGACGGAATCCCAAGGAACCAACCGCATGCTTGGCGCGCAGGCGCGCGGTTCGCGACGACTCCGGTCGGCAACGTCACGGAGAGACTCTATCGGCGGGAGCGGCAAACCGCAACGGGAATCCACGCCGGCGAGGTAGGACGCGTCCTTTCAGTTCTCCAAGTCCAGCACAGCAGGGTTCTTGGCAAA
>CAZJTM010000379.1:0-2712 GCA_964548925.1 uncultured Verrucomicrobiota bacterium | reverse complement strand
TTTCGAGGCCTTCCCGGTTGGCCAGATCGGCAGCCCGGGCCGAATCGGACATGTATACCATGAGACTTGCCGAAGTGATCCGCTTCTGGAGGTAACAGTCCAGGCAGGTGTCCGTCGCCGTGCGATTACGGCCGAGGTCATCCGCATTGATGATAAGCATCCTCTCATTTCCCTATGGGCCCTAAAAGATCCGTATCAAGCCGGCGGGAGGATTCGAACGCCCCGTCTGCTGAAAACTTCTCAGCCGCTCTGCCCATTGAGCTACACCGGCTCAGTCCTCATGATCCTGATTAGATTCAGATCCCATCGGTACGGCGCGATCCCGCTCTCCCCGGCCAGTGGTATCCCGGACGATCTTGGCCCTTATGAGCCGCGCGGTCTTGAGTGCTTCCTGGGGGACCAAACGCCGGAGACCAGCGTGGACGCCGAGTTTCACGGCGACCCGCCCGCGAAAGCTCATGGGCACATAGTAGGTCGGAATGAGGATCCTTTCGAAACCGCACCGCCTTTTAAACTCCGTGAGCGGATTATTGGCGTCGCCATCAAATAGATATTGACCATAAACAAGATAACGGAAGCCCTTCGCGATACATAACTCCACCGCCTTGGCCACAAGGGCATTCGAGGGCCTTTTGTCGAAATGGGAATTCATGCTTAGCAACTGCATGATGCTGGCGACACTCCCCATAGAAATGAGGCGCATGAATCCGATCATCTCCCCCGCCGCGAACGCTCCAAGGAACTCGCTGCGATCGAGATACGACGAGTAGTCTTTTTTGACGGCGGCGAAGTCCTTGCCGAAATGCCAGAATTTCCGTCCCGTTCGCACGGGAGTATCGTTGTTGATACGGACGATCCCCTCGATGAGCCGGTCATCGAAATCGAGGGTTCGAACCTCAACACCGCGCCTGCCTGCCCTTCGGACGTTCTTTCGGGTAACCTGGGAGGCCCGTTTTTCCCACCAATCAGCGTAATCCGTCAATGGGATGGCCGCGACATCATCCCAGATGCTGGGAAACTCGTATTTCGGCTGGGTATCCGGGAGGTGTTGACTGAAACGGAATAAATCCAGCTTGGCCTTGCTGTGCCGAAGCCCGTCCAAGATTCTTTCCGGGGCCCCGAGCTGAGAGGGATCGAGCCAACCCTCCCCCTTGATAGAGCCGGTCCGTAAGAGCCGCCCTGTGATGACGACAGTGATACCGTTCACAGTGAGTGCGGGTACCCGACGGAATGCGCCACGGACACTGATTTCGGTCGTTCCGAGCGTGCCGATCTCGGGTTCATTCTTCATCGTGAAGGTCATTATGCCTCAATACAGACACAAGTCAAGGCGGCCCTCAGCAGATCCTGAATTCGGTTCTACGCCTTGATGAGAATGCGGTTCGCCAATTCCATGGTCATGAGCTTGTTGATCAAGTCCGTATTGTTCTCCGTGCCGGCTAAATGCGCCCGTACCGCCTTATCCACTTCGTTCGGATCCAGGTACTCCCCTGAAATGGAAAGCTTCCCCAGAAGCAGGTCCTTGACGTAAACGGATAGCTCGTCTCGAAACCAACGATGAAGATGGTAGTACTTGTTTCTTCCTAAAAACTGACGTTCTAAGCTCAGCGGCCCAAGCCGCCGCTCCAGCCGGGCAAGATGACGCGGCATTCCATGACTAGCGTAATACTCCATCTTAAAAATGAACTCGTGATACGCCCTCATCGCGATCCATGCGGGATTCTTAGGGTAGGTGACGCCCCTGTCCGTCGGCAGCGCCGCGAGGCTTCGATTGCCATCGCGGATGAGCCGAAGGCTCGTCTCGGCTGTTCCGGCGAGTTCTACGGGCGCTTCGAAGAGCGTCTCGAGAAAAGCATTGTCCATGAACGGAGACCTCATGATCAACGCCGATTGCTCGGCCTGAAGACGGTTGAAGCTGTACCATGGGATCTGCCGGAATATAACAAAAGACAGGGGGTGGGCAGAACGGACTGCTTTAAGGGATTGCAGCGCCCGGTCTATTGATTCTTGCATCGGCCCTCGGAGCACCCGACGAACTGAAGTGCTCGGCGAGAAAGCCTGATGCCGCCTCAAGACTTCACTCCCATAATTGCCGGTTAGACGGATCGGGGAGATCTGCCTGGCCGCTCTATTCACGTACAGATTGGGGGCGCCACTCATTTCCAGGTTCCCATCCGTACTCCGGACAACGTCCTTTGCGATGGTCTCGAAATCTCGGAAGAAATCCGCTTCGATTGGCAAGGTCGTATGCGGGAGGCCCAGGATCTGGGCGACATGTCTTCCGATAGTTACGTCGAGGTTTTCGCGGTAAGGCCCATTAAAGGAATAACAATGGACATGGCCACTAGACGATCCTAAGTTCGCCAGGATCATTCTCGTATCCAATCCGCCGGTCGCGGAAATCCCCAAGGGGCCCTTGGATGAGAGATAAGTGGGGAGTATTGATACGAAGGCCGAACGGAGCTTGGAATAGAACGCAGTCCGCCCTAGCCTAGACCGGTGTTCCCAGGTGCCTGGGCAGAAGTAATTCACTTTTATGACCCTGCCGTCCCGGCTCCAGGTCCAATGAGCCGCCGGCGGCATGACTCGGATGCCTTTGAACAGGCTACGGTCTTCGAGTGCCGCGCCTAACGCCAGCCACTCGCCGAGGCCCTGGTGATCGAAAGCCCGCAGCTCGGGCCGGACCGCGAGGATCGCTTTAGCCTCGGAGGC
>CAZJTM010000378.1:0-2740 GCA_964548925.1 uncultured Verrucomicrobiota bacterium | reverse complement strand
CCGCCTTGGGCGGTTCACTTCTTCAAGCCTCCGGCTTTGCCGGAGGTCGCTGACTTAATGCTGGAACCACAATGCGTTATGTATTTTAAGAGGGGATTCTTAATACCCATGCATCCTCGCTTTGTCCGCCGCCAACTCCCAGTGTTGACTGGGCTCGCACCGAATTCGGCCACGCCCAACTCGGCGGTCAACGGCGCACGCACCGCCTGCAAATGATCGCTACTGCCTTCGCCCGACAGCCCACCGCCTCGCTCCCGCAAGCCTGCGGCCCCGGTCGCCGTTGAACATCCCGAAGCGAACCGGAATGCGATGGGAAACCCCCAATCAAAGCGCCCATGCAATCGCGGAATCCTTCCCCGTCCCCCGATCTTCCTCCCCGAACCAACGCGTCGCCGTCCAGTTACACCCCCCAACACCCCCCACGAAAAACCGCGCAGCGGCACAATCGCCTGCGTGGGGCAGTTGCGGCAGGTGGGGCTGGCCATGCGGAGCTTTGCCAACGATCATCGCGACAAGTTCCCGGCCCACGTCGCCAGCCGGGACGGTGGGGCTTACACCCGCCCCAACGCCTGGGAGCACTTCCTGACCCTGTCCAACGAACTCGTGCCGAAGATTCTGATTTGCCCCTCCGATCGCCAGCGGCAAGCGGCGCGGGGTTTTTCGGCGCAGCCCAACGGCTTTGCCGGAGCCACCAATCGGAATCGGGCGCTGAGCTACTTCGCGGCGACGCATTGCTTCAGCCATCTCTCACAGATCATGCTGGCCGGCGACCGGAATCTGACCAACGGCGTGGGCACGCTGACGCGGTTTGGTCCGGCGGGGATTTCAACCGGGGCGCTGCCGTTTGAGCCCACGGCGGCCTCATTGGCGCGGGTCACTTGGGGGCCAACGCCGCATCGCTTCGCGGGCAACATCGGTCTCGTGGACGGGCGCGTGATCCAGCCCAAGCCGGTGGCGTTGCGCAAGCAACTGGTGCGCGGCGCGACCGCCGGCGATCCCAACAACATCAATCACATCCTGCCGCCCTGAACGGCGGCGATGCAAATGAAGTCATCGGGAGAGAATGCCCCGGAGGGTTCGTTTCTTGAACCCCTGAACCGCAGGGGTGTCTTGGCAGCGTGCCGCCATTTTCCGCCTCCAAGAGTCTGCGGCGTTCTGTCGAGCCGCCGCCACGCCAGGTTGCGCCATCCGGGGTTGAATTGGGGCCGGGCGGCCTTGTATCGTCGCCGCGATGGCCGCGCCCCAAATCCAGCCCGCGCAATCGCCGCTCGCCCAACCGGTGACGGCGCTGTGGGGCGTCGGCGCCGAACGCGCCGCCCAACTGGCGCGGCTGGACATTCAAACCATCGAGGACCTCCTTCTCCATCGTCCCCGCCGCTACGAAGACCGCCGGCACTTCCGGGCCATTGCGGCGTTGACCACGGACGAGCCGGCGCTCACGCGCGGCACCGTTGTGGCGATGGGGTTGAAGCGTTTCCGCAAAGGCACGAAATCCGTCTTTGAACTGATCCTCGACGACGGCAGCGCGCGGCTGCATTGCCGCTGGTGGAATCTGCCGTTCATGGAGAAGTACTTTGCGGTGGGCAACGAGGTCGTCGCGTTCGGCAAGCTCGTGGGGCTGAAGCCGCGCACGATGGATCATCCCGAGACGGAAGTCATCGAAGGCGGTGAGGAGCGGTTCGTGCATTTCGACCGGATCACGCCGGTCTATCCGCTGACCGAAGGGCTGCCGCAGCGTTGGTTGCGCGGGCTGATCTGGCGGACGCTGGAACGGTACGAGAAGCAGATCACAGAACCTTGGGGGGACAAATTGCCGGTTGCCGGTTGCCGGCTACCGGTCGGAGAAACGCCACCGGCGGGCGCGAGGCAACCTGCAACCTGCAACCCGCAACCTGCAACCTCCGTTTCCACACGCGCCAGCGCCATTCGCAGCCTGCATTTCCCAGAAACCCTCGAGGACATCGAACGCGCGCGGCGGCGGCTGGCGCTGGATGAATTCATCGAGTTGCAATTGCGGATGCAGCGGCGGCGGCAACGGTTTGAAGCCAGCGCCCGTGCCTTGCCCTGCGGGGGCGACCGGAACCGGCTGATCAAACCATTCCTCGCCAGGCTGGGGTTTCAACTCACCGCGGCGCAGGCGAAGGTGCTCCGCGAAATCCGCGCGGACATGGCGGGGGCGCATCCCATGCGGCGGTTGTTGCAGGGCGACGTGGGCAGCGGCAAGACCGTGGTGGCGGCGTGCGCGGCTCTGATGGCGATGGAGAGCGGTTTCAGCGTGGCGCTCATGGCGCCGACGGAGATTCTGGCGGAGCAGCACTACCGCAATTTCACCGGCTGGTTTGAACCGCTGGGGGTGAGCGTGGAGTTGCGAACGGGAAGCCGGAAGACCGGCGAAGGAGAGACGCGGAGCAGCGGGGAAGCGGAGAATTCGCCGCTTCTCCGCGTCCCCGCTTCTCCGTCTCACCCTTTTCTTTTCGTTGGCACGCACGCCCTGCTCACCGAAGGGTTTGAGATGCCGGACCTTGGCCTCGCCATCATGGACGAGCAACACAAGTTCGGCGTGGTCCAGCGCGAAACCCTCGTCCGCAAAGGGCGCTTCCCGCACGTGTTGGTCATGACCGCCACGCCGATCCCCCGCACGCTCGGGCTGACGCTTTACGGTGACTTGGACGTGTCGGTCATTGATGAACTGCCCGGCGGGCGGGGGCGAATCAAGACGTTCATGCGGCCGTCCGAACGG
>CAZJTM010000377.1:0-2757 GCA_964548925.1 uncultured Verrucomicrobiota bacterium | reverse complement strand
TTATTCCGGTTTTGATCGCACACGACTGTCCGGTTTTGATCGCACCACGACACCCTTTTTTGAATCCCGAAACCGCGACTTTCGGGAACCCGGAAAACGGATTATACTGTCGTGCCGATCCCATGAAACTGAATCACGGTCTGCACCTGACCTATTGTACGAATGATCATCGGGGCGAAACCTGGACCGAGACGTTCGGCAAACTGCAGCAGCACACCTTGGCCGTGCGGGAGAGGATTTGCCCCCACCAGCCGTTTGGGATTTCCCTGCGGCTGAGCGGGCGGGCGGCCCGCGAGTTGAATGACCGCGCCACGCTGCTCGCCTTTCATCGCTGGCTGGACGAACATCAGTGTTATGTCTTGGGAATCCACGGTTTCCCTTGCGGACATTTGCGCGACCGCCTGGCTGCGGCCCAGGTCTTTGTCCCGGATTGGACTTCGCCGGTGCGCCTGGCTTACACCAACCTGCTGTTCGACCTGCTTGCGCAATTGCTGCCCGCCAACACCGTGGGGATCGTGAGCACGCTGCCCGGTGCGATCAAGGGGGTGGCCTACGCGCCGGAGGAACTGCGGATGCTCCGCGACCATCTCTGGCAGTGTGTCGAACATGTGGCGCGGCTTTCGGAACGAAGCGGGCGCATCCTGCGCCTGGGGCTGGAACCCGGGCCCTACTGCCTGCTCGAATCCAGCGGCGAGACGATCGAGTTCTTCCAGCGCCTGCGGTCCGAACATCTCCACGATTCACGGCTGGCGGAGTTCCTCACGGTGAACTATGACGCCTGTCATTTCGCGGTGGAGTACGAGGAGCCGGTGAATGCCATCGCCTGCCTGCATCAGCACGGAATCCACTTGGGCAAAGTCCAACTGAGCACTGCCCTGCGAGTCTGCCTGGCGCCCGAAATCCAGGCGCGTCTCGCCGCCTTCAAAGAGGAGTCCTACCAGCATCAGGTTGTGGCGTTGTTGAACAATGGCGAGCGGATCCTCTACCGCAATCTGGCGCAGGCGCTTTGGCAAGCCGCCCAACCCGGGGCGTTGCCCGCGGAGGAATGGCGGATTCACATGCACGTTCCGCTGCACGGCCCGGATGGCGAATGGTTCGTCAACACCAACGACCACGTGATGAGTCTGCTCGACCTGCTGGCCGCCAACCCGGAGATTTGCCCCCAGCTCGAAATTGAAACGCAGACCTGGGGTGTGCTGCCCCCCGAATGGCAGCAGCGCAGCCTAGCCGAGCAGATCGCCGCCGAGTATGCCTGGACGCTGGCGCAGTTGGCCGAACGCGAATTCGTGAGCTTGGCGTCGCCGACCGCGTCGCCGGCGCCGCCAGTTGCAGTGGTGTCGGCGGGTTAGTTCAGGGGTGGAACAATCCCATGCGGGCCGCCAACCGGGCCACCGGCCTGGAACGATTCCGGCGTCAGGGATCAAGGAGCCCCCTGTCGGGGCAACGGAGCGTCAGTCGCGGAGAAATGGCTTCCGGATGCGGACGACAGATGCTTCAATCCGTGGTGGTGACACTTTTCACAGTTCGTGCCTGGCCGCGGGCCGTGCGTTGGGCAGTCGGATTGACGCTGGCCGGCTTCGTCGCCTTGAACGGCCTGGCGTTCTTCCACGCGCGGGCGATGACGCATTTCGCGGCAACAGGCCGGCGCACTCCCGAAGCGGAGTGCCTCGGCTTCATTGAGAAAATCGAGGTGATTTGCCGCGGGATCACCGTGCCGCGTCCGGTGAATCTGCACTCGCCCGCCAACCTCGACCTGGCCTTCGAGACCGTGACGCTGACGGGCGCGCACGGGTTGAGGCTGGAGGCATGGCATGTGCGGCAGACCAACGCCCTCGGCACGGTGCTGCTGTTTCATGGCTACACGGGGAGCAAGGATTCGCTGCTCGATGCCGGCAAGGAATTCGCCGGACTGGGTTACGACACCTTGCTCGTGGATTTCTACGGCAGCGGCGGCTCCGCAGGCAGCGAAACCAGCGTGGGGTATTACGAGGCGGAAGATGTGGCCGCAGCGTATCGCTGGGCACGGGCGACGGCGCCCGACCGGCCGGTGATCCTCTACGGCGTGTCCATGGGGGCGGCGGCGGTGATTCGAGCGGTCGGGGTGCTGGGCATCGAGCCGGAGGCGCTCATCTTGGAGTGTCCGTTTGACCGGTTGTTGACCACCGTGAAGAATCGCTTTGCGGCCATGCGATTGCCGGCGTTTCCGGCGGCGCAGTTGCTGGTCTTCTGGGGCGGCGTACAGCAAGGCTTCAACGGATTCGGTTTTAATCCCGCCGAGGACCTGCGGGCGGTTCGCTGCCCGGTGCTCCTCATGCATGGCGGGCAGGACGCGCGCGTGAAGCCCGCGGAGGTGGAGCACCTCGCGCGGAGTCTGAATCGGGACTCGGTCCTCAAGGTCTTTCCCGGCGCCCCGCATCAGACTTACGTGGGCAGCCGGACGGAGGAGTGGCGGGCGAGCGTCTTGCAGTTTCTCCAGCGGTCGCCAGCCCTGCGGGTACGGTAGCGGCCCTGGTGCGTTCACACTCTTGGACCTGTGCCGGGTGATTGCCGCCAACGAGTAGGATTCAGCCGCCGCCTCAGCGCCGCAGGAACTTCGCCACCGCTTCGGTCCGGGACCGGACGTGCAGCTTCTCGTAAATGCGGCGGATGTAGTTGCGCACCGTATGGATGCTGACCGCCAGTTGGTCGGCGATTTGTTTGTAAGCTAGGCCCTCGGCCAGGCCGTTGAGGACTTCGCGCTCGCGCTGGGAGAGGTCC
>CAZJTM010000376.1:0-2781 GCA_964548925.1 uncultured Verrucomicrobiota bacterium | reverse complement strand
GACGCTGCGGCGCAGCAGGGCGTCATCGTCCACGATCAGCAAATGATAAGCCATGACTGTAGTGACTCCTTACAGCGGCACGTAGGCCGGGAGACTAAGCCGGTCGCGGTCGGTTTCCGCCCTGTACTCCCAATAGGGGAACCAGGCCAGACCGCAGAAGCGAATCTCCACATCTTGCTGACGGGGCCGGACAACGACCTCGCGCAGCTGTTCCAGGACGCTGTCCCATTTCTGAGCGACAGTTTGTGCGGCAGCTTCCCACTCATCCTGGATCTGTTCCGCCTCGGCCCGGAATACTTTGAGCGCCTGGACTGATTCCTCAATGTCGGCCTCCACTTCTTTCACCATTCGCCGCTGGCGTGAGACGTGGGAGAGCGGCCGCATGTAGGCCCGCCCCGTCACCAGCCCCCACACCGATTCCGCACCGCTGTACATCTGCTCCCGCTTGCGCTCCTCCAACTCTTCCTCTTCCCCCTGCATTTCCAGCTCCTCGCGGCGGATTTTCTCCTGGACGCGGGCCATCTGCTTTTCAAAGCGGGTTTTGACCGTGGCCAGCTCGTCGCGCTTACGCCGCTCGGCCTCAGCCCGGCAGCGTTCCAGGAAAGCGCGTTTGCCCTCCTCCGGATGGCTGTAGCTCTTGAGCGGCTCGCAGTACCAGAGCGTGAGGGCCGCTGTGCGTAGCAGGTAGGCCCGTAACGTCTGTTCCCACCGTTTGTAAGCGGCGGGCCGGCCCAGCGCGCCGGGCAGCGGTGCGAAGGTCCCACTGGCGGGGGGCTGGGCCGCCAGGTCCTCGGCCCGCACGATAACCAGCTCGGCCTGTTCCCAGCCCGCGCTCCAGGTCTCGTCGGCCGTGATTAGCCGCCAGGTCTGCTGCCGCGTCAGCGAGAGCGCGGCTTTTTCGTGGAAGAAGTGCAGCGCGCTGGCGCCAAGCAGTGCCGGCCGGAAGACGAGCGCCGCCTGCGCCGGGTCTACAGGGCGGGTAGCGCCTTGCGCCGCCCGCTGCGCCGTGATCGTCGGCGCGAGGAAGACCTGCGGGATGGCGGGATCCACGGCTGGCGGTTGTTCGGCCAATTGGGATAGCGAGAAGTCGGCAAGGTGCGGGTCCGAGACGTCAACAGAAGCAGGGATAAGAGGAGCGGCGGCCGTAAAGGTCACATTCCCCAGCGGCGTCGTGTCCCTGGACTCCGGCGCTCCCGCCCCCAGGCCGCCGGCCGCCAGCCGTTTCACTTCCGCCGGGGTCAGCGGACCGCGCAGGTAAGAAAGCGCCCAGCGGCTTTGAAAAAAGCGCAACAGGCCGGCGCGGGTGTCGTGCAGGAGGAATTCGCGCGGTTTGAGGCGGCTGAGCGCCTGGGTCAGCTCGCCTGCGTTCCGGCCGGCCCCGCCGAGCGCTCCCTCCATCCCTTCCAAGACGCGCATCCGGTCACGGTCGGTACGCAACACGCCGACACACCAGGTTCCGATGTTCCCCAATCCTTTATAATCCAGGTCGGCAGGATTTTGCGTGGCCAGCACCAATCCCAGCCCGGCGGCCCGGGCCTGCTTGACCAGCGCCAGCAGCGGGGCCTTGGTTGGCGGGTTGGCGGGATAGGGCGGCAGATAACCGTAGAGCTCATCAAAATAGAGCAACGCGCGCAGCATTTGGGTACCGGCGCTGCGGCGCACCCAGGAGCGCACTTCCTCCAAAAAGAGCGTGATGAAGAACTGTCGTTGTTCCTCCGGCAGGTGCGCGAGATAGAAGACCGCTGCCCGCGGACGGCCATCTGGCGCGTAGAGCAACTGTTCCAGTGCCAGCGGTTCCCCTGTCCGCCAGAGCGCAAAGCCCGGTGCCGCGATCAGGTTGTTGAGCGTGAGCGCCAGGTCAAAGCGTTCTTTGTGCGGGAAGAAGCTCTCCAGGTCAAAGACGCCTACCTGTTGCATCGGCGGTCGCTGCACCAGCTGGATGAGCGCGGGCAGCTCCAGCGCGCCGCCCTGTTCCCAGGCGTGGCGGATCAATGTGGTGAGCAGGATGTGCTCGCGGCTGCGGAGCGGATCGGCCTCCACCCCGGCCAACCCCAACAACGCCGAGGCGAGCCCTTGAGCGCGCAACGCCGCCTCATCGGCGTCGTCGGCGGGCGGCGCACTGAAGCGCGCCAGCAGGTCCACCGGGCGGCCATGGCGCGCGCCCGGTGTGTAGAGCACAAAGTCAGCGGCGGCGCGGAGCCGGGCCACCTGTTCCGGGCCGAGCCCCCAGGCCGCCAACCCGGCGCGCCAGTGTTCGGCGGTCGTGGTCGCGGCCTCCGCCGGGAGCTGCCCCTGGCGGCGCGCGCTGTCGGCATCCACCCATGGCTCAAAATCGGTCGGTGCCAGCGCAGGGAAGGCGAGCAACAGGTTCGCCAGGTCGCCCTTGACATCCAGCAGCAGCGCCGGGATGCCCTGTTGGAGCGCCTCCTCCACCAGAATCAATCCCAGCCCGGTCTTGCCGCTGCCGGTCATCCCCAGTAACAGCGCGTGCGTGGTCAAATGGTCTGGCGGATAGGCGACTGGCTCTTCAGTCAACCGGCCCTCGTCGTCCAGGTAACGCCCCAGATACAACGCTGAGATCATTGAATTGCTCCTTTTGTCTTTGCATTGCCAGAAGCCCACGGGTGACTGACCACGGACCACTGGCGGTTAAAAAGGGTGGCCTGCGGTCTGTGGTCATAAAAGGAACCGCTTTTTTACCAACCACAGGTAGCAACTTAGGTTAATTGCTGAAGCGCCTCGCGACGAACGTCATAGTTCTACGGTGCAGCCCAGCCCTGG
>CAZJTM010000375.1:0-2816 GCA_964548925.1 uncultured Verrucomicrobiota bacterium | reverse complement strand
GGACGACCTAGGCTGAGTCAAGAGAAAATCATGAAGGAGGACCTTTTTTACAACTAATTGAACATATTGGATAAGGAGCTACTGAAGGGAAAGATAAACGGGGTCGTCTGAGGGAGGTCAGTTGTCAGAGGCTTCATCCAGGTAAACCTTGTCGCCGCCCAAGGTCCCTTTGGCATGATAGAGAGCCGCGTCAGCCCTGCGAATCATGTCTTCGATATCTTTGTCGAGATTGCCGGTCACGCTGAGGAATCGTGCGATTCCAACGGAAAGGTGGCTGGGGGCCGCCCCCAGGGCGTTGTAACGCTGACGGATTCGCTCGGCCACCCCGACGGCCTTATCGCGCGGAAGGTAGGGGAGCAAAACGGTGAACTCGTCCCCTCCAAACCGGTAGGCGCTGTCCACCCCTTCTCGGATCGCCGATTTGAGAATGTCGGCGAGCTTAGTCAACAGCCCATCCCCGGCCTGGTGGCCAAACTGGTCGTTGTATTCCTTGAACTGATCGATGTCGCAGTAAAACAGGAAAAGCGGGTGGCCGTAGCGTTCGGCGCGAATCGATTCCTTGCGCACCGATTTTTGGAAGAACCTGCGGTTATACAGCGAGGTGAGCGGGTCACGCACCGCCAGAAGCTCCAGCTCATGGCGCAGAAAACGCTCCCGAAGCAGTCGGTTGACCTTGGCTTCCAGCTCGTTGAGCGTGAACGGCTTCGTGATGAAGTCCCCTGCGCCCGCGGCAACCACGTCCGTGTATTTGTAGCGCATGGTATGACCGGTGATGGCGATGATATCCGTCCCGTTCCGGTTCTCGACGATGTACTTGATCAGCTCCATGCCGTCCATCCGCGGCATGTCCATATCGGTGATGACGATCGCGAACAGTCCCTGTTCCAGCTCCTCCACGGCCTTCAGGCCGTCGGAAGCAGTCTTCACCGCGTGTCCCATGAACGTGAGAGCTTCCGCCAGCAGGTCACACACCTGCTCTTCGTCATCGACGACCAGAATGCTTTGCGGAGCCATCTTAGGCCAACGCTGATCTGCCTGCATCCACCCCTTTCCCATCCCGTTGAAAGCTCACCTGAAACCACGGCTACTGTAGATCATAAGGCCTTCTTTGACAAATCTTTTCGTTTGCATTCGGCGCGTCACATTGCCTATGATTCCGCGCGAAACCGACAAGGAGAGCCGCATGCGGTTGATCACGATCATTTACAAGCGAAGCCGATCCGAAGCGGCCGAACTGGCCCTTCAGCTCAAACGTTGGCTCGAGAGCCTGAATATCGGTGTCCATTGCCAACAGAATGTGGGGGACGCCGTGGGGCGCATTCGTACCGCCGAATACCCCACCCTCGACATTCCGGCGGCCTGTGACGCCATTATCGTCCTTGGGGGCGACGGCACCTTCCTGAGCGTCGCCCGCTTTCTCGAACGCTGCGGCACGCCCGTTGTCGGCGTCAACCTCGGAGGACTCGGCTTTCTCACGGAGATTGCCCAGGAAGTCTGTTTTAAGGAAATCGAGCGGATTGTCAACGGCGACTACGAGATCGAGGAGCGTATGCGCCTATCCGTGTCCGTGCAGCGGGAAGACACCGAGGTCTTCCGGCTGAGCGTCCTGAACGATGCGGTCATCAACAAAGGCGCCCTGGCGCGTATCGTCGATCTCAAGACCCGCATCAACGGCCGGCAGCTCACGGATTACAGGGCCGACGGACTCATCGTCGCGACCCCGACGGGGTCCACGGCCTACAATCTCTCCGCCGGAGGCCCCATCGTCTTCCCCACCGCACAGGCCATGATTCTCACGCCAATCTGCCCGTTTACCTTGAGCGATCGCCCCATCATCCTCCCAGCCGACGTCACGCTCCAGGTCGAGCTCGGCGATCGCAGCGAAGACGTGGCGCTCACCTGCGACGGTCAGGTGGGGTTTGCTCTCGCCCCCTCCGACCGCATCGTGATCACTCGAGCCACCAAGCCTTTGCGCCTCATCAAGACCCCCTCCATCGACTATTTCGAAATCCTGCGAACCAAGCTGCGCTGGGGGCAGAACAGCTAACCGACTCACAGGGCCCGCATCCACTCGGGCTTCAGGGACACCTCTCCACCAAGGGCCCGGTCGATCATCTGGAGCGCTTTGTCCTTGTCCGCCGGCATTTTCACCCGGATGGGCAAATAGTTCGAAGCATGGTTCGACAGGAAAAGGCCACGCGACAGATTCGTGTGCGCCAGCATTTCCCGAAGCTCCAACAGGAGCTCCTTGGGCTCGAGCAGGTCAAATCGCCCATCCCGAGCCAGCTGCCCCACTTCGGTATTGGGAAGGACCATCAGCGTGAGCACGCCCACGTAATTGGGATCCATGGCCGAAAGGACCTCGCCGGTGGCACGGGCGTGCTCCAGCGAGCGAGCCCGCCCCGCAATCCCGAGCAGGGCGGTGACCGAAAGCTTGAGTCCGGCGTCCCGAACGCGCCTGCCGGCTTCGATCAGCTTTTCGGGTCCCACGCCTTTACGGATGTCCCGAAGCACCTGTGGATCCCCGCTTTCCAATCCCAGATACACGATGCCCAGACCAAGCTGCCGTAGCTCCTGGAGCTCCTCGGGCGTCTTGCGCAGGATGCTCTTTGCATTCCCGTAAAGCCCGACCCGCTGTATCCAGGGAAGATCTTCCCTGATGCGCCGGAAGATCCAGAGCAATTTGGGCTGGGGTATGATCAGGGCATCGCCGTCAGCCAGGAACACCCTGCGAAGGAACGATAAATTGCGCGCGGCATATCGGATGTCTTGGTCGATGACGGCTTCATCCTTGATCCTGAACCGCTCACCCTTGT
>CAZJTM010000374.1:0-2851 GCA_964548925.1 uncultured Verrucomicrobiota bacterium | reverse complement strand
CGCAGCGCATCTCCATGATCAACGGGGTGGCGCAGGTGCTTATTTACGGCGCCCAGAAGTACGCTGTCCGGGTCCAGCTGAACCCCCAGTCGCTATCGACTCTGGGGATCGGTCTGGAGGATGTCGAAAAGGCCATCTCCAAGAGCAATGTCAATATCCCGACCGGGACACTCTACGGACAACGCCAGGCCTTTACGGTTCAGGCAACCGGCCAGCTCACCGAAGCTGCCTCCTATCGCCCTCTCATCGTGGCCTACCGCGATGGGTCACCCGTCCGTCTGCAGGATCTCGGCCGCGTGATCGACAGCGTGGAAAACGACAAGGTGGCCAACTGGTATAATGGCTCAAGGGCGATTATGCTGGCGATTCAGCGCCAGCCGGGGACAAATACCGTCGAGGTCGTGGATGCCATCAAGCGGCTCATGCCGGCGTTTTTGGCTCAACTGCCTGCTTCCATTGATCTGAGCATCCATTACGACCGGTCCCAGTCGATCCGCGCCTCCATAGAAGACGTCGAGCTCACCCTGTACTTGAGCGTCGCGCTGGTCATCCTGGTCATCTTTCTGTTCCTGCGGAATCTTTCGGCGACCCTGATTCCGACGCTAGCCTTGCCCATGTCCATCATCGGAACGTTCGCCGTGATGTATGTGTGCGGGTACAGCCTGGACAATCTTTCCATGATGGCCCTGACCCTGTGCGTTGGCTTCGTTGTGGACGACGCCATCGTGATGCTTGAAAACATTGTCCGCCACATGGAAATGGGGAAAGGTCGCCTGGAGGCGGCGCTCGACGGGGCTCGGGAGATCGGGTTCACCATCATCTCCATGACGCTGTCCCTGGCGGCTGTGTTCATTCCTCTGCTGTTCATGGGGGGAGTTCTGGGGCGGCTCTTCCACGAGTTTGCGGTGACCATCGGGGCGGCCATCCTGGTGTCGGGATTCGTGTCCCTGACGCTGTCGCCGATGATGTGCAGCAGGATTTTGAAGTCTCACGCCAGCGAGCGGCATGGACGTTTCTACCAGGTTTCCGAGCGATTTTTCGACGGGATGTTACAGGCCTATGACGTGAGCCTGCGATGGGTGCTGAAGGCAAGGATCGTCACGCTGCTGGTCTCGTTTGCCCTGATCATTTTGACCGTCTATCTCTTCGTCATTGTTCCCAAGGACTTTATTCCGAGTCAGGATTCGGGCCTTGTCACGGGGAACACCGAGACCGCTCAAGGAACTTCATTTGGAGCCATGGTGGAGTACCAGAAAGCCGTCGCGGCGATCATCCAGGAAGATCCTGCCGTCGAGGGATTCATGTCCGTGGTGGGAGCAGGAGGGCCGTCTATCACCAGCAACTCGGGGCGTTTGGTCATCCATCTGAAGCCGCGTGAGGAGCGCGCGGACAATGCGGACCAGGTGATTCAACGGCTTCGAGGCAAGGTTTCCACCGTTCCGGGAATCAAGGTGAATTTTCAGAATCCGCCCGCCATTCAGCTTGGCGCGCGCATGGCCAAAGGCCTTTATCAATACACGCTCCAAGGCCCCGATACGACGGAGCTCTACTATTGGGCGCCCGTCATCGAGGCCCGCTTGCGGGAAATTGAGGGACTCCAGGATGTGACCAGTGATTTGCAGATCACGAACCCGGAGATCCTTGTGAATATCGACCGGGACAAGGCGTTGGCAGTGGGAGTCACGGCCGAGCAGATCGAGAATACCCTCTACAACGCCTATGGGACCCGGCAGATTTCGACGATTTACACGCCCACCAACCAGTTCAAGGTCATTCTTGAGCTGCTGCCGGAATACCAAAAATCGCCCGAATCCCTTTCGATGCTTTATGTTCGATCGGGGAACGATCGTCTGGTCCCGCTGGAGGCCATCGCCAAGATCACCCCGCGCGTTGGACCTCTGACGGTGAGCCACAGCGGTCAATTTCCCTCGGTGACCCTCTCATTCAACTTGGCGCCCGGGCTTGCGCTCGGTCATGCGGTGACCGCGATCGAAAAGTCGGTGAGGGAGCTTCGCCTGCCAGGCACCATCACGGCTGGATTTCAAGGAACCGCCCAGCAGTTTCAGGCTTCTCTGAAAGGCCTGTGGCTCTTGCTGATCATGGCCGTCCTGGTCATTTATCTTGTCCTCGGAATTCTCTACGAAAGCTTTATCCACCCTTTGACGATCCTTTCCGGGCTGCCGTCCGCCGGTGTGGGCGCTCTTCTCACACTGAAGCTGTTCGGCGTCGACCTGAGCGTTTATGCTTTCGTGGGCATCATCATGCTCATTGGAATCGTGAAGAAGAACGCCATCATGATGATCGACTTCGCCTTGCAGGCCCAGCGCGAGCAGGGGAAGCGGTCCTTGGAAGCCATCTACGAAGGCTGCATCCTGCGGTTTCGACCGATCATGATGACGACCATGGCGGCCCTCATGGGAACGCTGCCCATCGCCCTCGGAATCGGGGCGGGAGCCGAAGCCAGACGCCCCTTGGGGCTGGCCGTGGTCGGAGGGTTGCTCCTGTCCCAAGTGCTGACGCTGTACATCACTCCTGTCGTGTACGTTTACATGGATAGTCTGCAAAGCTTCATTCGGCGGCTGTTTGGCAAGCGGGAGGCAGACGGTTCAACTCTGGCTCCGACGTCAATCTCCTGATACTCTGTCATCTGTGTTTCGCAAGGTACCCCCCTTTGATTCCCTCCTCGAGGGGGTTGGGGGTTTTCTCTTGCCCGGCAAAACTTCTTTGACGGAACAGCCGCTGCAGGAGTCCACCATCAAGTCTGCCTGAGAACGGGGGCGCTCACTTCATGACCGGCGTTTTTCGTATTGATCTTCCTGTTGGGGCGGTCACGATCGCCTGCCTCATGCAC
>CAZJTM010000373.1:0-2877 GCA_964548925.1 uncultured Verrucomicrobiota bacterium | reverse complement strand
GCTCGAAAGCCGCGACGTCATCCGGGAACGGCGCAAAGAGCTGGTCCCGAGAACGATCAGCGCGGCGCCGGCGCTCCTGATGCCCGTCATCGTTCTCGGCGGAATCTATGGCGGCGTCTTCACGGCCACCGAGGCGGCCGCTGTTTCGGCGGTCTACGCGATTCCGGTCGGTTTCCTGATCTACCGCGGCTTCGAGGGCGGAAACTTCTTCCCGCTTCTCCGCGGCTCCGCGTCGGCGATCGGCTCGATCATGACGATGATCCTGTTCTGTCTCATGCTGAGCCAGACCTACGTGATGCTGAAGGTGCCGCAGGCGATCGTGAGCATCGTCTACAGCCTGACCGAGAACAGAACCCTGCTGCTGATCGTCATCAACCTCTTCCTGTTCCTGGTCGGCATGGTCGTCAACGACGCGACCGGAATGATCCTCGTGGCGCCGCTGCTGCTCCCGCTCATGAAACAGCTCGGCGTCGACCCGATCCACTTCGCCGCGATCATGGGCGTCAACCTCGCGATGGGGGGCGTGACGCCGCCGTACGCGAGCATCCTGTACCTCGCGATGCGGATCGGAAACTGCTCGTTCCAGGAGATCCTCGGGCCGACGCTGGCCTTCCTGATCTTCGGCTATGTTCCCGTCGTCTTCCTGACGACATTCTGGCCCCCGCTGTCCCTGTACGTTCCGAGACTCCTGGGGTACTGACGCATACGAAAGGGATGAAACCATGAAACGCATCACGATTCTCGGCGCGGGAAACGGAGCGCAAACGATGGCCGCCGATCTCGCGTCGAAGGGACACGCTGTGACGCTGTACGAACACCCCGCTTTTGCGGACAAGATCCGGGACTTGAACGCGAAGGGCGACCGGATCACGCTCACGAACGCCATCAACGCCGAAGGACGGCTCCGCGCGGCGACGACGGATATCGCGTCGGCTGTCCATGGCGCGGAGATCCTGTTCTTCGTCGCGCCGACCTTCGCGCAGACGCCGGTCTTCGACCTCGCGGCGCCTCACTTCGAGGACGGCCAGACGCTCGTGATCATTCCGGGAAACTTCGGATCCTTCGCGCTCCGGAAGACCCTCGCGGCTCGGGGCGGCGCGCGCATTCTCCTCGCGGAGGCGGACACGCTCCCCTACGCCTGCCGCCTCATCGAGAACGGCAAGGTCAACGTCTGGGGCGTGAAGACGCATATCCGCATCGGAACGCTGCCGGGCGGCGATTTCGACGCCGTGAAGACGGCGCTCGACGGGGTCTTCCCGGTCGGGATCGAACGATTGCCGAACGCGCTCGCGGCCGGGCTCGGGAACGCCAATCTCGTGGTCCACTGCGCGACGATGATCCTGAACACGGGGCGCATCGAGTCGGAGAAGGGAAACTTCCGCTTCTACACGGACGGCATGACGCCGGGGGTCTGCCGCGTCCAGGAGGCTGTCGACGCCGAGCGCCTCGCCGTCGCCGCCTCGTTCGGCATCCGGCTCGAAAGCACGTGCGAGCTGCTCCGGACGATGTACGGACTCGAGGGCGCGACGCTTCACGAGGTCCTGGCCGGAAGCCCGGTGTACGGATCGCACGGCGCGGACGCTCCGAAGGAGACGAAACATCGCTATCTCAGCGAGGACGTTCCGTACCTTCTCGCGCCGCTTTCGATGCTCGGTCGGATCGCACGCGTTCCGACGCCCGCGACGGACAGCCTCATCCTGCTCGCGGGGCTGATCAACGCGACGGACTACCGGAACGCGGGGTGGAGCGGGAACGCGCTCGGCATCGAAACGATGGCGAAGGACCAACTGCTGCGGTATATCGCATAGCGAAGGAGGAATCGTCATGTCCAAAGTTCTGCTGCTCGACGAGGATCAGGTCCGTTCGCTCATAGGAATGAAGGACGTCATCGACGCCTGCGAGAAGACGTTTCTCGGGATGGGGACCGACCGCGTCGTCAACCCCACGAAGGTCACGCTGGATCTCGGGCGAAGAGGAACTCGCCGGCGTCGGTCCGCTGGATCTCGGGATCGGCGGCAAGTGGCCCGGCTTCAACGCGAGCATGAACGCGATGCCCGCCTATATCGGCTGGCAGAATATCGCGGGCATCAAGTGGATCGGCGGCTGGTACGACAATCCGTCGAAGGCGCTGCCCTTCCTGAGCGCGATGATCCTGCTTCTGGAGGCCGAAACCGGAAAGTTCGTCGCGGCGATGGAGGGGAACTACATCACGGACCTCCGGACCGGGGCGCAGGCGGCCGTCGCGTACAAACACCTCACAGGCAAGGTCAGGCGGAAGGTCGTCATGGGACTCTACGGGGCGGGCGTCCAGGGACGCACGCAGACCGCGGCCTTCTCCGAAGTCTGCGACATCGAGGAACTCCGCGTCTACGACATCAACCCGGAGGCCGCGGCGAAGTTCAAAGCCGACATGGAGCGCCTCCTCCCCGGAAAGATCCGGACCTGCGCGGCCCAGAAGGAGGCGGCCGTCGGCTGCGACGTGGTCGTGACCGTTTCGCACGGCAAGGACAAATACGTGAGGAACGAATGGATCAAGCCGGGCGCGGTCGTTTTCCCGATGGGATCGAACACCGAGGCGTCGGACGAACTCTTGACGAGCGTTGACAAGATCGTCGTGGACCACATCGGCCAGACGATGCATCGCGGCGCGCTCCGGGACGTGGTCGAGAGCGGCAGAATCACGGAAAGGGACATCTCCGCGACGATCGGCGAAATCGTCGCCGGAAAGAAAAAGGGCTTCGACACCCCGCAGCAGCGGATCGTCTGCGTTCCCATCGGCACGGGGGCGATGGACATCGCGTCGGCGTACGTCGTATACCAGCGGGCAAAGGAAAAGGGGATCGGGACAAAGTTCTCGTTCGTCAACCGCTGACGGCT
>CAZJTM010000372.1:0-2896 GCA_964548925.1 uncultured Verrucomicrobiota bacterium | reverse complement strand
GTGCGCCCCGTGGCCTTGCGGCTCAGTTCCGCCGCCAATTTCACGCGCTGGGCCTCGCCGCCGCTCAACGTCGTGGCCGCCTGCCCCAGCCCCACGTAACCCAAACCGACTTCTGCCAGTGTCAGACAGGCGTCGTGAATTTGCGGCACGGCGCGAAAGAACGTCACCGCCTCGTCCACGGTCATCGCCAGCACGTCGGCGATGTTCATGCCTTTGTAAGTGATCTCCAGCGTCTCGCGGTTGTAACGCTTGCCGCCGCACGCCTCGCACGTCACATAGACCGGCGGGAGAAAGTGCATCTCGATCTGGATCAGGCCGTCGCCCTGGCACTTCTCGCAGCGACCGCCCTTGACATTGAAACTGAACCGGCCGGACTCGTAGCCGCGAATTTTCGCCGCCGGAAGCCGCGCGAACAAATCGCGAATGGCGTTGAACATGCCGGTGTAGGTCGCCGGATTGCTGCGCGGCGTGCGGCCAATCGGCGATTGGTCAATCACGATGACCTTCTCCAGCCCCTCGAATCCGCGTAGGCCGCGATGCGCACCCGGCCGCTCCTTCGAGCCGTAAAACTTCCGCATCAACGCCCGGCGCAGGATATCGTCCACCAGCGTGCTCTTGCCGGACCCGCTCACACCAGCCACGCATGTCAACGTGCCCAGCGGAAAGCGGGCGTTGATATTCTTCAAGTTGTTTTCCGTCGCGCCAAGAACCTCCAGCCAACCGCGCTCGGGTGAGGGTTTGACGCGCTGCTTCGGAATCGGGATCGAGAGTTCGCCCGTCAGATACTTTGCTGTCAGCGAATGCGGACTGGCCAGAACCTGCTCCAGCGTGCCCGCCGCAACCAGTTCCCCGCCCCGCACGCCCGCGCCCGGGCCAAGGTCAATTATGTAGTCCGCGCGGCGGATCGTGTCGGCGTCGTGCTCCACCACCAGCACGGAGTTGCCGAGATTGCGCAAGCCTTCGAGTGTGCCGAGCAAGCGATCGTTGTCGCGCTGGTGCAGGCCGATGCTTGGCTCGTCAAGGATGTAAAGCACGCCCACGAGGCCGGCGCCGATTTGCGTGGCAAGCCGGATGCGTTGCGCCTCGCCGCCGCTGAGCGAACCACTCTCGCGGTTGAGCGTAAGATAGCCGAGCCCGACATTCTTCAGGAAACCCAGCCGCGCCCGAATTTCCTTGATGATCTCCGCCGCAATCTTCTGCTGGAATTCGGTGAGCTTGAGATTCGCGAAGAACGCATCCGCTTGGTCCACCGGCAGCGCGCAGACGTCCATGATCGAAAGGCCGGGGATCAAACGTGCTGCGGGCGTCCCGCCCGCAGATCCATTCTTCCTGTGGGAGGTGGCCGAGGGAGGGAAAGACACTTGTTCTGCAGGCCGGATGCCCGCAGCACGTTGCTCGTCGCCCCCCAGCGTCACCGCCAGCACCTCGCGCTTGAGCCGCCGCCCGCCGCAAGCATCGCAGAATTGCGGCGACATGAACCCCTTCAGCCGGTTGCGCGTGAATTCGCTTTCACTCTCGGCATAAAGGCGCTCCAGGTTCGGAATCACCCCCTCGAACGGGCGCGTAATCTTGCTCATCTTGCCCGCGCGCCAGAAGTGAAACTCGATCTCCGTCTCGCCCGAGCCGTGGAGCAGCACCTGTTTGAAATCATCCGGCAGGTTCTTGAACGCCACTTCCAAACTCTGCCCGTAATGCGCCGCCACGGCGCGAAGCATCGCCTTGTAATAGACGACCATCCGCTTGCCTCCGCGCCGCCACGGCTGGATCGCGCCGCCGTCCAGCGATTTGTCCGGATCCGGCACGACAAGCCCCTCGTCGAACACCAGCTTCTGTCCCAGCCCGTGGCAGACGGGGCAGGCACCCGCCGGCGCGTTAAAGGAAAAATGCTTCGGCGTGAGCGGCTCGAAACTCTTGCCCGTCGCCGGGCTGAACATGCGGTTCGAGTGGAGCGTCTCGATCCATTCATCTGCGTAGCCGCCGACGTGAGTCGGCGGATTGGTCCGCGAACTCAAGTTCGCGGCGACGGGCAGTTGATGCAGCGTGCGCATCACTCCTTCACCCCACCGCAGGGCCGTCTCCACCGAATCGGCCAGCCGCACGCGCACCTTCTCCTCGATTACCAGCCGATCCACCACCGCTTCGATCGTGTGCTTTTGCTTCGCATCGAGCTTCACTCGCACGTCCGGATTGCCCAACTCAACCATTTCACCGTCCACCCGCGCGCGGACGAAGCCTTCGCGGGCCAGGCGCTCCAGCACGTCACGGAACTCACCTTTCTGCTCCTTGACCACCGGCGCGAGCAACATCACGCGCGTGCGCGGTGGCAGTGCGAGGATTTTGTCCACAATGTCACTGGTCGTCTGGGTCACAACCGGCCCGCCGGTGTCCGGGCAATGCGGCTGCCCGACGTGGGCGTAGAGGAGGCGGAGGTAATCGTAAATCTCGGTCGTTGTGGCGATGATCGAGCGGGGGCTGCTGCCCGAGCTGCGTTGCTCGATGGCAATGGCTGGCGAGAGGCCCTCGATGAAGTCCACGTCCGGCTTCTGCATCTGATCAAGGAACTGCCGGGCGTAGGCGGAGAGGCTTTCCACGTATTTGCGCTGGCCCTCGGCGTAAATCGTGTCGAACGCGAGCGAGGACTTCCCGCTGCCGCTCAGGCCGGTGATGACCACCAGCTTGTCACGCGGGATGTCGAGCGTGAGGTTTTTAAGATTGTGCTCACGCGCACCACCGATCCGGATGAATTTCTCTGCCATAAACCGAGAATCGCTCGATCAAATCAACCGACCAGCGTAGGCAAAGCCGCCGGGGAAGAAAAGCGGTATGTCTCGGAAAAAAACGTGTCAAAACTCTTTAGAAATGTCCCCTTCTGAACTCAGGAGAAAATGTCCCCTGT
>CAZJTM010000371.1:0-3042 GCA_964548925.1 uncultured Verrucomicrobiota bacterium | reverse complement strand
TGGCATCCCAACTGCCGGAGGAAAGGGAGTAGTACGTTGTGAAGTCGTCGGAGTAGTCCCCGTTGCCGCTTTCGCTTTGCGTTCCACTGGAACTCCAGCCGACGCCGGAATTGGCGTAGGTGCCGCTGCCTGCGTACCAGGAGGAGTTGTGGGTGTGCGTCAATTGGTTGGACGCGCTTCCCGAACTGGTCCAGGAGGCGCTGGAACTGGCGGAATAGGCGAGCGAGTAGTCGTAAAAGCTTTGGTTGCTACCACTTGCGCCGGTGGTGCCGCTCATGGTGCTGCCGGTGCCGCTGGAGGAGTAGGAGCCGGCGCCAGACTAGGTTTGGGACGTGTTGCCACTGCCGGAGCGGCTGGCCGTGCCCGCGCCGGTCGCCAGGTCCGTGGTGTTGTTGGCCACCACGTCGGTGTTCTCGGTGTCTTGCGACCACGTGCCGGTGATTGGGGTGCCGATCGGCACAGAACTCGTAAACGTCCCGCTGGCCGAGGCGCTGGCCGTCACCGTACACGTGTAGGTGGCCGTGGTGGCGTCGCCCGAGGCGTCGAACGTGTACTCGTAGGAACCCGAGGCGGATGAGACCTGGACGCTATCGACGGTCGTCGTCACCGTGTAGCTCGTGTCCAACTCCTCCAAATATGTCCAGTCGTTGCCGTTGACCGTCAGGTCGATGTCGATCTCATAGTAGTCCCACTCGTCGTAGGTGACTCCGTTGACCGTGACCACGGTGTGCGTGGACGTTTGGTTCGGGTGGTACTGGTACGCGGTCAGGCTCGGCGGAACGAAGGCCCCGGGCGGGGTCAGCGCGGCAGGATACACCTGGTAGGACCCGGCGGCGGAACTCAACGTGATCGTTGCCTGCCCTGTCATTTGCGCCAAGTGAGCCGCCCCGGAACTGGCGGGGTTGCCCAGCGCGGCCGCCCAGAGGGGGACGATCCAGCCATCGCCCGTGCGCAAGGAGGTGGTCGGGGCCGAGTTGCCGAGCGCCACGAACTGGCCGCCGCTGGCTGTCCCGGCCTCGGCCACCACCGTGGATGGGACCGACGTGTTCGACGCCGTGTACAGTCCGTCCTCGTCGATCGTGCCACCCGTGGCGGTCCAGGTGAACGTCGGCGGCGTGTCCATTTCGTCGCCGAACTGGTCGTCGGCCTCGGCAGTGAACTGCTGCGTTTCCCCGGCGTCAAGCGACACAGAACTGGGACTCACCGTAATCGTGGTCGCCGCCTGGGCTACCGTGACCTCCACGACGCTGGTGGTCCAGAGACTGCCGGCGTCGGTGATGGTCACCGTGAACTCGTATTCGCCCGCCTCGGAGAAAGTGGCCACCGTCTCCTTGGCCGCGTTGGTGCCGTTGACGCTGAACGTCGGGTCGGAGGCCCCGGAGGGCTTGTCCGTGACCGCCCAAGTGTAGGTCAGGTTCGATTCAGGCGCGTCGTCGCTCCCCAAGACCGACAGAGTGGTGGAGGTCACAGGGTCAGAGGCTGCGGCCTCCACGCCTACGGTAGGCTCTTGATTGGTGACCGTCACCGCACTATAGCCGTAAATGCCACCGCTGTAAGCCGAGATGGTCGGCGTCGCGGAGGTGTTTGGCGCGGTATAGAATCCATCGGTGTCGATCGTCCCGGATGTCGCATACCAGGTGAACTCCGGCTGGGTCAGCATCTCCTCGTCGAACTGGTCCAGGGCCACCGCGCCAAACGCCTGCATTCCCCCAGCATCGAGGCTGACCGTATCGGGGGTCACGGCAATGCTGGTGAACGTCTGATCCCTGTCCACCACCACGCTGCTGGTGGTGGAGTGGGCGGTCGCGTCGGTGATGGTCACGGTGAACTCGTACTCGCCCGCCGAGGCGAACGTGGCCGTCGTGCTCTTGGCCGCGTTCGTGCCGTTGGGGCTGAAGGCCGGATCGTCAACCCCCTCGGGCTTTCCCGTGACCGTCCAGGTGTAGGTCAGGTTCTGTTCGCCGTCGTTGTCGTCGGCCACGACCTGGAGATTGACGGTGGTGGCGGTTTGGTTCGAGGCCGAGGCTGGGCTGGTCACGGTCGGCGACGAGCTATCCACCTCAATGCCCAGGAATCCTGCATCGACGTACGTCCCATCCTCGTTGTGCATGTCCGCCGTAATCAGGACGCCCATCCCGCCGCTGGTGTAGACGTGCGTCACTTGCCGCTGCTGTTGGGCAATGTAGGCGGCTGAATACGTGTCGCTATCGGAATCGCCCCAGTAGACCGTGTAGGAATCGACGGTATCGTCACCTGCATCGACCACCTCGCCCAGGGTCAACGTGTAGGTCACGTCCTCCATGGCACTTTCATTGCCGCTGAGCGTCAGGAAGGGCGCTACGTCGCTGACCGCCAGATTCTTGCTGGCCACCTCGGTGTACGTGTCGTCCTCGTCGGTCAGGTCCACGGTGATCGTCGGGCTGCTGGGACCGTCGGCATAGCTGTGCGTCACTCGCCGGTAGGTTGCCGCCATCTCCGCCGCCGTGTAGGTGTCCGGAGTCGTGCCATCGCCCCAGTCGATCGTGTAGCTGGTCACCGTGTCGTCGCCAGGATCGGTCACCGTGCCCAACGTCAGCAGATAGGGCGATCCTTCCGCGATGGTCTCGCCGCCGTCCACCGAAAGCGTCGGGGCCACGTTCTCCACAACCGCGGCCACCGTGGCAGTGGCCGTATGGCTGCCGCTGTCCGTGGCCGTGGCGGTGACCTGGAAGCTGTCCGGGCCATCGGCATAGACGTGGGTCGCCGAAGACGCACTGCTGCTCACCGATTCCGTCTGCGTGTCGCCCCAGTCAAGGTCCCAGGATTCGATGGGGACCGAATGGGCCAACTGGAGCGTGTAGGTGTCGCCCTCATCGACCGGGCCGTCCCCGCTGACCGACAGGTAGGGCGCCAGCGCAGGATCACCTGCCACCAGTGTACCGGCCTCCACGGTCGCGCCGCCGGAAAAGGTGTTCGCACCCGTGAGCACCAGCGTGCCGGCGCCCGTTTTGGTCAGGCTGCCCGTGCCGGAAACCACCCCGGAAACCGTCAGCGATTGGCCGC
>CAZJTM010000370.1:0-3059 GCA_964548925.1 uncultured Verrucomicrobiota bacterium | reverse complement strand
CCGTACTTGAGAACCAGCACTCCGTCCTTGAAAGAATGGATGTAACGTTCCAGGCCCGCATCCTTCAACACCTTCACGGGGTCCGGAGACACGAACGCCGACTCGGCACGTGCCGGCGCAGCAATCCAACACACACCGAGGACCTGCAACATCAGAACATACCCAATGGTGTATGAGCTTCGTTGATTCACTTGTCCGCTCCCGCGCTTCTGCGCCGCTCCCGCTCCTTCCAGCCCTCGAGATCCTGGAGCATGATCTGGAGGTTGACGCCGATGATCGATCGGCACTCGACGGAGCAGGCCGTCTCCTGCATTTTCGAAGTCCGGTCGAGAAGTTCGCCGGCGAGACGAGACGCCTCGACGGCGGTCCTTGCTTTTTCAATCCGGCCGAGATCGTTCTGGATCGCCCGCGCCACCTCCGGCCGCACCCACCCCACCTCGATGAACTTCGGCACTTCTTCCGAGAGCTTTCTGGCGAGTTCATCCGGCAACAGCTCTTCCAGATCATCACGAGGTCCAATAGTCAGTGAATGTATCTCGCCCATGAATACATGTAGAATGTCTTCACATATGTTTGATTGGAAGGGTAACCGTTGCAGATTGATGTTGTCATCCGGCCAGCTAGCACAACTGGAACTGACCTTGATCACTCCGGGAGGATATTGAGATGCCATTGTTGTGAAAAACTCTCTACCTGCCAGTAACGATGATTCACCGATGACAATTGGCATGATTGTTGTTTGCGCTTCCTTGAAATGAACTCCTTCGTATACGTAGTATTGCTTTGCCGCCTTCTCATTGCTAACATTCTTCCCCACCGATACCCCTGTTGGTTCGATAACTTCCTCAAAGAGGTTTGTTCCCAATGACAAGGCCGATACTCCACGTTTGTTCCCAGCTTTTATTCGATATGAATAGTAATAACCCTTATCCCTGCTATGTTTTACCCAAGAGATTAGGGTTGGGTTACATCCACATCGGGAGAAATAGTAGGTATTCTCAACGTAGTCCTGAGCTAATAGGTCCTTGTACTTTTCTTGCACCTCCGGAGTAAGCCTGATGATACGCGACGGAATTCTCTCGATTATGCGGCACTGCGCGATATCGATGAGGCCTATATAGTCCTTCACCTTGACCCTACCTTCATCGGTATCCTCGTATATTCCTGAACCGCAATCGATTCGGATCTCTCCTCTTCTCGAATCCAGAATGCTATTTGAAAATCCAGATGACTTGACGAGGCTCGACGGATCTGGTGGTCTGAATATGGATTCGGCTCTTCCATGCCCGCCAACCACAAGAGACAACAAAACCATTGGCATGCTTCTTATGTAAGTGATGTTCATATTCAATCCACTCAATAGCATCTCATATGTAGGTGATTCGCTGTGTCGTGTTCATTTAGCGAGTCTCCGCAACCTTGAAGATTTTGCAACAGAAAGAACAATCTGCTCACCATAGCCTGGCTATAATCTCTTGTTTTTATATCTGCATTAGAACCGAATCTGTGTTCTATGTGATGACCCTGCCAGTCGGCAAGGATATCAAACCTGCCACCCCATATTAGAGACATGTCGTTGACTCGAAGCGGCAGGTGCTGTGTGTTGACGGGATCATTGTACCACAAGTCAGCAAGCTGTTGGATTCTCTGTTGCAGCACATTGGTACCGCGATTATATCCCACACCAGGACCTCCGTGATAGTTGCTGCCGCAATGACCCAGATCCTCCGAGTAGTGAATCTCATAATGATCACCCGGTGGTAATTGGACTAGACCCGGGACTCGAATCCGAAGCCAGGTGTTCTGGGGTTGATCCCCTGTGTAGTCGGGAACGACAATGTGATTATATCCAGGAGCGATCTGCACCTGTAGCTCGGGTGTCTCATCTCCTGAAAACTGCCCGGAATGATATGTCGTCTCATAAGTGGATGGTGTGACACACGGCAGATTACCTGCAATTGTAGCGTTGCTGGTCGATGGGAAAAACCCCGTGGGTCTCGGGCCGTTACAATTTCCAGCGGCGCGATGAAGGCTGTCGATATGTTGGCCGGTGTTTGGGCGTCCGCTCATCGTCAATACAAACGAATACCCCGGTGGACCATAAATAGTCACATCAGACAACTGGTTCCCCGCCTGATTGCCAGGATCGGAATCCGGACTTGGATACGGATACACCTCGTCCGGCTCGAACCTCACATACATCGGCCAGAAGCGGATCGGCTCCCCGTTCGCGCTCGCCACGATCATGCGACAGTCCACCCCCTCGGTCACGCTGTAGGTGTCTCCGGCGCAGGCGTCGTCGATCCCGGCGCCGAGTTCGAACGGCTCGCCCTTGATGAAATGATAGAGCGGGATCCGGTACGAGTAGTTCGTCGGTAGCGGATACTGGCTGTAGGTGTAAGTACCCAGCTCCTTGTTCGAGAACCTCCCCACGTTGAAAAGCTCGCCCAGCCCGGACGGAATCTGAACAGGCCAGTAGCCTCCGACCACGAGGTAGAACGTCACCACCGGCGACGAGAGCGGCGCGAAGGCCTGGAAGATATCCAGGTGCGTGCCCGCGGCGTTGATCTCACCGGCGGGGATCCCGCTCCCGCCACTGCCAACCACAAAGACATATGCGGGGCTTCGGATCTGCGTATAACCCGTCATGCCTACGTAACAAGTGGTCGTGTTGTAAGAATCATACATGCACTCGTGGCACTCGGACTCGAAGGACGTCACCTCCGTCAAGGTCATCCCGTCCGTGCCCTGCTCCATCGCCTGACCGGCCTCGTTGATATGCAGCACAAACCGCGTCGGCCCGAAGGTGACGGTCGCCGGGCTCATCACGTGATTACAATGTCCGAACTGCGGATAGTGCTCGCGGTGAACCCGGAACGGCGGCAGCTCGACCAGCCAGTCGCGAATCAGCGGCTTGCCGTCGAGCGGGTTCTGGTTCTGGCTGATCTCGAACAGATCGCTCATCCCGTCTCCATCGCTATCTGCCAGGTTCGGATCGGTCCCGTACTGGTTCACTTCCTGACCGTCGTCAAGTCCATCCTGGTCGCTGTCCGCCTCCG
>CAZJTM010000369.1:0-3133 GCA_964548925.1 uncultured Verrucomicrobiota bacterium | reverse complement strand
CCCAGTCACTCTTGAGGCTGCGGACGCGGTTCTCGACGACCTTGTCCACTTCGCCGGCCTTGAGCTGGCGCTCTTCCTCCAAGCGCTGCTTCTCAGTCGCCAGCTTCCGGACTTCCTCCGGATCAATCCCGTCGAACTTCGCGCGCAGGTCCTCCAGTTCCTTCTTGAGCGTCACGTTGCTTTGGCGGAACTCATCCAGCCGCGCTTTGTCCGCCACGCCTTCCGCGTCCAACACAAACGCTCCCTCGCGTTCCACATACAGGGCGGCATGTTCGACCGGGACCTGGTCTTTGCTCGCGTATTTGAACTTCAGTGCCATATCGCCATTTACCTTTCTGCCTTCTGCTCTCTGCCCTCTGCGCTTGTTTACAGTTCGACCTGGATGCGGCCCTTCAACACCACGCCGGGACTCAGTTGCCCGTTGACGTATTGATGCAGTCGGAACCACACGAAATGATCTTCGGCCCATTCGCCGTCCTGGCCGGGACCGTTGAATGAACCCACCACGGCGCGATAGTCGTCGGCGAAGCTGGCGGTCGGCGTATCATTGGCCAGCGCACCCAGGGCGAGCGACTTCACGAATCGCAGCCAGCGCTGCGGATGCGTCTCCATCGCGGTCAACGGTCGCGTTGCCCACACGAACCACTTCGTGGCAGCGACGATCTCCTGCTCCGTGCGAAAGCCCATGAACCCCGCGCCCGTGGTGAACGGGCCCACATCCCTCACCGACAGCGCTCCACTGAGCCAGGTCGCCGCCGCGGGCACTACGGTCGGATTGGCGGCCTCGCCCGCGATCGCGCGGTTGTTCAGAATGATCGTGAACGCTTTCTCACCCGAGACCCGGCGCACCACGCCATGGTCGAGCAGCACCGGGTTGCTCTTCGCCCACGTCTTCCACGCCGCCTTCTGGTCGCGCGTCAGTTGCTTCCACTGCTTGTTCCATCTCATGCTTCAGCCTTTCCCGTTTCTGCCTTCTGCCCTCTGCCCTCTGCCTTCTCCTTTTCCCCGGGGGAGTTCTCCCGAGCAGCTTCGAGCCCCCCCTTCAAAAATTGAAACCCCTTTTCAGCCAGCGCTTTTTCCTCTGCGTTGGTGCGGCCATCAGGAATGACTTCACCTTTGCGGAGGGAATCCAGTGCCGTGTCGTGGCTGATCAGGCCTGACTGCCAGGCAGAGACGAGGGCCGTGATGCTCGGGGCATCCATGCCTTGCAGCGCGAAGTCGGTGTTTAGGGAGACAAGCACCATCTCAGCGGACACAAGGTCAGGTTTGTCTTCAGTCGAGTGCCACCAGTAGCACCAGCGCAGGACATGAGTGAGCGAGTCGGAGATGCTGGTGGCCAACGCACCGAGGACGGAGTTCTCACCAGACTGACGCAAGGCGATGGCATCAGCAGACTCACCCACTCGTTTCTGCTCAGCGAGCATGCGCGTGCCGAGGACGGCCATCAGCCGCTCATCACGATCCATCGCACGCTCGAAAGTGGTGAGACCTTGGCCAGTGAACTCAAGGAATCCAGCGGCAGCACCAACCGTCTCAGAGACCCATGCCGTCGAAGAACCGATGCGCAGCTCGGCATCCTTGTCGAAGCCCGAAACCCAAGCGGTGGGCAGTGCAGTGAAGTGCAGACCGTGGCGGTAATCGGCGGAGAGGCGGTAGTGATCGAGGTTGACGGCGATGATGTCGGTCAGTGGAAGCTTGTCCACGTCGGGCAGTGCATGGCACGGCCCGTGGAACACGAACGGAATCAGCGGGAGAGGTTTGCCCAGTCGCAGCGGGACACGGCGATCCACGAGCGTCCACTCCTGCTTGGTGCGTCGGCCAGGACTGCGGACTTCCTGCTGCTGGTAAAGTTCCACGACATACTGCCAGTCCGTTCTCCCCTCTGCGCTCTCCGCTCTCCTGGCTTCCAGCTTGAGCACCCGGAGTTGATCCACCGTCTCCGTCGCGAACTCATCGCCTTCTGCTCTCTGCTCTCTGCTCTCTACTCTCTCCACGAGCGCGAGCAGAGTCAGCACATTGCGCCCGTTCACGCGTTCGACACGCCAGTTGCGGATGTCCTCAGCGCGGTAGAGTGAGGCATACGCCCGCCCTTCGCCTTCACCCTGCCAGTCCACGAGCGTGCCGCAGCGACCGACGATCACCACTTCCTCGATCACGTTGCGGGCATACGCCGTCAGCGTGGTGCCGAGCAGATCGAGGTCGTCGAGGCACTTGGCCAGTGCGGTGGACAGCGTGTCCTTGTTCGCCGGCACCCGCACGACCGGATCGCGCCGGAAGATCAGGCCGACGATGCCTTCAGCCGTGCGCGCGGCGGCATTGAAGAAGGAGGCCCGGGATTTGTAGCCGAGGTAGTCGTCGGTGGATTGCGAGTCGAGGCGTGGGAGATACTTCTCGCCCGCGGCTTTCACCGCATCTTCGCCCGCGACGACATCCCGCGCCCGCAGCCAGGCGGGTAGCGTCGCGTCGTAGTCAGGATGAGTCGAGTTCACGGCCATCGCGCCGCGACTCTAGCATCCGATTTTCGCACCCCGCTTTTCAGCCACAGAACCCACAACCGTCCGCGTCCACTGGATGACCCTCGATGTCCGTCCACGTCCGTTGGCGTCCGTCACTTTTTCCCTTGACGATTTTCTGTATCCGCCCGCCGCGTCCAATTAAATCGCTCCGGGACTGCGGGGTATCCCGCCAAGGCGGGACCCCTTCGCCCGTTGCTGGCGTGCTGGCCTCATGCCCGCACGCAGACATCAGGCTCGCCGGTGCTCGCAGGATCGGCAACCACTCCACTGCGTTTCGTGTCCCACGGTTCAACGCTTGCAATCGAGTCCGACCCGTCCCACTTGTCCGAGGCGTCCGAAGGAAAGCATGCAGCTCCGTTCGGCCACCGATGACGACGCAGCAGTCGCGCCAGCCCTGCCGCAGGCGCAACACAGGGCTGGCACGCCTGCTGCAATCAGTTTGAGTGTGGCCTGCCACTGCGCAGGAAGAATCAGATGGTGGTTTGAATGGACTCCTTCGGGCATTCCACCGTTTTCCGTCGCAGCGTGAGGGTGACATGCGGCCAGCGGTCAGGCCTGCCTGTGTGCATGTGCTCAGGACGAAAAGCATGAGCACATGCACACAGTCAGTCCCGCCC
>CAZJTM010000368.1:0-3156 GCA_964548925.1 uncultured Verrucomicrobiota bacterium | reverse complement strand
ACCTCGACCTCGTGAAGGAAGGGTTGGTCATCCAAACCTGGGGCAACGTCAGCGGCATTGACCGCGAGCGCGGCCTCGTCGTCATCAAACCCTCCGGCGTGCCCTACGACGGCATGCAGCCGAAGCACCAAGTCGTGGTGTCGCTGGAAAGCGGCAAGGTCGTCGAAGGCAAGCTGAAGCCCAGCTCGGATACCGACACGCATCTCGTCTTGTATCGCGCCTTCCCCGAAATCGGCGGCATCGTTCACACGCACAGCCTTTATGCGACAGCTTGGGCGCAGGCGAAGCAGGGCATCCCTTCTTACGGAACGACGCAGGCCGATTACTGGTACGGCGACGTGCCTTGCACGCGCCTGCTCACGCCGAAGGAAATCAAGGACGACTACGAAACCAACACCGGCCACGTCATCGTCGAGACCTTCCGGAAGTTGAAGTTTGATCCGATGCAGCATCCGGCGGTGCTGGTGGCCAGCCACGGTCCGTTCACCTGGGGCAAGGATGCGCATGACGCGGTCCACAACGCGGTGGTGCTGGAGTTCATCGCGCGCCTGGCCAGCGAAACCCTGCGCATCAATCCAAGCGTGAAGCCCATGCAGTCCGTGCTGCTCGACAAACACTTCTTGCGCAAACACGGCCCGGGAGCGTATTACGGACAGCGTTGACGCAATGGGAACAATTTCAAAGCGAACACAAATCAACAACGAAAACGAAAACTCCATGACCCTGAAACACTGGACTCACACTCTGGCCGCCAGCGCGGCGGTGGCACTGCTTGCTGGCTGTGCCACGGAAACCACGAAGATCGGCGAAATCATCAAAGCACCCTTCGGCACCACCAAGGACGGTAAGCCGGTGGACGTTTACACGCTGCGCAACCACAACGGTGTCGAAGCGCGCATCATCAATTACGGCGGCATCGTCCAATCGCTCCTCGTGCCGGACAAGGATGGCCAGTTTGGCGACGTCGTCTTGGGCTACGCTACGTTGGCGGAATATGAGAAGGAGACGCCGTACTTCGGCTGCCTGGTAGGCCGTTACGGCAACCGCATTGCAAAGGGCAAGTTCACCTTGAACGGCGAGACCTACACACTGGCGGTGAACAACGGCCCGAACGCCCTGCACGGCGGCATCAAGGGTTTCGACAAAGTCGTCTGGGATGCGGTTTCGGTGTCCACGCCCGCGGGGCCGTCGCTTGAGCTCACCTATGTCAGCAAGGACGGCGAGGAAGGCTATCCTGGCACGCTGACGGTCAAGGCGGTTTATACGCTGACGAAGGATAACGCGCTGCGGCTCGATTACACCGCCACGACCGACAAGGACACCGTGGTGAATCTCACGCAGCACTCCTATTTCAATCTTGCCGGCCAGGGCGACATTCTCGGGCACGTCGTTTATCTGAAGGCCGACAAGTTCACACCGGTGGACGCCACCTTGATCCCGACCGGCGAACTCAAGCCGGTGGAAGGCACACCGTTTGACTTCCGCAAGCCGACCGCCATCGGCGCGCGCGTGAACGCGGACGACGAGCAGATCAAGTTCGGCGGTGGCTACGACCACAACTGGGTCATCAACAAGCCGATGGGCAAGCTGGGTTTGCAGGCGCGCGTGACCGAGCCGACCACCGGCCGCGTCCTCGAAGTGTTGTCCACCGAGCCGGGCTTGCAGTTCTATTGTGGCAACTTCCTGGACGGCACGCTCAAAGGCAAAGGCGGCTGGGTCTATCAGCATCGGAACGGCTTCTGCATGGAGCCCCAGCACTATCCCGACTCGCCAAACCAACCGAACTTCCCGTCTGTGGTGCTGAAGCCCGGGCAGACTTACAAGAACACCATCATCTACAAGTTCTCGGTGCGGAAGTAGGATCAGGGCTTGTCGGAAGTCCGGTAGAGGGATTGCCGAAGAGGGGCGACCTGCGACGGATTGCCAACGCGCGGCGGGTGCAGCCCGGGTGTTTCACACCTCGGTTAAATCTCCAACCCTTTACCGGGTGCCCCCTCACCCGGCAGTTTGGGTATGAAAAACCCGCGCTAGCGCACCACCGCTTCGGCGGTCCCTTGGCGGTACTCCACGTAATTATTGCCCAATCGCCGGGGCACTATGACCGAGAGGCGCACCCGTTCGCCGGATTTCTTCCCTGAGAGCGCGTCGGCGGCGCGCAAAAGGTCGCCGGTGGGTTGGTCGTCAATCGCGCGCAGCAGGAAGCCCGGTTGGAGCTGCGCCTTCTCCGCCGGGCTGTTGGCCTCAACCTTCTCGATGTAGAGGGCCTCACCCGGGTTGACCTGGAAATTCGCGGCGATCTGCGGTGTCAGGTTCAGCAGTTCCAGCCCGAGCTTTTGCCGAATGAGTTCGTCGAACGAAACCATCTTGACCGTGACATTCCGGGGCGTGCCGTCCTTCTGAACGCGGAGGCTGGCCGTGCGGTCCTTGTTGGCGGTGAGCAGGCGGTTGAAATCCACCAGGCCCCGGGGCGATTCCCCATTGACTTGGAGGATGCGTTGCCCGGCGCGCAAGCCGGCCTTTTCGGCGGGGCTGCCCGGCTTGATCGAGGCGATGGTCAGCGGCGAGTTGAAACCCGTGACCAGGGCTCCGAACCACATCCCGTCGGTGATCTCGGGTGCAAAGAACTCCGCCAGCGCGGCGGACACGTGCTTCACAGGGATGGTGAAGCCGACACCCATGCCCAGGGACTCGCGATACACCGCGACGTTGATGCCGATGAGTTCGCCGCGCAGATTGATCAGCGGACCGCCGCTGTTGCCGGGGTTGATGTCGGCATCGGTCTGCAGCCAGTCTTGCGTGCTGAGAGGTTCGTTTTCGGCGACGGGCCGGCGGGCCTTCGAGCTGAGTATGCCGCGGGTCACCGACGTGCCCAAGCCGTAGGGGTTACCCAAGGCCAGCACGGTTTCGCCGAGGAGAAGGTCGTCATCCTTGGCCAGCTTGATAGCCGGGAACTTCTCGCCCGGCTTGGCACGAAGCTTCAAGAGCGCGACATCCTTGTGCGCGGTGAACACCAGCGGGTCGGCCTCAATCACCTGGCCGTCGTTGAGTTTGACATAGACGCGCGAGGCGCGCCGCAGCACGTGGAAGTTCGTGAGGATGTAGCCGTCTTCGTCAATGATCACGCCGGAGCCGATACCCTCGGGATTCTCCCGCTGT
>CAZJTM010000367.1:0-3165 GCA_964548925.1 uncultured Verrucomicrobiota bacterium | reverse complement strand
AATTCCAGATTCCCGAACCGGTCGAAGTAATACAACCCCGTCCGCGTATCCTTGCCCTCGCCGGAACTCATTCCCGGCAACGGATCGAAGCTGAACGACACGAGATAGCAGTCCTCCGAGAGCGGCCAGGGGCTGTGGAAGTAACTCTTCGGCCAGCCGTCCGATTCGGGAAAACACACTTCCGGCGTCAGCACCTCGGTCGCGTCGAGCCGGTCCTCGCCGCTTTCGGCGTCGAACGCCGTCCGCCGCGGGTCCAACAAGACCAGCGAGCCGCCCACGTCCGCGTGATGCGCTCCCGCCACGAAGAGGAGCTTGTGCGAGCCCGGTATGGCCCGCGGTTGATAGCAGGCGTTGATGCGCATGGTGTAATTGCCGAAGAGGCTGGCCAGCGCGCTGCCGTCCGGGTGGCTGACCCACAACCCGTGGAAGTTCGCCGCGGAGCGGTCCACGTAATCCCAGCGGATATACACCACCCGGCCGTCGTTCTGCACGGAGGGATGCCACTCACTCGTCTCATGTGCCGACAAGGTGCGCAGGTTCCCACCGTCCGCATCCATGCGATGCAGCGTGTAGGTCGCGCACGGCTCCCAAGCGTTGTTGCAGCGCGCAAACCCGCCCCGCCGCGTGGACATGAAGGCCACTCCGCCGTCCGGCAGCGGGCACGGATCAAAGTCGTCCTCCACTCCATCCGTGAGTTGGCGAAGATTCGACCCGTCTGCCTCCACGCGGAACAAGTGAAACGAACTGCGCTCGGGCGAGTAGTAGTCGGGTTTGCGCGCGGATCGCTTCGCGAAGGCGAAATAGAGGGTGCGCCCGTCGGGGCAAAGCGCCAGCGTCGTGAAATTCCCGTTGGTCAGCCGGCCTTGGAGCACGTCGCGCGTCTGAAGCGAAAAGCCGGGCCGCTCCAGCACGTGAATGCCGCCACCCGGCGCGACGTTGCCGTAATCGTAGAAATAGCCCATGTACTCGTGAAGCATCTGGCAGATGAACCGGTTGCGCTGCATGAACACGAGTGGCTGTCCGATGACGCGCTCGTCCTGCAACACCAAGTCCCGCGTGAACCAACGCGCCCGCCGGTAGAGCGCCTCCCGCTGAGCCGCATCCAAAGACGCCACCCCGGCGGCCGATTGCCGCAACTCGCGCAGCGTCTCCTCCGCGCGATTCGCCCCGGGGAAATCGGCTTGGCGGCTTCGCTGCTCCAGGAACTTCTCCGCGCGGGAGATAGCCGCGGCGACGGCGGCCACGGAATCCGGCTCTCGTCCCCAGCGTTGTTCCTGCCGTGCCCAGTCCTCTTCCACGGCGCGGCGCAGAGCGGCGTCAGGCCGGGGCGCATCGGCGGCCAATGAAGCCGCGGCCAACGCCGTGAAGCCGGCGACCCAAATGCCGGACAGACCGTTTCTCGTGAATGCGATGCGCATACGCTGGTTCCTGCTGGTGGGCATCGTAGCCTCAACCCGATATTCCCCGCAACCGGCTTCCCGAACACGCGACCGTCCACCGAAAGCTGTCGCCAAGTTCAGTCCAGTTGTTTTGCGCGGTAGAGCTTGAACGGGAACTGGGCGGCTGCCGGGTCCGCCAGAGCGGTCGTTCCCGTGGAGTTGGTCAGCGCGAGGAACGCAAACCAATCCGCGAGGTTGGTGGAAGTTTCGATCAAGTAGCGCCCCCCGGTTTCAGAGTCCAGTTGGAACTGGAAATCACCGGTCGCGCCGAAGCCCCTGGGCGCAAGTCTGGCCGGACCATGCAAGATGCCCGCCAGGTCCGCTTGAAACGGGGGCAAGGCCAGGCGGAGCGCGCCATCGGCGGTGGCCGCGCGCGTGCGCCCGACAAATCCGGCGGTGGCGGGGTCGTACCATTCCGCGAAGACCTCGCCCGCGGGCCAGTTGGTGATCGTGATCGTCTGGTCCTGTAGCAACGGCAGCGATGCGTTGGTCGCGCTGCCGGGAAAGGCGGTGCCGGGCGCGACGACGTAAAGCAGTGCCTCGCGCGGACCAGTCAGGCCGATGGCTTCGCAGGGCGGCTGCCAATCGTTGGTGTACGCCGCGGGCAGCACCCGCTCCAATCGCACCCAGTCGAGATAGAACCAATCGCCGCCGAGATTGATGATCTCCACCAGCCGGCGACCCGTTGGCAAGTTGACGGTGAGGTCGAGGTTGTACTCATTGTTCACGGAGTAACCGCCGTCCAGATTGGGCAGGTTCGTCCGGTAAAGCTGCGCGCCATCCACCCGCACGGCCAGCGAGGAGTTCCACGAGACGGAGTTGAGGTGCATGACCAGGCGGGCGTTGTTGGTGAACCACGCGCTGAGGCGGAAGGGAATTCGCAGGTCCGCGTGGGACGTGCCGTGAACGAAACTGTTGAGGGTGCTGACGGAATAACTGGCCGCGCCCGCGTCTGGCACGGCGAGTTGGCCCGGCAGCATCGTTCCCCAACCCGTGGACAAGGGCAGCGTGACGTCAAACGGCACGCCATTCGTCAGCAAATCTCCCACGGTGGGCGGCGGATTCAGTGACGCGCTGAACGCCAGATTCGTCCAAGCGCCGCGCCCCCAGCCGGTGCGATTCAGGATGCTTCCCAACGCCACATAAGCCGGATAGACGTTCTCGTTATGGAGGTTCTCCCACCACCACGACATCGCCGTGCCAACGGACCCGCCAAGTGCGCCGCCCCATACACCCTGACGCAGACCCCGCAGGTAAGGATCGGCGGCTCGGTTCCACCCCTGCCAACTGGTGCCGTATTCGTCAATGAGCACGGGCTTCCCGTACTTTTGCCGCAGGCTGTGGGCCAGGGTGCTGAACGTGTTCGCCGGGCGGGCTGGGCCATAGGAGTGCGCGCACACGTAGTCCATTTGCGGCAAGGTCCAGATCTCCGGATGCGGCTCGGCGTAAGTGAAGCTCGTGGTGAGCAAATGGCCAAACGGATCGTTCGTCCGCATCCAATTGCCCATGGTCGCGTGCCACGTGGCGACGTGCGTGGCGTTGAGCAGGGAATAGACGTTGTCAATCTCGTTGAAGAACTGCCAGGCCAGCAGGTTCGGACTGTAACCGTAGCGCGCGACAAGATAGCGGAGGCGTTTCTGGTACGTCGTTTGGGCGGTGACGTTTGTGAAGAAGGCGTTCGGCACGGCGCAAGGGCCGCTGTTGGTGACGTTGTAGGGGTTTCTGG
>CAZJTM010000366.1:0-3173 GCA_964548925.1 uncultured Verrucomicrobiota bacterium | reverse complement strand
CGCAGGCGGGTGCTCGTCCAGCTCGCTCGCCGCGAGCGAGCGCGGCTCGAGTCCTTCTTCGACTTCTGCTGCTTCGACCACTCTTTCGTGGATCTGCGGCGGCGCACCCGCCAGGACCTCGAGGTCACGGGCAACGCGTTCTGGGAGGTGCTGCGCGACGGCCGCGGCGAGATCGCCAGACTGGTCTACGTCCCGTCCTATTCGGTGCGGCTGCTGCCTCTCGACGAGACTCCGGTGGAGGTCGAGGACCGCGTGCGCGTCTCCTCGGTGTCCTTCGACAAGGTATCGACAAGGCGGCGCCTGCGGCGCTACGTCCAGATCCAGGGCGTCGAGCGCGTGTACTTCAAGTCGCTCGGAGACCCGCGGATCGTCTCGCGCAGGACCGGCCGCTTGTTCGACGACGCTGGGTCTCTCGGGGACACGGACCCGACGGACGGCCCGGCCACCGAGCTCGTTCACTTCTCCGTGCACTCACCGCGCTCGCCCTACGGGGTGCCGCGCTGGGTGGGGACGCTGCTGGCGGTGCTCGGCTCGCGGCAGATGGAGGAGGTGAACTACCTCTACTTCGAGAACAAGAGCGTTCCGCCGCTCGCGCTGCTCGTCTCGGGCGGCCGTCTGTCGGAGGCCTCGGTGCCGCGCATCGAGCGGTTCATCGAGGAGAACCTCAAGGGCAAGACCAACTTCCACAAGGTGCTGATCCTGGAGGCCGAGGGCGGCACCGGCTCGGGCGAGAACGCCCGGGCCAAGATCGAGCTGCGGCCGCTCACCGACGCCCAGCAACAGGACGCGCTCTTCCAGCTCTACGACGAGCGCAACATCGACAAGGTCGGCAGCGCCTTCCGGCTGCCTCGTCTCCTTCGCGGCGAGAGCAAGGACTTCAACCGAGCCACGGCCGAGAGCGCGCTGCGTTTCGCCGAGGACCAGGTCTTCCAGCCCGAGCGCGACGAGTTCGACTTCCTGATGAACCGCCGGCTGCTCGCGGACATGGGGATCCGCTTCTGGCGCTTCCGCTCGCAGACGCCCGTGACCCGCGACCCCGAGCGCATGACCGACATGGTCGAGAAGCTCGTGCGGGTGGGAGTGCTCACGCCCGAGGAAGGTCGGCTCCTCGCCGGTGACATCTTCAACCGGGAGTTCCGCAAGCTCGGCGACGACTGGACCAAGCGGCCGATCACCTTGACCCTGGCCGGCATCCAGACCCAGCAGACCGACGTGGACGCGGGCTCGCGCCGGACCGCGCTCCTCGACGGTGCGCGCTCGATCATGAACCTCCGCGACGAGCTGGTGGCCGAGGAGGAGCAGCTCGCCGAGCGCCGCCTGGACCTGGCCCGCCGCTACCTCGCGGGCGACGACGTGGTCCGCATCGAGGTGCCGCGCGACGAGCTGGCGTCGTGGTTGACTCCAGCGCAAGGCGCTTCCGTCGACGCCGCTGCACTTCGTCCAGCGGGCTGGACTTCGTGCAGCAAGGCGTTCGAGGAGGAGAAGGCAGCCCGAGGTGAGGCCGATGGACCACGCTGACCTGCAGCGGGCTTGGGTGCGCCAGGCGCAGCTCGACGCCGAGCGCGGCGTGATCGAGTGCCGGATGTGCCGCCGCCGCTCCGGGCTCGACGAGGCGATCACACTCTGGCGCAACGGCACACTGGCGTTCGTGGTCTGCGACCGCTGCGCCGCCCGCCACGACATCCTGCTCACGCCGACCGAGGCTGGCATCGAGGTCCGGGCGCGAAGGCGGGAGCCCATCGTCGTCGGGGAGGCCTCGCGATGATGCGGCCGACGAGCAAGCCGCCCTGCAAGCTCGAGCGGGGAGAGCTGCGGCGGGTCTCGCAGGACCGGCGCTTCGGTCTCGTCGGCTACCACGTCTGCTGCCCGCGCTGCGGGTTCGTGACCGTGGCGCTCAACGGCAACGACGGTCTGGTGATCACCGAGAGCGAGGACGGGCAGCGGGTGACCTTCTCCCGGCCGATCCGTTGCCTCTACTGCGCTGTGCTGATCGGGCTCAGGAACGGCGAGCCCGACATCCAGGAGGACGAGCGTGTGCGTCGCGTGCAGTACCGCTGACCTCGAGCTCGTCCACGCTGCTCGGCAGGCGGCCGACGAGATCCTGGAGCGCTATCTCAAGGTCCGACTCCGCAAGGCCTTCGACCTCGGCAACCCCCGAGGCTTCGACCGCGCCGTGGCGAGCCTGGCCACGTTGCTCCGCACCAGGGCCTCGGCCTCGGACGACGCCGCTGTGCGGGACGCGATCGCGGTGCTCGACGTGGACTGGGCGGCGACGACCGCAACCCAGCGCCGCGCGCTCATCACCAGGGCGCTCGAGGCCGCGGGCCGGAGGACGGCCGCGGTGCCGCGGACCGTCCAGGCGGTGTTCGGGGACGCGGCGACCGAGGTGGTGCAGGCGACCCGAGATGCGGCCCGCCGTGGTCAGGGCCTCTCCATCGCCGCGAGCTTCAACGCCCTCGACCGGCGCATCGTCCGCCATCTCACCACGAGCCAGGCCAACTACGTGAGTGACGAGTACGGTCGCCGCCACGAGGTCTTCGGCGAGCGCGCCCGTCAGATCGTCTCCGACGGGCTCGAAGCCGGGCTCGGCCGCGAGGACATCGCCCGCGACCTCGAGACCGCGGCCCGCGACATCATCGCCGGCCGCGGCAGCTTCTACTGGGAGACGGTCGCCGGCTCCTTCGTCTCGAACGGTCGCTCCTATGCTCAGCTCTCGTCCTACGCCGAGGCTGGCATCGAGCATTACGTCATCGAGGCGGTGCTCGACGAACGCACCACGGAGATCTGCCGGTTCCTGCACGGCAAGACCTTCTCCGTGAGCACGGGTCTCGGCACCTTCGAGCAGGTCGAGGCCGAGCCGGATCGGGTCAAGGAGCTCACGCCCTGGGTTCGCGAGGCGATCGACCCCGAGTCCGGCCGCAAGGTGCTCTTCGTGGAGCGCGGGGACAGCCGCACCCGCCTGACCGAGGTGATGCGGTCGGCGGTGGGCACCCGAGACGAACGCGGGGAGTTCTCGCGGTCGCTCTCCGATCGCGAGCTGGCAGGGGCCGGGATCGGGTTCCCCCCGTACCACGGGCTCTGCCGCACGACTACGGTCGCTGACATCCGTTGAGCACCCCTGTCCCCGTTTGCAGGGGGTCTGGCTTTGCCCGTTCGGAGGTGAAGCCGTGGCC
>CAZJTM010000365.1:0-3215 GCA_964548925.1 uncultured Verrucomicrobiota bacterium | reverse complement strand
CGGCGAAGCGGCGTCCGCGCCCGGTGAGCAGCCAAACCGAGAGCAACATCATCAGACCATTCTCCACCAGCTTGTGGCAAATCTGAATCTCGCCCGCGCCGCAACCACAATCGAATTTCACGGCGCAGAACGCGATCCCGGAGGCCGCTTGGATGGCCAGCGCGCGTTTGAGCACGATGACCGTGAACGGCACGAGCATCAACAGCAGCAGGGCCGCCGAACCACGCACCGCGACGCCAGCCACCAACAGCACGCCGCAAAACACCTCGAACCACGGCAGCGTCGCGGCGATGGAGTTCAACAGCAGCGGGGTCTGGACGAGGTCGTACTGACGAACGAGCTTCAGGAATCCAACGGGGTCCAACGCCTTTGCCAAGCCCATGTAAACCATGAACGCGCCCAGCAACCAGCGCGTCAGCACGGCGAGGGTTTCCATCTTGGTGTCCCACGAAGACGAGCCGGCGGGGCTCATGGTGTCGCCTCCCGGAGTAATCCGCTCCCGCGTGCGCCCAGTTCGACCGGCAGTCCGTTCGTGGACCATTCGGTGAAACCGCCTCCGTAAATGTGGAGCTTTTCGTTCGGCACGCCTGACTCGCGCAAGGTGACCGCGGCAAACTCGCTGTCCTCGCAGTCGCCCCCGTTGCAATAAACGACAATTTGCTCCGCCACCGCGCAAACCGGCAAAACGGCGGCGAGGTAGTTGGACGCCCGGTAGTGATCAAATTGGTGCGCTCCGGGGACGTGGCCCGCCTGGAATAACCCGTCGTCCCGGGCATCCACAAACACGACCCCACCGTGTGGGTAACGCGGATCGAAATACAACTCCCGGGCTTGTGCCAAGTCCACCATCTGGAGGTTCTTGGCCGCCAGCCGGGCGGCGATGAGTTGGACGGCGGCGGGCGCATTGGTTGCGCCGGAAACGATCGAGGCGTTGGTCCTGGCGGCCACGGAAGTACCCGGGCGGATGGCGCCTGGAAAGTAGTCGCGGCTCAACACGAGTCCGCGTGGGGACAGGGCATTGGCGATGAACGACACAAGAACGCCGACCACGGCCACCACCACGGTTTCCAGCGCAATCGTCTTGAAGCCGGTCCGTGGAGGCCGCGCGGCGGCGGGTGGGGATTCAACTTGCACGCGGCAGTGAGCGGCGAGGCCAACGGTTCGTTGCGCCGGAACGGTCCGGGCTTACGGCAAACTGACCGCGTTGGTGGAGAGGTCACCCGGCAGTGGCGGCAGCGTCGGCGGCGACAAGGCTGGCCGGCTGACGCCCGGCGGCCGAGTGAGGGGGCGAGGCGCTACCGGTTGGGGCGGGACGGCCGACGGCGGCGGGGCCGCCACGGCAGCCGACACGGGACGTGCCGGGGCCGGAGTCGGTCGGGCCGGTTGAAAGATCGGCACGCGGATGACGGGAAACTGCGGGTGCGAGGACTTCACCGTGAGTGTCGCAGATTGCCCCGCCGGGAGCGCAAAGCCATCGGGCAGATTGATGTTCAGGTTGAAGTAAGTCCCCGGCGAAGTTTCCTTGATATCCACCGTGACATTCGTGGCGTTCACCTCGGCGTCCGACAAGACCACCTTGTTCGTCCCGTTGTTCATGATGGACACCGCCACCGCGCGGGCGCCCACGAGTGGCGCGGGTGGAAGATAAACCTGCGCCGGGGCGGCAACCAAGGCCGGTTGGAGGGCGACCATGGCCGTGACGTTCAAGACGGGGGCGTTGGTTGAGGTGGTCTTGATCGAGATCACCCCTTGCAGGTTGGTCGGCGCAACCTGTGACGTGACGTTGATGAGCACCTCAAAATCCCGGCCGGGCTGGTTCGTGCGGATTTCCGCCTCGAACAAAGGGTTGCTGCTGCTCAGCGCCAACAACGCGAGCGGCGTGTCCTCGTGGTTGAGGACGCGCACGGAGGCTTTGGCGCTCGCCAAGGTCTCAACATTGGCGTGCAGGACCGCGAACCCCGGCGAAACCTCGACCGGCTTCCAGATGTCCGCCTTGATCTGCAACAGGGCATTGGGTTGCTTTTTGTCATCCGACATCACGGTGATGGTCTTGAACACCACGCCGTTGAAATTGCCGCTGTTGAACTGGATGGGGATCGAGCCGGTCTGGCCGGGCTCGACCTTGCGCGTCCAGTCGCCGGCGGTGGTGCAGCCGCAAGAGGCGGCCACGTGGCTCACGTTGAGCGTGGCGTCGCCGGTGTTTGTGAAGACGAAGGTGTGCTTAACCACCGCGCCCGAGGAGATTCTGCCGAAGTCATGCAGAAGGGTGTCAAACTGGATGCGCGGGCCAGGGGCGTTGGTAAGGTCCAGTCCCGGCAGGCCCGGGACCGCGGTAAGAGGCTGCGGCACCGGCGCGACTAGTGGCTCCGGGCTCGCGGAAGCGCCCGTCAGCGAAAGCCACCAAACCAATCCAAGACTCCACATGTGCGGTTTCATCATAAAGTCCATCCTCGCAAGCGCCGCGCGCCTGCCTGCATTGTACGGCTTGGCTGTTCCAAACCGCTCTCACCCTAGTCGAAAGACGCGGGGGGTTCAATCCGGTTTTGCGCCCGTTCAGGTCCGCAGTCGGGCCAGGAAGCCGGGTTCACTCCCGGCCAGATCGGCACGCCGTTGCCACGCCAGCGCTTGGCCGTAAACCCGGGCGTCGCGGGCCGCCATCTCGACGCGTTTCCAGAGCGCATCGCTGATGATCTTGCCCTCGGCGACATCCGCCTGCTCGGCGAAGGAAACGCCATAGGGGATCGTCCACGCGTAGCATTGCCGGGCGACGGTTCGCAGTTGGTCAATGACGGTCAACCCCTTCTCATGCGACGCCACGACCGGCACGAAGAGCTTGCCCGCAAACTCCCGCCAGAAGTGGTCGAGAAAATTCTTCAGCGCGCTGCTGATGCTGCCGTGATAATCCGGCGTGCCGAGGATGAAGACGTCGGCCCGTTGCACCCGGGTTTGGAGCGCGGCGAATCCCGGTTGGGCTTGGGCGGAATCCGGACTGTAGAGCGGCAGGGGTTCTTGACCGAGATCGAGCAAATCCACCCTGCAACCGGCGGCCCCGAGTTTCTGGGCGATCTGGCTGACCACCACGCGGGTCACCGACGCGCGGTGCAGGCTGCCAACGACGGCCAAGACACCCAGTGTATCATCTGTCACGGAAGCACTCTAGCCCGACTTCCGCTACTGGGGCATTGGGCAAAATGGCAGGGGTGATTTTGCTGGGG
>CAZJTM010000364.1:0-3227 GCA_964548925.1 uncultured Verrucomicrobiota bacterium | reverse complement strand
ATTCCACCAGCAGACCGACGTTTTTCCGCGAATCGATTCGATTGAGGAAGCCGACGACCGGTCCGTCGCCCAGACCAAATTGGCGCTTGGCCTCCGCTGAATCTGCAGGTGCTCCGGCCGGTAGGCTGGCGCCGCACGAGACCATCCTCAGCCGATCCGCCGGTACGCCGAAACGCGTGGTTACGGCTTCGGCCGTCGCGCGGCTGATGGTGAGCACCATATCCGCCCTACGCACAACCCACCCCGTCACCGCGTTCTCGCGTGGCCGATCATCATCGACGTGAAATACGACGGCCGCCGTTGGCAAGCCGAGTAAACGCGCGGCAAGCAACGAGCCTGGGCCGACATGATAGGGATCACCAATGCGAATAAGGTCGAAGCGCTCGTGCTGGATCCACTTCAACCAGAGGATGGTGAAAAAGAGCACGAAGTTCGGCAACAATGGTCCCAGCTTGTAAGCCCGACGCAGGGGCAGTACCCGAACATCCCAATTGGCACGCGGCTCGTGAGCCGGCCGAAACACAAGGGGAATAAGACACTGCACGCCACGATCGGCCAATGCTTGCAGGCTCTTGGTGTGATAAAAGCCGCCGCCAAGATTGGTCTGTTCCGTCAGGCTGGTGACCGGCGAACAAATGCGCAGCACATTGCTCGCGCCTGAGATCGCGCGTTCATAAAGCGCAACCAGCATATTGAGTTGCTTTTCGCCGTCCAGTTCGACATGTAGTCGCTGACGCCCCGCCTCGCCCATGCGGCGGGCTAGGTCAGCGTCGGCCAATAGCCGTTTGACCGCTTCCGCAAATGCGGCCGGGTCGTGCCGCGCCACGACGAATCCGTTCACGTTGTCTTGAACCAGTTCCGGATTGCCGCCCGCTCGTGTCGCAACCAGTGGTTTCCCCGCCGCCATCGCTTCCAACGCGACTCGGCTATAGGGCTCCGGCCACCGCGAAGGCAAGGCAACGACATCGGCCGCAGCGATCAAGCCGAGCGTGTCGGCATGCGACAGTGAGCCTGCGTGAACGACGCCATCAGCCGGCTGAGGCCATACGAACGATTCGCGCCGGCCGACGATCACCAATCGCGCCCGCGGATACGCTTGGTGAATCGCCGGCCACGCACGGCTCATCTCTTCAGCGCCTTTGCCCAATGACCAGCGGCCGATGAACAGCACCAGTGGGCCGTCCGGTCCGAATCGCTCCCGCATGACGCGCACATCGGTTGCCGGTTCTTCTTCCGGCGGCTGATTGTGAATGACAATCGGGTTTCGCCCCGCCAGCCCGGCGGCCGCGTAAATCGCGCGCGTTGCCGCCGACACAAATACCGTCGCGTCCAGATCGCGCAACACGCGCTGTTGGCGACTGCGCGTCCACCATTCCAACTCTCGCCGCCCGCGATAGCGCAGGCGTCTGCCCCACGGCAAATCCGGACTGTACCGGCGCAGGTATTCGTCGGCGCACGCACGAAACTCGGCATGCGTACACCGCGCCGGCGGCAGATCGTCCCGATGCAGACAAATGGCCACCGGGCACACCCCTCGGTAGTCGCGGATGGTGGCTACTACCGGGATGCCGCACAACCGCGCCGCGCGGTATCCGGGAACAAGCATGCCGAAGTTTTGCACATGAAACAGATCCGGGCGCAGATCCAGCGCGAGTAGCCGCCGGGTAAGCCGGGCTTCCGTCCAGACATTGCCGTAGACGTAGCTGGCAAAGGCCTGCGGTGGACCGCTCATCTTCTTTTCGAACGGCACGCGCGTGATGGTGATGCCTTCCATGGCGAGCATCCCATCGACGCGACCGGTTTCCGCACGCGTGTCTTCGCCTGCCAGATCGGTGGTAATGATCGTGGCCCGCACACCGCGCCGCGTGAGTTGGCGAGCCAGGGCGAGCGTGCTCCATTCCGCACCACCCGGAGCGTGCGGAAGGAAGTAGTCCTGGAGCAACGCGACATGCATCAGTCACACACCTTTTTCGCCACGATCCGGAAGCCGGTCGATTCCGCCGGATGCCGCACCGCTTGCGCTCGCTTGCGATCAGCCAATCGGGCGTACCATTTCAACGATATCGCGCCCACCAAATCGTACCACGGCGCCCACGGGGTGTCGGCCACTACGGGCGATTGCTCGACCACTTCGAAACCGGCCGCGCGCAACACATCGACCAGGCCGGAGGCGGTGTATTCCACGCGATGGCTCGGATCGGCAAACGACGGCAATCCGGCCCGTCGCAATCGCCGCTTCCACGTGGTTTCGGCGTTGGGGGCGGTAAGCAGCAGCAGCCCGTCGGGGGTCAACACCCGATCGATCTGGTCCAAAAATGCAGCCGGGTCATCCAGATGTTCGATGACATCGAACGCCAGCACGCGGTCGAACGAGGCGTCGGCAAAAGGTAACTGCCGCTCGGCGCTGGCGCGAACGACCAGCGCCCGAGGAGCGCGTTCCCATCGCAGCAAAAAACGCGCGTGAGCCAAGGCCGTCGGATCGATGTCAAAGCCGATCACCGCCAGCCCCTGCTGGGCGGCGAAATTGGCGTGTGCGCCGACGTTGCAACCGACGTCGAGCAGCCTTGTGCCTCCGCGCAGGTGATCGGCATACCAGTAATGGTCGCGCCGTCCGGTCAGCAGATGCTTGGGGTGAATCGGGCGCGGATGCTTGTGCAACCATTTGACCAGCTGCGGCGCCAGCCGTCCGGCTACTCCCCCGGACTGTCGTACCAGCCGCAGCCACCAACGGTCGATGACCAACGACCACAGACGCCGGCGGCTTTCGATCTGCACGCCTCGTGAACCGGCCCAACGACCGCTGTTGATCGCCCAACGGCGCCACGGCGCGAACCAGGCCCAACGCCAACCGGCGCGCATACGCCAGACAGTCCACCAGTCGAATAAGGTTCCGCCGAGCAGATCCCACGCCAAGGCGGTCGCGCGATAGCGCGGGCTGCCCGGATCGATCGTTTCCCGCGCCCATGCCTCAGCCGCGAAACGTCGCCGCAACTGCGCCACGGTTTCGTTGTGGCTGTGATACACCACGGCATCAGGCGTATAGACAATCGCCCGGCCACGACCTAGGCGCTGTCGCGCCCACAGCACGTCTTCGGAAAACGGCAGGGTTTCGTCATAAGGATCCTCCTGCCACGCCACACGGCGGACAGCGCTGTTGGCGTTGCTGAAACCGGGTTCGCTGCCGTCGGTTAAATAGCGGCCGCCCATACGGAAACGGCGGCGCAAAC
>CAZJTM010000363.1:0-3230 GCA_964548925.1 uncultured Verrucomicrobiota bacterium | reverse complement strand
AATCCCGTAATGCTCCTCCATGGTCAGGCCGTACTCGGCCAGGGCGAGAAGCTGCCGCTCGGTGAGGCTGGGCTTGTCGTGAAGCTCAGGATCGACCGGCGCTTCCGCCAACTGCCCGGCTTCGTCTATCGCAAGCTTGGTCGGCTTGTGGGAGGTTTCGAATCTGGTGATGCGGAGGTCGGCTTTGTCCACCTCAAAGAAGTCAGTGTTTGCGGACCCGTCGACGGCACCTACGCCCAGTCCCCATGCGGCATTCACCAGGATCACTTCCCGCCGGTTGTCGTTGGGGTCGCGCGTGTACATGACCCCCGCCGCCTTGGCATCCACCATCGCGACGCAGAGCACGCTCATGATGACGTATTCGTCCGGGTACCCCTTGCTCCGCCGGTAAAAGATCGCCCGCGGGTTGAACGTGCTGGCCACGACGCGCTTGTAGGCACTGAGGATGGTCTCCCGGTTGACGCCAAGCACTGAGGAATGCTGCCCGGCGAAGCTTGCCTCGGAATCTTCGCTGGTCGCGCTGCTCCGAACGGCCAGACGGACGTCCGGACCCAGTTCGGCGATGAGGGCGTCCGTTTCGCTCAGCAGACACTCTTCAAGCTCGCGCGGCAGCGGCGCCTCCATGATCCGCGACTGGATCTCCTCGCTGCAGAAGACCAACCGTTCCGTGTCGTTGACATCGAGTCGTTTGAGGATCTTTTCGGATTCCTCGTACAGGTGGTTCTCGTGCATGAACTGATGACAGGCGTAAGCCGTCACCGCAAAGCCTTTCGGGACAGGCAGGTGGATACGGTTGTAGATTTCGCCAAGATTGGCGGCTTTGCCCCCGACTTCGGACAACCGGTCGAGGCTCAGGTGCTGGAGCGGTAGCGTGAGGCTGGTCTTCTCCACCGTCCGCTTCTGAGCCAGATCCTTGAGGATCGAGATCCCGATTCGCTCGACCGCATCGAACAGGCCCGGATACTTGCCCCCGGAGAGGGCGTTGAGGTCCTCGGCGATATCGTAGGTCTTGGACAACAGCCGTTCGGACTGCTCGACCATGTAATCGAGGGTGAACGGCTTCGGTCCGTAGCAGACCTGCTCCAGGTCGGTAATGATCTCCAGTGCTCGGTTGTTGCCCGCAAGCAGGTTCTGGAAATGGTGATACTTGTTTTGAAAGGCGGCCTTTTCGGGGGAGTCCTCGTGAAAGGCCTTACTCTTCCTGAACATGTCCAGGAACTTGAACATGATTGAACCTCAAAGCTCGTGTGATCAGTAGAGAAAGCGAAGGTACAGTCCGGTGAGTGTTGTCCAGGATATAGCCCCCGCGACTACCACCAGACAGACGAAGGCAAGGACCTTGTGCGTCGACGTTTCCGCCTCCCGTTCAGAATAGCCAAACACCATTCCGAGCACAATGCCCCCAACGAGGCCGCCACCGTGGGCCCAGTTGTCGATTCCCGGCATGAGGAGGCCAAACACGAAGATGCCGATCACCCATCCGCTGACCTCCCGGTAGACCATTTGCCCGAACTGACCGCCGCGGCTCTTGCCGTAGTACAGCGCCGCCCCGATGAGGCTGCACACCGCCGAGGAAGCCCCGAGGGTCAGCCAGGTCCCGGCGAGGTAGGAGGCCACGTATCCCAGGGCACCCCCCAGGGTGTAAATGAGGAACATGCGGCTTGGGCCGAATTCCTGTATGATCAGCGGGCCGATCTGCCTCAAGGCCATCATGTTGAACAGGATATGGAGGATTCCTCCGTGCAGATAGGTGGCTGTGAAGACGGTCCACCACCGGCCGTACTGGTCGATCGGTCCCCGGCCCGTGGCGCCAAGGAGCACCAACGCCCTGCTGTCCGGAGCGAGGAGCCCGAAGGGGTTAAAAGACGGACTCTCCCACCGGGCGCTGCTCAGAAGCGACAGCACGAACAAGGTCCCACAGGCGTAGGTGATCAGCCGGATGACCTGCATGGGATCGGACAGGTTGAAGAGCCTGGCACCGGCCCACCTCCGGCTGCCCGGGCTCGGGATCCCGCAGAAGGGGCAGTGGGGCTCGTCAGGATTGATCAAACGGCGACAGTTGGGGCACAGGATCGCCCGCCTGCTGGTTGTCTCCATGTCAATGCCTTTGCTTTCTCTGTTATAAGTAGGCCCGGCCGTTTCAGCCGAGCCGCGAGTGTCGATCGAAAGGGGTGGTTTCTGACGTCCGTGCTCAGCAAGGTTTCAGCTTGACAGCCCTTCGGTTCAGCATTTCTCTCCACCTGACTCCTGCGTCAGGCCGTCCAATCGGAACGATGCCATGGAATGGTTTGTCCTCTCCCTGCTCACGGCGTTTGCGGCTGCGACCCAGGACGCCTGCGTGAAGAAGTGGTTTGCCCACACATCCCCGTTTGAGATGGCCCTCTTCCCGCTGCTCTACAGTCTACCGGCCTTCTTCGTGATTCTCCCGTTTGTGCCGCAACCGCAGCTCGATGAAACCTTCTGGTGGTCCCTCGCCGCTTGCCTTCCCTTCGATGGCGTGGCGTTCCTGCTATACATGGAAGCCATCCGGATCGCCCCGCTTTCCCTCACCGTGCCCTATCTTGCCTTCACCCCCGTTTTCATGCTGATCACGGGAAAGCTGGTTTTGCAGGAAGTGCCCAATGCGGCAGGGATTGCTGGAATCCTGGTAACGGTCGCCGGCGGTTACATCCTCAATGGGGACCCTGCTGAGAGCGGGCCCCTGGCGCCGTTCAGGAACATCCTCAAGGTGAGGGGCTCATGGATGATGTGCCTCGTGTCCTTCCTGTACGCGTTCGCCTCGGTTTTCGGAAAGCAGGCCGTGATCCATTCCTCGCCCATCTTCTTCGCCTGTGTGTATTACATCATCCTCAGCCTTGGTCTATTAATCATTCTCACCGCCTTGCGCAAAATCTCCCTTCGGTCGCTTGGAGGCGGCTGGAAGCTCGGGGCTCTCGCGGGGCTCATCCTGCTGGCCCATGCCCTGCTGCACAATTCCGCGATTGCCCTCGTCAAGGCCTCTTACATGATCTCGGTCAAGCGGCTGAACGTTCTGTTCGGTGTCCTGTACGGGGGCATCCTGTTCAAGGAAAGCCACCTCACGCGGCGTCTGGTCGGAGCGTTGCTCATGGTGGGCGGCGCGGTCGTGATCACGCTTTGGGGAAACTGACCGGGACCGAATGGATCACCGCAGCTTGAGGGTGGCCAGGGAAATCAGAGCCAGGATGCCAGAGAGAATCCAGAGGCGGATG
>CAZJTM010000362.1:0-3289 GCA_964548925.1 uncultured Verrucomicrobiota bacterium | reverse complement strand
GCCCCGATCACCGTATACCGAATATTCAGAAACGGAACTTTTTTAGTGTCAACGTCTTTAACCACATTTACAGATACCTCATCAAAAACCCTTGGACAGCAATTTTATTATACCATAACTGCTGTATCAAATCTGGGAGAATCCGTGCATTCGAACGCCGTTAGTTTGTTACTCTGTCGAAGTTTAATGCGTTCAAGAAATTAATGAAGATAAAATTAGCCGGCAAGATCAATGTGTTCGATTATCTGAATAATACACAAGATTCGGAAATGACTCTGGAAGTTATTAAAATACATTTATTCGGAACTGACTATAAAGACCTCAAAAAAGAATCGCTGTTGCGACCCGAGGATGCCGAGCTCCTGGAACAATTCAATTTGCTCAATAAAAAAATCGGAACATCGAAAATTACACAATTTGAATCGATGTGCAATAGATTGTTATCATTTGATATAAAAATGCAGAAAGAAATTTTGAAATCAAACACGCTACCCGAATGCTTTATACCGATTTGTGGATCGATTCAATATCCGGCACAGTACAATCTGCTGTTTTTTACAAAACCCGAATCGAGAACAAAGGATTACGATTGCTCCAAAACGCTGTATGCGATTTTTGTTATAAGGCCTCCGAAAATGTATAATGCTGCAAAGAAAAAAAAGAATAAAGAGGGACCAGGTGATGCCGCGGAAGCAGATGCGGAAGCAGATGAAGATACGGGTGCGGTCCCGAAAGGCCCCGAATCAACAAAAAAAAAGGATGCACAATCGGAGCAATTATATTATGTGATTGTACAACCGGTCCATAAGCGAAATCATCCGATCGATGGTGTGCGCGATATCTATACCATCATTGATGAATACCTTGAAATTCAGAAAAGTGCGACACCGGATTGCTGCTGGTTTTATTATGATGGTCTGATTGCTGCACCCAGTTGGTCGGTGTTGCGAGAAAAATTCAAAAAGACGATTTATTATGCAGCCAGCGTGGAATATAGAGAGAATTTAAATGTAGCGCACATTTTCCCGTTGATTCCGCTTTCCACTTCAAATCCTTCCCTTTTGATCTCGCTCAAAAACACCTTGAATACAATTATCAAACATCCTGAAGATCAATATCAAAAAAAGGTTGAAGAATACGAAACGCGCATCAGATATTCGACCGCCGCGCAGAAGCAAGTGCTGGAAAATGAGCTTAAGGAGTATCAAAAGCAGTACGAAGAAGAAAAAAAAAAATTCCTAGAGGCCATGTCCAAACCAAGCGGTATTGTGAGTTCGATTTGTGGAGATCGTAAACATGCAGCCACAGGCGGGCCCCGTTATTCGCGATTTTGCAGTCGCAGTTCGTGGGAAGAACTGGCGAGCATCATTCCGAACCTACCAACAATGACCGAAATTAATCTCTGCGTTGCCAGATCGATATTGGAAGAGATCATCACCAATCTGTATGAGAACAAAAATGGCGCGTACGAGGAATTGAAAATAAATGAGAAAGATACGCTGTATTCGGTGATTATGCGCATTTTTCAATTGATCGAGAATCACACTCTGTATTATAAAAGCGGTGAAACGCCAAATAAGAATGAATATTATCAGGTTGATAGTAAGTATGTAAACGGTATAAAAAAATTGTCCCGATATAAAATTAAGGATCCCGATAAGTCCGCAATTTTGAAGAAATTATCAAATTTTTTGGATCTCGTGAAACAAATAGGGTATCAGTTGAGCGGAGGCTCCGTGATAGATTCGGACTTCAATCTGCCGTTCGGGACGGCCTCGGTACACATTAGTCCCGATGGTCGTTTGAGCGTGGATGTTCCGCTGTATGTGTACGATTGGATGCCGGCAAAAATACAAGATCTGACCAGCCACCCGTATTTAATTTCGTTGGGATTTGATGCCGGAAGGCGGGATTACGGTACGATTGCGATAACGCGTGCGGATACCCCCGTAACTCCGAATGTCACCTTGAAAACCGCCACATTCAGCAGTCAAGAGGCGGAGCATAGAACCAAGTCGTCGCGTTCGGAGCGTGAGGGGTGGAATTCATCGAAGATCAATCGACGTGCGATATATCGGTGGAGAAAGGTGTCCCATCGAGGCTCGAGCGGTCGTCGGCAATCGAATCGTCTAAAACAATTAAACAGAAGCGTGGTGTATCGCTCTGCGATGAGGTTGATGTCCGAATTAAACACGATGAAAAAGGATATTAAAGATAAAGCATCCGAATGGGTTAAAGCCTATTATGCAAAACCTGACGTTATCAGTTCATTTGAATACGCTTCGCTCGCCCGCATTTCTCTGCCGGATCGAATATATCGATGGTATTCGCGTATGGTATTCGAGGATCTATCAAATTTCGATGCGGTCGGCGGAGATATTTTCAGCAGTTCTATATCCGGCTCGACAGCTTGGACCGGAACCGGCGTTCTCAGAAAATGTGCCGAAGAGCTCAGCGAAACTCTCGGCATCTCTTTGCTGTTTGTTCCTCCGCATTATACTTCCAAGATGTCTTGCTTTTCAAAAAAGGATTCCCATCCGAATGCCGATGCCGGGTGGTTAGTTCAGCGCGAAACCGATTCTGTCAAAATCTACAGTCCGCCTGTGGAATTTACTGATCAAAGCGGATGGAATGCGCATATTCAAAGATGTATTCAAGAAAAAAGGTATCGGGAATACAAAATTGATGTGCAAAATCAAAAATTAATTGGGGGTTCTTCTCTATCAAGAGGGTTAATAAAAAGGCTGATTCCGCTAAGTGTTGGGCTTCATTTTGTAGAGGTTCAATCCGGCAAATGGGTGCGAATTAAATATAACAACACAGATGTTTATATTGATCGGGATATAAATGCTGCATTGAATTTGTCTCAATATAATGTGTTCGAGTGGCAAACTCAATTGTGTTCATTAATGAAGTATCGGATTACCCGCGGGGTACACAAGGTACGATCGAAAAAAACGTATAATTTTGCCCAAGATCATGCATTGAAATTGGAAGAAAAGAAGAATATGGGATTAGAATGTTTAAATATATCCGAGTTGAGTGATTTTCTTCTATTATTGCATTCGAATTGGAAGCCGCCCGCTGCGCTCAATTAAATTTTTTTTCATTAAAAATTTGGGTTTGGATGTCTATTGATTGAAATTTTAATGAGTTACCGTGAGGTAGGTTGAATTGGATAAAAGAAGAATGGAAAAGTTTAAATATTTATGAAGATAATAATTATTTGAGCATCGGTATATGCTTATCCAGATGTGGATGATCAAGTTTGATCAAGAAAAATTTACCT
>CAZJTM010000361.1:0-3291 GCA_964548925.1 uncultured Verrucomicrobiota bacterium | reverse complement strand
ATGAGCGAATAAGGCAGGATGTCCTCTTCTCGGAAGGTAGCCTGCTTTGAGCCCTTCTTTGAGGCAAATGCCCCTGTGCCCTTAATATGTTTCATGGCGACACGGTGTAACGACCTGCCCATCTTGAACTGCACTGGACCGGTGTAAGTTATCGAATCTTCTTTTAGGGGAATGACTCCTCCAAAGAGACGAATATCTATGCAATCATTGAGAATCTTCTTAGCATCGTTTCCAAAGTTGCTCGCCCTCGTAATTCCATCCTGGATATGCCCTTCAGAATCGTAGGCAATCTCTCTCACAAATATCTCCAAGCTTTTGAAGTTGTAGAGATAGTCTCGTATGGTCCTCTTGAGCCTCACATCGGTGACTAAATTTACGCCTGTCTCCTCATCAATCCTGGGCTTGTTCTCGTCCATTGGATCGCCATTTGGATTTCCATCTCTTATATCGTAAATGAAAAGCATCTCTGACCTATTCGCTATTGTTTCGCCCATCTTCAAGCCCCTCCTTTGACCATTTCCTTTTTCTCATCTTCTTTTGGTTTCTTGAACAATTTTTGCATATCCATTCCCAGGACAAAGTAAAAGCTAAGCTCATCGTCGCTTTCTTTCCATTTTGCGCCTGACATGACAAAATGACTTGCTATAATTTCCTCAAGATCTCCGTAGTAGTTTTCCTCGTACTCCTCCAGTTTATTCTGTATTTCTGGAAGGAGCCTTTTGATAAGAGCTTCATTCATCTTCAATCCGTGCAGCTTGGTACGGAAAGGAGTTGCTTCTTTATCCCTCCACTGGATATTCAGTAGCTTTTGAGCTAGTGCTCCCTCCAAGAACGTCGCCTTTTTAGCATCGCTGTTGAAGAAGTCTTGGTTGGCCTTGAAGAATTTCTTTACCTTTTGATCCAACGGTAGCCCCTCCAGCTCTTCTATGAGAAGGTCTCCGCTATGTGGTCCGTTCATTTTACTCATCTCCAGTCTAATCTCATTCAGAAGCTTTAGCTCGTTTAGATAATGCAAAAGTAAGAAGCTATTAAGCGTAGTGATGTTTGTAGGATAGCCTTTGGCAAATGCATCTCTTATCTGGTTCATGATGAAGTGGATCAGCAAATGGTAATCGATGTTGTTCCCAACGAAGATTTTGTTAACAACTTCCAGAAATATTTTATCAAAAGTCCTGTTCTTAGATTCGGCCGGGAAGAACCTCCTCAGAACTCCGAAATTAAACTCTAGGTGGTTCTTCTCCCTCTGGTCTTCGCTCAGGAGAAATTCGTTGTATATCTTGAACCTCTGATCCACCCTGTCTTTGGATTTGAAGAGTGCTCTCAATCTAGATGGCAGGATTCCATCGATCAGGAGCAGGATCCTATACGAAGACTGCTCCTTTTTATAAAACAGCAAGCTGTTGCTAATGAAGTCTCCTTTTTCCCCGACGATACCGAGAATCTCATCCTCTTCTGAAGTGATGCGATTTTTAACTTCCCGGTTCAGTTTTTGCTTCCTCTTCTGATCTTTAGCTTCAAGAATGCTCAAGACTTCCTTAAAGTCTCCACCCTTAGCCAGCTTGGGTATTAGAAGATACCTAAACCCATAGAAGCCAAAGTCCAGTTTCTCCTCTACATGCTTCTTGCCCAACTCTAGGCGAGTAGCGCACTCAAAGCATACAGGCGTATTCTTCCAGGATTCCGAGACCTCGAAACCTCCGGCAATAAAGCCTGGTTTATCGAAAGTATGAAATGTCCAAGGAATTGCAAAGCCGTAGACTTCATCTTTTCTCTCTTTGCAGATAGAACAGATAGCACCTTTTCCTCTTGATTCTCCTTGCGACTTTTTAGAAAAATACTTGTCCTTTCCTTTTCTGAGTAAAACATCCTTGAAGATTTGAATATCCCCCAGATACTTAATCTCTCCATCTTTTTCCATCCCCAAAGTAATTATGGCATTTTCATCGGGTTTTTTCTCAGAGTACTTTTCCTGCAGCTCAGCCAAAATTTTATCTGACTGGCTCGTTATAGCTGCGTTCATCTTCTTGAGGCAGTCTTTTCCTTCTAGGGATACGTCATAGCTGTCGTAGTTCTGGAGCCATTTTAGAAATCTATTATTGAATGTCTTTTCAAGGCTTCCTGCAACTTTGCTTGTCGGTGTTGCATCTGTACCATTCGGGGCTCCCTTTTTATAAAGATATTTCCCAAAATTATTAAAATTTTCAAATTCAACCCGACTGAACGAATACTCCCCATTTATTTCACTCAGTATTATAACCAGTACTCTCTTATATTTGCCATTAATATTTGGGTTCTCTATGAAAGTAGAGAGCAAATCGTCTCCACCACTAGTTTTTTGGATGTAATCTCCGATCCTACATACGGCTTCTATCACATCGATCACCAATATAGTTAGAGTTTTTACTCTCTACTATTACGCGAACGACTGGGACGGGTCCGGCACACAACATAATCTTTAGAGACTGGTGCATCGTGCCACTCTGCACCATCGCATAGCTTTCATGGTTCATTTGTCCCTTTTCTCAACAATCCATCTTAGTAGATATAAAGGGTCACCCGTAGATATGCGCTAGACCTATTTAATCCTTTCTACTTAATTACTTAAGATGCCCATCCATAGTTACCACCATTTTAGCATTATAAGCTATCTACACGATAAAAATACCGATAGATTTATAAATGAAGGTTTTCTATGAGAGATTAGATTCCAATAAAACAAGGATTGAAACGTAGATATAACGGGTCACTCCGATGAGGAGAACTTACCCTATATACAACCTCCAATAAAACAAGGATTAAGAATATAATCGATTACGAGGTCATTCCTAAAACCCCTTATATTAGCCATAAAATAGAATTAGGTAAAAAATGCATGTATCTTACCTACCTATTACAAAAATAGGTTTTAGGAATACTCACAAACGCTGTTTTATCGTAAATCATCCAACATATTTTTAGATTTTACAACACTGACTTGGTCTAACTATCATACACATATATTCCTATACGTGCAGTCTATACACCTCGTCTTCTGTTTAGATCCATCTGGGTAGAATCCCCTCTGTATTATGTTCAGTATCTCCTGAACCATCTTCTTGGCCTTCTCAAAATCAGCCTCCTGAAAGTTGATCTCCTCCACACGGTAGTTGCTTCGTGCGTAGCAAACAAAGCCCCTTTTTACCTCGACGCCAAAATTCTCCACGATGAGCAGCCCGTACAAAGCTGACTGGTATTTGTGAGTCCTGAAAAGAGTCTCCTTGAACTCCGCGAACTTGTAATCCAGGGGCGCAG
>CAZJTM010000360.1:0-3293 GCA_964548925.1 uncultured Verrucomicrobiota bacterium | reverse complement strand
TCCCAGTTAAACTGATCGCCCCGCCAGCAAACACAGTTGCATCGCCTTCCACGGTCGCCCCTCCAGCCAGCAATGAACCTGGCTCGATGACGAGGTTGCGCATCGTCCACATACCGGAGTAGTCGTGGGTTGCTATCCCGCCATTTCGGATCGTCAAGTCAGCCGGCTTTGCGGAGTACGTTAACCAAGTGGTGGCCCCTTTCTGACCGTTGTTATCCACCAAGACATGGGCATAGGGAAGGCGAGTAGATGTTGTGAAGATAGTTCCTGCTCCCCCTGGGGAGAATCCGGCCCCGCCCAAGGCACGGATGCTTCCGGTGAAGTTGTTGCTGGTCCAGTAAAGCGCGATGCGCCCCCCGCCACCTCCGCCGCCGTTAGGGTGGTGGCCCGCGCCACCATCCGCAGAGATGAGCCCTGCCCCGCTCAAGCCTCCGACCGTAATCCACAAGCTTCCGCCAGAACCTCCACCCGCGCCAAGCTCAACGCCAGGCAGGCCGTTTGCGGAAACAACGCCATCCAAGCTCAACATCCCGTTTACGGTGAGTCGCAGCGCCCCACCACCGGCGCTTTGAAGGATACCTGACGAACTTGTGGGAGCTCCCCCGCCGCTTCCCAAACGGTAGGGCTGCGCCATCTGTCCTGCACTGGAGGAATCGTAATAATCGCCGCCTCCCGCTGAGTCTGCACCCAAGGCTCCATTGCCTCCGCTGCCGCCATGGGCGCCTCCGCCACCGCTGCTGTAACCGTATGACGAGGTCTTGTATCGGCCGGCAAACCCTCCGTAGGGCTGGTTTGCACTGTAACCGCAGCCATCTGCGGAGATGCCGCCACCGCTCTGGATGACGGCGTTGCTGGTTACGGTGAGCGGTTGGACAGGGTAGTACTTACCCATTGGGAAATACCAACTGTCTGCGCCAATGAAGAGGTTACGGAAGGTTACGCTGGCCGTCGAATCGTTGGTCACACGAGCACCGCCTCGAAGCGCCAAATCAAACGGGCCGGCATGTTTCAGGATTGTGCTCGCTCCGCGTAGTCCACCATTGTCCACCGTCACTTGGGCAATGTTGGCCGCGTTTGCCTTGAGATAGATGGTGCCCGCGCCGCCGGCCACGTAGCCTGCTCCCCCGCGCGCAGTGATTGTGCCCGTAAACTCATTGGTCTCAAAAGCCACAGCGATGCGTCCGCCACCGCCTCCGCTGCCATTGGGCATATTGCCCGCGCCTCCGTTGACTGAAAGCACGCCATTCCCGGTCCAGCGTTTGAGGTTCAACCACAAACTCCCACCCGCACCGCCTCCAGCGCCATCCACGCCGCCAGGCAATCCTTCGGCGCTAATGCGGCCATCCAGATGCAAGAGGCCGCCGACGTCGAGCCGCAACGCCCCGCCCCCAGCCCCTCCGCCGGGATTGCGCCCTCCGCCGCTGCCCGGCTCCCTTGGGCTCTGAAGTAGATCGTAGGCCGTTCCACCGGCCGTGTAGATTGGCCCATGAATGCCTTGTCCCCCATTGCCGCCGTGCCCTCCTCCTCCACTACTGCAAACACCGGGAGACCCCATGCATGAACCCTTGCCCGCGCCAGGACCTTGTTCCCTTGGGTATCCCAAGCCGTCCAACGATAGGACTCCTCCGGATTCAATGCGCGCATCGCGAAAAACGCTTACCGTCTGCATCGCGGTACCGGCGCCAACCACGAGCGCGGCGTTTGATCGAACGGTCAGATACCAGAAGTCGGTCAGACCGCTCGCTCGCGCCCCGCCTTGCAAGGTCAGGTCCACCGGCGCCAAAATGTTAGCCGAGTCAAGAAACGTGTTGGTGCCCGGCGAACCGTTGTTGTCCACAATGATCTGCGCCAATGCCGCGCCATTGGCCAACTGGAAAAAGCTGCCTGCCGCGCCGTTTTGAAACCCAGTACCGCCAAACGCGGTCACCGTGCCGAGGAACGAGTTCGTAGCGTAATGGATTGCGATCCGTCCTCCGGCACCACCGCCGCCGTTAGGTGGATGCGCTACGCCGCCATTCGCAGAAACCTCACCACTGCCCGCCAGCGTGCCCACACTCAGGCGGATACTGCCGCCCGCGCCGCCGCCCGCCACGCCAGACGCGGCACGCTCACCGTCGGCAATGATGAGCCCATCAAGGTGAAGGAGGTTGCTGACGGTGAGCAGCAGAGCTCCACCGCCCGCGCCGCCCGGATACGCTTCATTGCCGCCCCCACCACTACCCAGCAGGGCGGGAGCTCTGACGCTTCCGTAGTAGTCGCCGCCACGTGAGAGGTTCGTTGCCGCGCCCATGCCGCCATAGCCAGCGTGACCGCCCCCGCCGCCGCTGCCGTTGACTCCGTTCGGGCCGGAACTGTAGAAAACTCCGGCACCGAGGCCTTGCCCGGACGGATAGCCTTTGCCCCGGAGATTGATCCCGCCGCCCGCCTCGAAGACGGCATTGCCGGTCACGGTCATTTCGATCCGCATGGAATTGGGCAAGCACGTCAACCAGCTATTAGATTCCACGATCAAGCTCGCCACGTATTGGTTGGTTGCCGGGGCGACGACCGCGCCACCGCGGACGCGCAGCACCAACTGTCCCGAGCTGCTGAAAGGCGTGACGGCACCCACCGAGCCGCCGTTTTCCACTGTGACCTCCCACGCAGCCGGGGCCGTCCCGGGCCGGGCATAGATTGTGCCCCCACCGCCGCGCTCGAATCCCGCTCCGCCGCGAGCCGTGACGACGCCCGAGAACAGATTGGTGGCGACATCGAGCGCGACGCGCCCACCGCCGCCACCGCCACCGTGAATCGGTTCGCCATTGCCGCCATTGGCGGAGATGGTGCCGTTGCCGGTCAGCGATTGCGCCGTGATCCATACGCTGCCGCCCGCGCCTCCGCCGGAACGGCTGGTCAACCCGTTTTGGCCGTCGGCGGAAATATCGCCCTCGAGCGTCAGGTTGCCGGCCACATTGAGCCGAATCCGGCCACCGCCCGCGCCCCCGGGGCCGGTCGCGCCGGAGCCGCCGCCACCGCCCAAGCTGGTGGGCGTGGCAATGGCGCCATAGGCAATCCCCCCGGGTGCGTTGCTGGAACTCAGCCCACCGTAACCCCCGTGCCCGCCGCCCCCGCCGCTCACCGGGTTGCCCGTTTCGCCGCCGCCCCCGCCGCCGCTCTTTCCCGCGTAACCACGCCCCTTCACATTGATGCTGGCGCCCGATTCGACCTCGACGTCGCCGGACACGGTCAGGTTCATTCCGGCGCTGATGAAGGAAAGCTGCACGTCATAGCTCACGAGCACCTCGCCGCCGTCC
>CAZJTM010000359.1:1802-3404 GCA_964548925.1 uncultured Verrucomicrobiota bacterium | reverse complement strand
CTTGTCCCAGCGCGTCCGGTCGAAGCTGTTGCCGGAGGGCGAGGGGCTGTTCATTGCAAATCCAACCAAAGCTCCTTTCAGCGGCTGGGTTCGACTGAACGCCACGAGTCTGCGCGGCGAATTCAAGTCGGTGGAATTGCCCAACGGTGGCGGTCGCCTGCCCATCCGCTTTGAGCCGGGCATCAGCCCCTGGCATCGGCCGCAAAAACCCGGGGACCTGACCCGCGAAGATTCGTCTGCCACGCACGCGAACAACGTGCCCAATCGCATTGCGAAGTTCTGGCTCGACCACCTTCCGGCCGAAAGCGCGCTCAAACTTCGCCTCAGCCCTGAGACGGCCAAGCAGAGCGACGCCTCGACTGCCAAGCCGGCCGTCACGTGCGATGCGAACGGTTGGCCCACTTCTGCGCAATGGTCCGGCATGAAAGCATCATTGTTCCTGCCTGGGTTCGGCGACTTCCTCGCGGTGAAGGTCAACGCCTTCGCGCCGCGTTGGGCGCTGCTGGACATCGCCTATGCCGGCGAAGCGGAACAACGCGAGAAGTTGCGCCGGGACCGGCTCGAAGAAGTGTGGGCCAAACCGGAAGGGCCAGCGACCCTTGAGGAGACGGCGCACACCATCCTCTATTCGCAGTGGCTGCAGCATCCGCGTCTCAAGTCGTGCGTGCGGAAGCTGGAATTGTGGAAGGGCGAGCCGCGCGCCCGGCTCACGCTGCGGTTCTACCGCATCTCCGACGATAACCCCGAGGTGTTCTTTGCCGCCTTTCCGCTGCCCTGCGAAGGCACGTTGCCGACCTTGAGTTGCGGCGGCATGCCGTTCACGCCGTACACGGACCAACTGCCCGGCAGTTGCCGCGATTACTTCGGCATTGACGGCTGGGCGCACTACGCCACGTCAGAGGGCCACTGGCTGTGGGTAAGCCGCGATGCGCCGCTGATGACCTTGGGCGGTCCGCACGTCTGGGTGCGCCGCACCACCGCACCACCGGATGCCCATCGCGTGCTGGCGATGCTGTTCAACAACCACTGGCACACGAATTTTGTTGGCGACGAACATGGCGTCATGGAGTTTCAATTCGACCTCGTGTGGCGCGAAAACATGCCGGCTGCAAAATTGGCGCAGGCGCTGGTGGATTCGCTCTGCAGCGAGCCGGTGGTGTTGATCAACGGCCCGGGCACGGACGATTCCTTCATCCTTCAGCGGCTTTTTCAACCATGAGGCGAGTTGCGCGCCCGGGTTTATGCGCTGTGCTTTGCTAGCTGCCGTTGCGTGAAGAGCTCACGGCGACGCTTGACATTCATGACTGGCTGATTGACGACGCCGTTGATTCAACGGCCGCCAAACAGTGCGTTTGCCGTTAATCCGAAATGGTCCTGCCAGTCTTGCGGAGACGATGTGCGCAAGCGGACTGCAAAGGTTCTATTGGCTTCGCGAATCAACGACTTCCGTTGGCCTGTGAATCCAGCATGCAGTCCTCAAAAAGCTCAAGAAAACCTCAATAAAGTGATTGACATGCGCAATTGATTCTGGTGGAATTCCAGCCGTCCCAGCCGTCCCAGCCGTCCCAGCCGTCCCAGCCGTCCCAGCCGTCCCAGCCGTCC
>CAZJTM010000359.1:0-1702 GCA_964548925.1 uncultured Verrucomicrobiota bacterium | reverse complement strand
CAGCCGGAACCGGCGGCGGGGCGGGCGAAACGAGTGATCCTGTAATTTGTCGGTTGGTTGGAACCAAACTGTGTGAAGGCCAACCCGCGAAGACGACGATGACACGCGCGAGGCCCGAGGAGGGCGTGGTGAAATGGGCGGGCTTGGGAACGGTGAGGGCGCGCGTGTTGGTTCGCGAAGCGCGGTGGACGGTGCAAAGCATGAACAACCTGCGGAGCCAGATTGAACCAGCGGTGGACGTGGCGTGCGGTCGTGTCCGTGCGTCTTCCCTACGGCTCACCTGCCCCCGGGGGACAGCATCTTTTCCTCCAGAGAGTCCATGGCTTGCCCTGGAGTTTAGAGGAGGCCGACTCCGCGCAGACTCCGCGCAACCACTCGCCCCTCGATTGAGCCGTCGGCTACGAACGTGGGCGGCATTGGCGGTCGGATGCTTGATGGTTTCAGCGGCGAGGGCGCAGGAAGCCAACCCAGCGGTGGCAGCCTTTCAACGGTTTGTGAACGGCGAGGAGCCGATTCAGGAAGCGGTGGTCTATCGCCGGATCACGAACCCAGATGGCAAGCTGGACAACCAGGAGTGGATGCGCTTTGGTTTTCAGGGAAACAGTTGGTATGCGCAGCGACTAACGCCTGACCCTGCCAACCCCACCAAGCTGACCTCCCTTCCTGTTGCCGGCCTAAAAGGAGCATCTTTCGCCCACCTTTGGACCCTGTCCGATAAGGAGATCCACATCGTTGCCAAGCCTTTTGCCAAGGGTAGCATGCCGGGAATAAACACGGCTTTTGAGTGGGGGTTCTTGCAGAGTGCTTTGACGCTGGGCCTCCGTCTTCCGCATGACGGGATCGGGAATATCCGATGGGACGGTCTGCGCTTCACATCCCGGGCGCCAGTTGGACGCACTCCGGAAGGGATTCCGACCGCGACCAACACTTTCGAGGGGCTGCTCACTCTTGGAACGGACGGTTTTCCAGCAACCGTCACCTATCCCGACTTGCCCCAAGCCGTCATCTACTACGAATACGGACCCATGAACGCGTTGCTGCCGACTGCGTTCACTGTGACATCAAAGCAGAGTAACGACTGGAGCGAACGCTACGAATTCATGGTGCTGAAATTGGGCCGAGTGGATCTGAAACCGACGGACGGATACGTACCGGCGATGTTCGCGGACACCAAACTACCCAGGTCTGTATCCCTCTGGACGAATTCCTTGGCCTATCTCTTCGTCAACAAGGAATTCGTTCTCAGTGGTGGAGCCACCCGCCCCAAACGAACCGGATCCTTGGTTTTGGGTGCTCTTGTGGCCGCCGTAATCAGTTTTCTTGCGCTGTGGTATTGGCGCTTGAAAACACAACACAAAACAAACAAAGGAAAAACATGAAAAGACTAGCATATTCGGTGGCGTTGTTTGCCGCTGTTACCACCGTCATGGCCGTTTGTTACCGGCCTGATAAGGAACCCTGCCCTGGCACTGGGATTAGTATGTGCCCAGATGGTAGCGGGCACGCTGTATCACATTGTGACGCAGCCAATCAGAAGGAGACGAATTCAACGGCTTCGTCCGGGGCCTGGGGGACAACGAATTTCACCGGCAGTTGCAGGTATGCATGCTACTACATTTATACCAACACTTCCGGCGAAGTGAAAGAAGGTGTCGTGTAGTTTTCAAAACCGGAATTTTGTGTGCGATCAAAACCGGACTGG
>CAZJTM010000358.1:0-3423 GCA_964548925.1 uncultured Verrucomicrobiota bacterium | reverse complement strand
CGTCAAGCGTCGGAATGGATTTGTCACCTCGGGTCATGGCAGAGGCACCTGTCATTGCGGGATCGCCGGTCATGCCGATCTCAGGGAAAAGGATTACGAGCGTAATAGCCAGTGCGAATACCAGCACTGGCGGGAAGCTGCACACGTTCAACCGATGGCACATTGTGTCCTCCCGAGTTCAGGCGGTCAGGGACCTGCCCCCAGCGCCCCTATATATTGTTAATCTGGAATTTTTTGCAGTTCAGCATATGTTTCCTTGAATTTTTTTACTATCACAGATCCATCACGATATGGCTTTGCAGGCATGATCCTTCCGTATCTGCCACCATCTTTCCATTCCAATGTCGTGTTATTGCAGATGTATCTTACTCTGGCCTTATTGACTTCTTTGGTATCAATGGCCTCTATGGTAATTGCGGCTGCACGACGTGAAGTATGATGTGAAACTATGGTGAATTTGACACCCTTGTATATCTTGTAAAGATAAGTATGCCTCGGATTGTGGGTATCGAAGCCATCGAATTTAAAATTACACTCGTTCTCTACAACATCCCGTATCTCTGTTAAGAACTTTATTATGTCATTCCTTTCCCTGTCTTCTTCTCTTCGCTCGCAGTAACCAAGCTCGGGTTCATCAATTCCCTGCAAGGTGGTATAGCTATTTTTGGGACGGATAGATGAACATCCATGTCCGCTCTGGTCGTTCGTCAGCGTTTCTCGGCCGTATACCCAATGAATAAGAGTGGATTCAACAGCAAGTGCCTGATCTTCTGTGTGGTAGTGCCCAACAACCAAGGGAACGACAACACTGCCCGACCTAAGAATGCTGTCTATTCGTTTCTGCTTCTCTGTCTCAGCTGGGCCACGGCGCGTTTCTTTTTCATGCTGAAAGGCTCTAGTATCCTTTCCTTTCCCAACGTAAAAGATTGATTCATCGCGACCATCGATCAATATATAAACATAGTAAGTACTGGTTGTAGGAAGTGTTGATTTGAGGTCGCCTTTCTTACGCACCTCGTGTGCATCATGCCCACTTTGTCTATTAGTGAGGCTCTCGATCCCATACACCCAATGAATGAGTATTGACTCTACCGAAAAAGCTTCCTCGGCCGAGTCGAATCGTCCGATCACAAGCTTAGCCACGGAAGATCCTAAACACTCTATTCTGTGAATTTCTTTTTGCTTTGCTGTTTCTTTAATCCCCTTTACCACTTCCTTAGTATGCTGGAATATTCTTTCTCCTTGCCCTTTTCCAACATAAAACACTCGCTTAGCAGATGAGTCCATTAGGACATAGACGTAATATGGCTTTAACCCAGTTAGCTTTCCCATATTGTCGCGGATCCTCTCTCCCCTAAGGATTGATTCTTATATCGGATGAGCAAGGGGGTTCTGGATTATACATTCTCGTCTTATCTATGAATGTGCAAGACAGCAATGTGAGTTATGTCCTATCTTTCAATGTGAAATACTGATAGGTCTTCGACCTGGCCCCTATTACCTTTATTTGGATAAGTCTGACCCTAAGGTAGCGCCAGATCGTCCGCCGATTGTCTTATGATGCTTCAATTTCCATTTCGACGTCGTATTACACGATCTATCGGCTATCGCCGGAAAGCCTTCTGGTACGCTTTCAGCAATCGCTTTGAATCATCACCATCGATGATTCCATAATAAATAAGAGACCCTTCAACAGCAGACTTCGCCTTTGCGAATTCGGCCATTTGCTCGACAACAGTCTCTGACACCTGACCCCAGTATTGCACAATAAAAACACTCGCGGCGGTCTTGAATAGTCGCTGAATTTGATCACCGTTCTTACCCATACGTCGCGGCGTAAGAATTCCTCTAGTCCCCATGCCCTTGAATGCGAACGCAGCAGGATATCGACGTCCTGATATACGGATTTTGCTTGTATATAAATCATTTCGTTCACCGCCCCAATCCGTGAATCTTCCACTTTCGCCAAGGATTTTGGCGATGCCACTCTTGAATCGCGATTCCGGCATTGGCGTGTAATCACCCGGATCGATTTTGACTTGTTTGACTCTGCTGAAGGAGTCGATTTCATCAATAGTGATTGATCGGGCGTAAATGCGTTGTTTGGGGATGCTTATGGTTATTTCATTAGGCAACTTAGCCTGTGGTCGCGTTTTTGTTGGGAGTTTCGCAAATGCCACGGGATCTCGAACTAATCGTAAGATTCTTTCCTTTTGCGCATGGTAAAAAGGGTCCTTTTCGTATGCCGTAATACCGGCAGCACTTATTTGTTTGACTATTTGGTTATCAGCAAGGCGTTTACCCTCTTGTAGCACGCGGATTCTGTTCAAACCTGTAATAGAAGCTATCTCATTGACAGTCTTAACTCGTTTCTTACCGCGATAGATTGTTTTGAAGATTGCGAGTCTTTGCGCAGAACGCCCAATTACTTCAACCGCGTGCGCAATCTGATCTGATGGATTCGATCGTGCATCAGTAACATTTATTGGCATAATCCTATTGTCCAGTAGAGCGTTTTACCTTCCGTGACGGCACCATACGACTTATGACGCTTTTGTCGACGCCCAAGGCAGACGCGATACTTGAAGCTTGCACACCGGAAGTAATCAATTGGAGAACTAGAAGACGCTTTATTGAGTCCAGTCCATCAGTTATGGGATCTCCTATTTGTTTTCTTGGTTTTCGCTTTTCGGCCATCAATTTTACCTCCTTTCGCAATACCCTTGAGTAGCTCGTTAACCCAGGCTTTCTGTTTCCCGACCGTCTTACCAATTTTGTCCTGAGGCAACCCTAAAGCATGGAGCTGAAAGACGAGTATTTTTTCAAGAACTTCAACAATTCTGTCATCCTCGACAACTTTCTTCCTTGCCATTGTCATCCTCCAGTGGCTTCCGAGTATGTTGGGGGCATTGCTTGTGCTACTTGCTTCTCCCTCTCACAACCTGATGGGATTGCACAGTCTGCTTAGAAGTGTTTGGATGCAAGGCATCCCGAAGCCTTGAAGATAGAGGCACATGAACGTGTTGACGACGAGGGAATCAAAGCAGTCAAGTGCTTATCAGCAGCCTGCTTTCTTCAACCGCCAAAGGCTAGTCAAAAGTGGCCAGCTGCAAGGCGCCCGAGCAGATGGCCTATTTTGCCGCCTTCATCCGCTTAGCGGGGCGGCCCGGCACGGAAAGAACCAAACATGGTTACGCCTCCTAGCGGGATGCGCCCCTGGTCATCCAGCCGACTAGTCTTTCTTTAGGACCTTCACCATAATACTTTTGCAGCACTCCGCATTCTTGATCAGGAACGCGTCGGGTTTTTCCTGGATCTGGTACTGGCCGTTGGCCTCGATGATGAGATCGTCTTTCGTCAGGCCGTCCGTCTTGTTGATGATCATGAAACGCCCGATGGGGACTCCGCCTTCCTTTAATACTG
>CAZJTM010000357.1:0-3467 GCA_964548925.1 uncultured Verrucomicrobiota bacterium | reverse complement strand
GATCAGCTTCACGCGCTTCAGCTCCCCGCCGCGCTGCAGCGCCGCCAGCACCGCTTCCAAGCGGGCGAGGTCCAGCCCGTCGCGCTCCATCGGCACGCCGCGCGCCGAGAGGCCGTGGCTTTGCAGGATGCCGAGAAAGACGAAATAGGTCGGGTCTTCCACCAGCACGATGTCGCCCGGATCGCACAGCGCCTCGGTGACCATGTAAAGCAGTTGTTGCGAACCGTTGGTGATGATCATCCGCTCCGGCGCGTGGCGGCGTGACGCGCGCGGCGCGCCGTCTTGCGTCCGCACGCGCTCGGCAGTGAGCCGGCGCAAGGCGGGGTCGCCGGCGGTGGTGCCGTATTGCAGCGCCGCCCGACCAGCTCGGGGCGCGTGCAGGATTTCATCCAACAATGCCCGCGCGTCCCGGGTGGGCAGCGACTCGCTGTCCGTGAATCCCGCGGCCAGGGAGATCAGGCCGGGCCGGGCCAGTGCGATCTCCATGAGCCAGGAGATGGGCGGCGCTTGCGAACGGCGGCCCAGGGCGGACAGGGCGGTGTCAGGCTTCGTCTTCAAAGCGCCGTCAGTTAGCCGCGTTCGGCCCGGCGGCGCAAGCGAGGTTTTGGGGAAACGAATCCCCGTCATTGGTTTCTGCGCGCGCATCCGTGTCCTTGACGCCTCCAAGCTGCATCCCGGCAGCCGGCGCCGCGCCTGTCTGCCCCGGGCCAAACGGCGGCGTCCCGAGGCGTGACGCGCGGGGGGCCACGCCCAACTCCAGGGCAGACACCCCGAGCCGCGTCCGGTAAACTGCCGCCATGAACGCGCCCGAGAGCTTTCACATGCCGCCCGAGGAATTCCGCCGCTGGGGTCATGCGGTGGTGGATTGGATTGCCGACTACCAGCGGCGGGTCGAGTCCTTGCCCGTGCTGTCGCAGGTTCGGCCCGGCGAAATCCGGTCGCGCCTGCCCGCCGCGGCACCCGAGCGCGGAGAGTCGTTCGACGCCATCCTCGCCGACGTGGACCGTCTGATCCTGCCGGGCATTACGCACTGGCAATCGCCGAACTTTTTCGCGTTCTTCCCGGCGAACACTTCCGGTCCCTCCATCCTGGGCGAGTTGCTGTCCGCGGGACTGGGCGTGCAAGGCATGCTTTGGGCCACCAGCCCCGCTTGCACCGAACTGGAAACCCACGTCCTCGACTGGCTCGTGGACATGCTGGCGCTGCCAGGCAAGTTCAAATCGAGCGGCGCGGGCGGTGGGGTGATTCAAGACACGGCTTCCGGCGCGGTGCTGTGCGCCTTGCTGGCGGCGCGCGAGCGAGTGACCGGTTTCGCCAGTAACGAACGGGGCTGCACGGGAAGGTTGATTGCCTACGTCTCGACCCAGACCCACTCGTCGGTCGAGAAGGCTGTGAAAATCGCCGGGTTGGGCCGGCAGAACCTGCGCCTGATGGAGGTGGATGACGCCTTCGCCCTGCGGCCCGACGCGCTCGCCGGGCAAATCCAGCAGGACCGCGCCGCCGGTCTGACACCGTGTTTTGTGTGCGCCACTATCGGCACGACTTCGTCGAACGCGCTGGACCCGTTGCCTGCTGTGGGCCGCGTCTGCCGCGAACAGGGGTTGTGGTTTCACGTGGACGGCGCGATGTCCGGCGTGGCGGCGCTCTGCCCGGAGTTTCGGTTCCTTCAGCAGGGATTGGAACTGGCCGACTCCTACGCCTTCAACCCGCACAAGTGGTTGTTCACGAATTTCGACTGCGACTGTTTCTATGTGGCTGACCGCGCCGCGCTGATCCGCACGTTGAGCGTGCTGCCGGAATACCTGCGCAACCAAGCCACCGAATCCGGCGCGGTGATTGACTACCGCGACTGGCACGTGCCGCTGGGCCGGCGCTTCCGCGCGCTGAAGCTCTGGTTCGTGATCCGCCATTACGGCGTCGAGGGCCTGCGCCATCACCTTCGCCGCCATGTCGCGTTGGCGCAACAGTTCGCCCGCTGGGTGGAAGCCTCGGCTGACTTCGAACTCGCCGCGCCCGCGCCGCTGAATCTGGTCTGCTTCCGTCACAAGGCCGGCGATGATTTCAACCGCCGGTTGCTCGATCGCCTGAACCGCGGCGGCGCGCTCTACCTCACGCACACGGTGCTGAAGGGCCGCCACACCCTTCGCCTCTGCGTCGGCCAGACCTGGACGGAGGCGCGGCATGTCGAAGCCGCGTGGCGGCGGATTCAGGAGACGGCGCGAAGTCTTGCGACCATCACGCCCGCTGGCGCGCGTGATTGAGATTGAAATCATCACCCTCGCCCGTGAGATTGCACCCGCGATGAGCCTGCCAGCCGATTCCCGCCGCGGAGTGAACCCCCTCACAGAGGGCGATGGCGGGCCCACGCTCCACACCATCGGTTACGGCACGCGGACGCTGGACGAACTGGTCGCCGCGCTCAAGGCCCACCGCATCGAGTACCTGCTCGACGTGCGGTCGTCGCCTTACTCCAAGTTCAAGCCGGAGTTCACGAAGGAGGCGCTGGAGCCGGCGTTGAAGCAGCGCGGCCTTCGTTACGTGTTCGTGGGCGACACGCTCGGCGGCCAGCCGCGTGACCCGGATTGCTTCACGGATGGGAAAGTGGATTACGAGAAGGTCCGCCAACAGCCGTTTTTCCAGGCCGGCCTTGAACGCTTGCGCAAAGCCCACGAGCAACGTCTGCGCGCCGCCCTCCTCTGCAGCGAGGGCCGGCCCGAGCAGTGTCATCGCAGCAAGCTGATCGGCGAAGCCCTCGCCGCCGCGGGCATCCCGGTCTGGCACATTGACGAGGACGGGCGACTGCTCACGCAGACACAGGTGATGGACCGGCTCACCGGCGGCCAATTGGATTTTTTCGGCGGCCCCACCCTGACCTCGCGCAAACGCTACGGGCCTGGCAAGGACGAAGACGCCGGGCATTCACAATGAAAACTCCCAACTCGTCCGACCAGCCTGCTTTGTCTGACCCGGCTCACCCCAAAATCCTCACCCTCGGCGTCTATGGCGCCACCGAAGCCGGCTTCTTCGCCGCGTTGCGCGAGGCCGGTGTGGACACGTTCTGCGACCTCCGCGCCCGGCGCGGCGTGCGCGGCAGCGAATACGCCTTCGTCAACAGCCAGCGGCTGCAGACGAAGCTCGCGGAACTCGGCATCCGCTACCTGCATTTCAAGGAACTCGCGCCCAGCGAGGCGCTGCGCAAACGCCAGTATGCCGCGGACAAGGCCGACCGCGTCGCCAAACGCAAGCGCACCGAGTTGAGCGAACAGTTCGTGGCCGGCTATCACGAGGAACAGCGGGACTTCGACAGCCGGGCGTTCCTCGGGCAACTCGGGCCGGACACGCGCGTGGTGGCGCTCTTCTGCGTGGAACGCGCGCCGGAAGCCTGCCATCGCTCGCTGCTCGCCGCCCGGTTGCAGCGAGACCTCGGCATTGAGGTGGTTCACCTGATGCCCGCATGAACCGGTGTT
>CAZJTM010000356.1:0-3552 GCA_964548925.1 uncultured Verrucomicrobiota bacterium | reverse complement strand
GGACGCATTCCCCGCTTCTTTGTTTAATCTCGCTGTGAAATATCCGGGCTAGGACACGGATCGGATCGTGCCGGCGGCCGGGCAGCATTTCGGCTCTCAGGTCATCCGCTACACCTCGCCGCTCTCGACGCCAGAAGTCTCGCGGTTCACCCGGGATCACATCCTCGTGGGTGGCCCCTTGATCCTCGACCTCGACGTTCCCCCGCACCCGCGAGCCCTAATTTGCACACTGTGTCTGCTGACGCTTGTTGGACTGGCTGGTTGGCTGACCGGCCGAACCCGCCGCAACGATCACGATTGAACCGGCCTGCGGCCAAAACAGCCGGGGGAGAAAAACATCATGCCAGTGAAACCTCTCCCCCATCCAGACCCGCTCCGCATCTACTGTGAGTTCAGCCGCGCGGCCGTCGAGGCCGGCGACTTCGCCGCGTTCCTGGATCAGTTCGCCCTCGAACGGTTGCCTCACGGTCCGGCCTTGCGTTCCTATTGCAACGCGTTTCATTTCGCGGTCGCCGGCTACGACGCCGACCCGCGCGAGCTCTACGAGATTCCCGAAGTGCGCGCGTTCTACCAAGCCTTCCGGCGGGCGTGGCCCTTCTGGTTCTTCGCCTGCGACCTGGAGAAGCCCTGCCTGCAAGCCATGACCTTCTGTTGTCTGCCCTCCCTGCAAGTGTGCCGCCGGAGCGGGGCCGCCTCCTGCCGCGTCCAGTTGCAGAGCCGGGACCTGGGGGCGTTCCTGCTCGACAACTTCCCGGGCCTGAACCTGCTCTTGGACCGGGCCGGGATGACAGAAGCCGAGAACCACCAACGCTCCCTGCAAATCGCCGCCTACTACCGCCGGGATTGGAAGCCCTGGGTCGGCAAATCCACGCCAAACACAAGTGCGTGAACCACATCATCACGTCTCCCACCGGGCGGGAGGAGAACGGGACGGCCAAAACCGTCACCGAACTCCTCGCCGCGTTAACCCCGCAACAATATCAACATCTCATCGGGTTCGCCCGGCATCGCATGCGCGCCCGGACGCAATCCCGGGCGTTGCAGCGCTGTCTGGCCCTGATCGAACCGGAAGACCTCGTGGGCGAGGCGGTGCTCAAGCTGGAACTGGGCGACCAGAACCCGGCTCTGGGCCGGCATCTGCCCCCGGAATATCGCACCGACGCGGATCGCTTCCTCGCCTGCCTGCGCGGGGTGATCGAGAGCGATCTCTACAACCTGGTCCGGCTGGCCGAGCACCGGCAGGACCATGTCCCCCTCGGGAATCCGGAACTGGAGCCGGGCACGGTGGAGGTGACGGCCAGCGAGGACATCGCGGCCTTGCTTTCGCGGCGGGATGTGCATCGGGTGTTGTTTCAGAAATTGCACCAGAGCTTGGAGCGGCATCCGGCCTTGCGGGAAGAGGTGCAGGATTGGGGTGAACGTTTCCTGCAAGACGACCGGGTGGGGGAAGGCAGCGAGAACCGGGATCGGGTGTATCGGGTGCGGCGGCTGGCGCAGGCGTTCCTGGCCGAGCTGGCCGAGGAGCTGGAGATCACCCAGCCCACGGGACGGGAAATGATCCTGTGAGCCGAGGCGGCAGCTTCAGGTCACCCGCAGGCCGCTGAGGTCCGCAGCGTTGCCGGCCAGCAGTTCGGCGCGCAGGCGGGGATGCCGATGCGCCAGTCGCAGCCGGTGGGGTCGTTTCAGCGGACGCCACCGGCTGGGATAGAGCCGGGCGTTCACCGCCACCCGGAGTTCGTTCCAGGCGGAGGGCCGATCATCCGGCGGTTGGGCCTCCTGCGCGAACTGCAGCAGCAACCGCCCATTCACACACGCCACGCGCTGAATCCGCCAAGGTAGGCCAATCCAGTACGAGGCGCGCAAGGACCACAGGATGCCCGGCAACGCGAGCAACCACGGCGTCGGTAATGTCTCCAGTCCCTGGGGCACCAGGTACGCCTTGGCGCGGAAGAAATCCGTGGCCAGCTTGAGCGCCCGCCGCTGCGAACGCCGCTTGAGCTTCCACGCCGCCGCGATGACCGCCGGCGAGTGCAGCGGCGGAAACCCGCTCCGCTCCATCAGCACTTCCAGGCGTTGCGCCGCCACTTGATCTCCGGCTTCGGCAATCGGCGTGGTCGGCTTCGGCGTCCGGGTCTGCAACTCAAACCACGGCGCAAACCAGACCGTCTCCTGCGTGACCGTGCCATCGCTCTTCACCACATAGCCCTGATGCGCCGGCAACCGGCCCAGCCCTCCCGGCGGACACACCGGCCCCATGCGAGACTCAGACGGACGCGCGAGTTGTTTCACCACGCTGTCCACCCACTGATCTGCGCGCGGGGGTGCTGGCCTCGGTTTGCGCATCCCCAGACTCACCGTCGCGAACTCATTGGCCTCCGGCTCGCGCGTGCGCAGGAACACCAGCGTGTTGAAGTTCGCCAGCACCGCCCGGCACAGGCGCGACCCCAGCCGGTCTTCGAGACTGCCCAGACCTTGCGTGGCCGCCAGGACGAAACAGCGTTTGCTCCGCAGCGTCGCCAGTTGGTCGGCATCCTCCGGCTCGACCAGCAACGGGAACTCATCCGCAATCAGGCCGCACAGGCAATGTTTCCCCAAGCCCCGCGCCTGCGCCGCATCGAAGAACATGCGCCGGGCCAGCCGTTGCAGGAACCGGGACAACTCGGGCTGGGTCAGGGCATTGCAGCTCACCACGCAGACCTTCCCCTGCGCGACCAGGGCCGGATCGAAGGCGGGGCGCAGGTGCGGTTCGAGACAGGCAACCGCCAGGGAACTCTGGAGCGGACGGAGCACATTCAAGAGGCAGCTCTGCAAGTTGCTCCGGGTGCGCGCGTCGAGTTGCCGCCACATCTGGACATAATCCAAGGCGCTCAGGATTTGGGGCGGGGCGTCCGGGTGGCGGTTCTTGACTTGTTGCACCCGCAGGTAATCCGGATGCGTCCCGGGCCCCTGCGTCTCGCCGCGATACCGTTCGAGGAGCCGCCGGGCCGTGGGGGTCTTGATCCCCAACTGCAGCGCCAGCTTCTTTTTGCCCATCGTCGGGTTCGCGCGCAGCAGGGGCACGGTCTGCGCATATAAATCTCGATTCGTCGTGTTCATCAATGGAGGCATCCCTCCACCTGTGTACTGCTGGAAAGCCGGCCGTTTGTTGGATGGAAAATGCCGGGAGCGGCATCTTTCTTTTCGAGGGGAGGAACCGCCTGCGGCCAACCCAGCGGGAGTGGGAAACGCCGGCAAACATGAGGTGTCGGCACAAACCCACAACGAAAGGCAGCGCATCATGAATACCAGCAACAGGCAACTCACCCCGCCCCACCTCCATCGGAAGGAAGCCAAGCCTCCGATGACCACCCTGGAAACCACGGTGGCCGAGTTGTTCGACGGACCGGTGCCGGCAGACCTCGATCCCGACGCCATCGCGTTGCAGGCTCATACCGTCTTCAGGTTCCTCCCTGCTCCTCTGTCTATCGAGGTGGAGGGTGATCGCGTCACGTTGCAGTGTAAGCGTCAGCCGGGGTGCAGATGGCTGAACGGGGGTTGGAGTGGGTAAAGTGG
>CAZJTM010000355.1:0-3617 GCA_964548925.1 uncultured Verrucomicrobiota bacterium | reverse complement strand
AGGACTCAGACTCAGCGCCGTCGCCCCTCCCACACTGTCGTTCCCTCGGTTCTCCGGTTGGAACAGGCCCAGCCGCTCGACAGTGAAATTGCGCGCGAAGGCCGGGGCGAGCGGGTTGCCCGCGCGGTCAGTGACCGTGGAGGCGATGGTGAAGCGGGTGTTGCCCGGCTGGATCGGGCCGTCCACCAGCGTGAAGGTGGCGCTGTTGCCGGTGCTGTAGCTCGGCGACACCAGCGGATAGAGAACATCGTCCCCGGTGCCAAACAAGCCGTCCGGACCCGCCTGCCGGAGGCTGAAGTTGGCCAGATTGGTGACGGTGCCTGGCAGCATGGGTTCGGAGAAGGCCACGGTGAAGCTGTTGATGAGCTCGCTGGTGGTGGCGGCCTCGGACGGCAGGGTCACGGCCTGAACCGACGGCGGCACGTTATCCGCGATGGTCAGGGTCAGCAAATACCGAGCGAACAAGTCGCGGTTGGTGGAAGCAGAAACCCGGGCGAAGTACTCGCCGCGATCTACAACGACAAAAGTGGAATTGGCGTTGGTTGAGAATACGGCATTGGTCTGGCCCAAGCGGAAGAGCGACACCTCCGCGTTTCCCGCCAGCAGCGTGCTGTGAGGCCCGGTGAACAGGTCGGCGGACACGGTGTTGCCGGTGTCCAGCGTGCCAAGGGCGTAGAAATCACCGGCGGCATCGGTCGCTGGAAGCGCGCCCGCCACGCGGAAGCGGTAACTGCCCGCCAGGAAGGTCGGGGGCAGCACGTTCGCCGTGTTGGTCGCGTCGTTGGACTCCACTTCCAAACTCGGGCCGCGGCTGAGGTCCACGCGCAAGCGATAATCGGAGACCTGGGTGTCAGTATAGACGCGCACCCGGTAGCCGCCCGGCACGGTGAGCGTGACATTGTAAAACTCGGCGATGCCCGCAGTGCTGCCATCCACCGAGGCGATGGTCGTGCCCGAGGGGTTGATCAACCGCAGGCGCGGGCGGGCGTTACCCACAGTCGCTTCGATCCGCGCCGTCAGGCGGTCCCCAGCCTCGGCGTCGAACGTCCAGTCGTCCGCCGAGGCGCTGCCCACGGCGTCGAACGCGTTCGTGACCGATCCGGCAAAGAGGGCGCTGCCCGGGGGCGTCTCAACAAACGTGAGCGGGTCCACGCCCGCCCGGGCGGCAAAGGGGAGGAGGCACAGCGCCGCCCACGTCAGTCCGCGCCAGAAGCAAAGGGCTAGGGCAGGACGATGACTACGGGTGGAGTTGTGAGGTTCCTCGGAACGATGGGTGAGGGCCGAAAGGCTATAGTAGATTGTCATATGACACCTATTAAGTGAACCGGAGTTGAGAGTCCCGTATGGGACGGCTGTTGTCAAACTGCAACTTCAACCCCAGTTCGCACCGGCTCGCATTTTCGCCCAAGCTTTGCTTTTAGACAAGCATCGTTTTATGGTCCTCAACAACACGGTTGAAAACGCCGCCGACAATCTTCCGCATCGGTTTCTTCGCCAACCTGATTCCAGGTTGGCTTCGGATTCCCGGCGGGCACGCCTGGGGATTGGGCTTCTGGTTGGCACTGGCGTTCTGCCAACCGATGGCCGCCGCAACCCCTCTGGCCGCGGCTCATCCGCACCGCATCTTGGTGATGCCCCGCGACGGTGGCGGTGCTGCCGCCCCAAACCGGAGTCACGCCGAACAGGGCCGGCGGGTCTTGCGCGTCTTCCCACAGCTTGGCGGATTGCAAGTCGTCGGCCTAGCCGAGAGTGAATCCGTGTCCGAAGCCGTGATGGCCTTCCAAACCAGCGGCTCGGTGGCTTGGGTAGAACCGGACTACGCGGTCCATGCCGCCGCCGTGCTGCCCAGCGACCCCTATTTTCAAAACGGCACGCAATGGTGGTTGAACAACTACGGCCAGAACGGCGGTCTGCCGGATGCCGACCTGGACGCGCCGGAAGCGTGGGACGTGCTCCGCAGCGCCAGCAACGTGATCGTGGCCATCGTGGACAGCGGCGTGCGATCCACACACGAAGACCTGGCCGAAAACCTGTGGCGCAATCCCTCGGACGGCACTCCGGGCTTCAACGCCCTGACCGGCCAGCATGATCCGTGGGATGACAACGGCCACGGCACGCACCTGGCCGGCATCATAGGCGCCGTCACCGACAACGCCCGGGGCATCGCCGGCGTCGCCTGGCGAACGCAAGTCATGGCCTGCAAGTTTCTCGACAGCGCGGGCAACGGCTACAACTCGGATGCGATCGCCTGCATCGAGTTCGCCCGGAGCCACGGCGCGCACATACTCAACTTGAGCTGGGGGGGTGCGGAATTCTCCGCCGCCGTCTCGAACGCACTCTGGGCCGCGCGGGCCGATGGACTCCTCGTCGTGGCCGCCGCCGGCAACAACGCCGGCAACACGGACTTCATCCCCTACTACCCCGCCAGCCTGACGTTGGACAACCTTGTGGCCGTGGGCGCCTCCACCCGCACGGACGACCGGTGGAGCTTCTCGAATTACGGTCTCACCAAAGTGGCCTTGTTCGCGCCAGGCGCGGCCCTGTATTCGACCGCGCGGACCGGTGACGCCGCTTATGAAAGCCGGAATGGCACCTCGATGGCGGCCGCTTGCGTGGCCGGAACCTTGGCCTTGATGCGGCAACGATGGCCCGAGTCATCCGCCCAGGAACTCATTGCCCGCGTCTTGGCGACGGTGGATCCCAAACCCGCGTTCGCCGGCAAGTGTGTGTCGGGCGGGCGGCTGAATCTGCGCAAAGCGCTGGACCAACCGGCCATTTCCATCAGCCTGAGCAACCGTCTGGCTCAAGTGCGGGTCAGCGGCGCGCCAAGCCACCCCTACGTGATCGCGGCCTCCACGAACTTGAGCGCCTGGGCCGCCGTGCAGACCAACACCGCCGCGTCTGATGGCCAGTGGCTCTTCTTGGACGCGGCCTCCACGAACCTGCCTGCGCGATTCTACCGCGCACATCCCGGGCCGTGAGGGGAGCCGGCAGCGGTTACCTTCAATCCGGCCCCATTGCCCCGCTCCTCCACGCGGTCAATCTCCCGACCACGCATCGAAGTCGCATCACAGCGGGAGGCATGAACCTTGGCGTGGCGTAGCGGCGCGTCGGCAGACCGCCGCCATTGGACGGGGACTCCAGTTTGCATGGCTCTGCCGAGCCGCTGCTTCGGGGGTGCGGCTCACAGAAGGAGCAAGCACGTTCGCTGACAAGATGGAAACCTCTCAGGTGTTGATAGGGAAAACACCCCGCCCGTGTCCGAAAAACCCTCTCAACGGCTGTCAGGTTTCCCGCCGATACTCGAAACAGCATGGGCCTGTGAGCGCGACCGCGTGCGCCCGGCACGAATCCAAGCGAACGTGGGCAACGTCGGATGTCGTGGTGCGATCAAAGTTGGAATCCTGTGGGGGCCCCGACGGTTTTGCTTGAGGCCCACGACCCCGGGCCAACAAGCTGTCCCTGCTTCCGCGGAGGATCGGGCTCTGCGGGGACGCAACCTGAGCGCCGCCTGAAGGCTGATAGACGGCCAGTCGGGCTGCCTTCGGGTGGCCCGGCTAGCTAGTGTCCGGCGTTAGACTCGAAGCGGTGCTCTGGTAGTGGGTTTGATGAGCTGT
>CAZJTM010000354.1:0-3644 GCA_964548925.1 uncultured Verrucomicrobiota bacterium | reverse complement strand
GAAGGCCGTCCGATCTTCTTGACCATAGCCCGTCTGCTCGTAGACAAGGGATTGAGAGAATACGCCGGAGCCGCGGCCATGATCAGGGAAGACTATCCGGAGGCGGTCTTTTATCTGGTCGGACCGGCGGACCCGTCGCCGAACTCAATTCCGATCGAGGAGGTCAACGGCTGGGTCAGGTCAGGGCATGTGCATTACCTCGGCCCTCAAGACGATGTCAGACCCGCACTCCGGGGATGTCATATCTTCGTTCTTCCCTCTTATCATGAGGGAATGCCGCGTACGGTCCTGGAAGCCATGGCGATCGGCCGTCCTATTATTACGACAGATGTACCGGGTTGCAGGGAGACGGTCATCGAAGGGGAGAATGGATTCCTAGTACCGAAAGGGGATACTATCGCCCTGGCTGCGCGTATGAAGTGGTTCATACTGAACCGTCAATCATGGCCGGCTATGGGGGAGCGGAGCCGAAAGCTAGCCGAAGAACGGTTCGATGTTTTAAAGATCAACGAAGACATGATGAAGATCATGGGATTGACCTGAGTGTATTCACGAAGATATAAGCGACTGCTCGATCTTGCGATCTCCCTTGTTTTGTTGAGTGTGTTGGTCCCTCTGTTGGCTGTCGTCGCGATCCTCATTTGGGCAGTTCTAGGCCGCCCTGTCCTATTCTCTCAACAGCGGCCGGGTATTGGTGAAAAGCCATTTCGCGTCTACAAGTTCCGGACCATGACCGTTGCATGCGATCAACTTGGCGAATGTCTACCGGATGAGGAACGGTTGACGTCTTTCGGACGTTTCCTCCGAAACGCATCGTTGGATGAGTTGCCAGAGCTATGGAACGTCCTTCGCGGTGAAATGAGCATAGTCGGCCCACGGCCCCTGCTCATGGCGTATCTCTCGCGCTATGATGATCGTCAAAAACGGCGTCATGAGGTCCGGCCCGGCATCACGGGTCTTGCCCAGGTTAGGGGGCGTAATGCCATGAGCTGGGAGGAGAAGTTCGAACTGGACCTGTGGTATGTCGATCATGTCTCCTTTTGGACCGATATTCAGATCTTGGCCCTGACGGTGTGGAAGCTCATCCTGCGTGAGGGGATCAATCAGCCCGGACATGCTACCATGGAGGAGTTCCTTGGATCAGGGAACTAGAAGCGTCAATCTGGTCTTTACGAGCGTCGGTCGGCGCGTTGAACTCCTGCGGGCGTTCAAAGCGGCTTATCGTGCTCTACGTGTGTCGGGAAATATCGTGGCTGTCGATATCGATCCGTTGGCGCCGGCCCTTCAGGTGGCCGATCGGCTGCATATCGTCCCCCGGCTGACATCCCCCGACTACATCCCGGAGCTCAAGGGCATAATCGAACGAGAACAGGGCACGGCCGTTTTTCCCTTGATCGACCCTGACATCCCGATACTAGCATCCCATCGCGATGTATTGGAGCAAACGGGCGCACGTCTGGCTGTCGCTCCCCTGGAAGACGTCAAGATCGCTTCGGACAAATGGTTGACGTTCGGATTCTTCAAAGGGCTTGGACTATCCGTCCCAGAATCTTGGTTGGCGATCGAAGCGATCCCTGAAACATCGCTGGCATTCCCCCTTTTTGTGAAGCCTCGTTTCGGCAGTGCCGGACATCACACCTACAGGGTGCGGAATCTCGAAGAGTTGGCATTTTTTATTAAGTACGTCCCTGATCCGATCGTGCAAGAGTACCTTCCGGGGCCGGAGATCACGACGGATGTCGTCTGTGATCTTGACGGCGAAGTGCTATCGATCGTTTCCAGGGAACGGATCGAGGTCCGCTGGGGAGAGGTGGCTAAAGGGGTCACGATCAGGGATCGGGGGATCATCGAATCCTGCGAGCACATCGCCAAGGCCTTCAATGCCAGGGGACCGATCACCGTTCAGTGTATGATCAAGGACGGGCGGCCCCATTTTACCGAGATCAATGCCCGGCTCGGTGGCGGCGCGCCCTTGGGGATCGCCGCAGGAGCGGAATGGCCGCGATGGCTTTTGAGCCGGCTGGCGGGATCGCCTGTCGAGGTGCCGCCATTGGGGAGTTATCGCGAAGGCCTGTATATGACGAGATACGACGATTCGTTCTTCCTGACGCGTGAGGAATATGGGAAAACCCCGGGCCGTCATCTTTGACCTTGATGACACGCTCTATCCCGAACGGTCCTATGTGCTAAGCGGGTTCCGCGCAGTTGCGGCCTGGTCGGACGTAGAGTTGGGGATAGCGGCCGACCGAGTATTCTCCGAATTGATCGATATCCATGATCGGGGGGAAAGACATCTCACTTTCAATCGTTGGCTCGAATGCCACAGGCAACCCATTGAAACCCTTTTGCCGAGGATGATCGTCGTCTACAGGAAACACCGGCCTTCGATCAAGCCATACGAAGGAGTCCCAGAGCTTCTCCGATGTATGCGGAAATCTTTCCTCCTGGGGCTGCTTACGGATGGCTTCGGCGCTGTCCAACGCTTGAAGCTCGAAGCGATTGAGCTGGGTTGCTTTTTCAATGAAATCCTGTTCACAGACGATCTTGGCCGAGAATCCTGGAAACCAAGCCCCAAGCCGTTCGAGATCATCGCAAGACGCTTAGGTGTAGCGCCATCCGAAGCCGTCTACATCGGCGACAATCCGCAGAAGGATTTCTTCGGGCCTCGATCTATCGGGATGAAGACGGTCCGCATTCGCCGTGAGCGAGGTTACCATGCCGATGAAGAACCTCCATCACCGCAATACGCGCCGCATATCTCTGTGATGGACTTCGAATGGCTTGAGAATGAACTGGATAAGGTATTTACGCCCTGACCGGCGGATTGGATGAGGGGAATGAAAAGAGCGGCATTAAGGCGCTTCAAACAAGCTTGCACGATCCTTGGCGCTAAACTCACTGGGCCGAGATTGCATAGCTTCCAAATGGCCCTTAACTACATGAAGCTCGGAGCATGGATGGACCGCCACGGCTTCAGGTTCTCTCGCCGAGTGAAGGAACGCGAGGACGTTTTTTTAGCCGTTGCGGAAAAGATCGCGGACGAGCCGGTCCTCTATCTCGAATTCGGGGTGTTTCAGGGCGACAGCATGCGGTTCTGGTCGAAGGCGTTGCGTCATCCAGAAACCAAGTTGCACGGATTCGATAGTTTCTTAGGCCTGCCTGAGGATTTCGATATCGATGGCCCCCATGTCAAAGGGACTTTCGACCTGAAGGGCCAGATCCCTTCCATTGATGATCTCCGAGTCGAATTCTTCAAGGGTTGGTTCAACGAGGTCTTACCAGCTTACCGGGTCCCTGCTCATCAACGGCTTGTGATCATGCTGGACGCGGATCTCTATTCATCGACGATCTATGTCCTCAACAGACTACGTCCTCATATCAGGGAGGGGACTTACGTCTATTTTGACAATATGTCCCGGCCCGAGCACGAGCCTCGGGCTTTTGACGAGTTCATGAAAGAAAGCGGCTTGAGATTCGCCGGCGTCGCTGCTGACCTCTCTCTGAATCGTGCCTTTTTTAGGTGCCTTGGATGAACCACCGCGTCTATCTTTCCCCGCCGCACCTGGACGGACGGGAGCGCGAGCTTCTCCTCCGGGCGTTCGACTCCAACTGGATCACCACGCTCGGCCCCGAGGTCGACGGCT
>CAZJTM010000353.1:0-3701 GCA_964548925.1 uncultured Verrucomicrobiota bacterium | reverse complement strand
ACCTCTCAACACACCGAATAAGCAAGAGCCTTACCTTCCCCTTGCTATCGTCTTTAAGATAATCAATAATCGGGTTGATCGTTGCAGCATCAACCCTCTCCTGCATTACCTCTGAAGAATACATACACATCTTCCAATTCAATTTTGGATCTGTGCGCTTGAACAACTCAAATAGCGGGGGCACAACCTCGCTTCCGGCTCCATCCGTGTTCAGTGCCTTTACAATCCCCTTGACAGTGATGTCATTGTGACCAGCATCAAGGTGCTGCAGCAGAACCGGTATCGCCTTGTGATAGCTCTCCTTAGTGTTTACAAGGTCGCAGATGCTCCGAATGCGAATACCGACCCCACAAAGGTCGCTTAGCAATGATTCCTCGTCTTCGGTGTATCTCAGAGATATCCTTAACATGCACTCGAGCAGCTTTCGCCTCTCGGCTGTCAAACGGCCGCGAGTGAGCTTTTCCTCAAGCTCGTCTATGTAGCCGGTGAACTTGCCGTTACCGTCGCTGAACCTCTCTATGCGCATTCCATCGAAGATGTATGGGGGATTATTAGTGATAACATAGTCGCCATTCGCCAGACCAACTATGGCCTCCTTTCCAATCCAATAGTAACTCGGCCAGTAGGCGTTTGTGGTCTTGACAGATGCCTTCCTGAACTTGCCGCAATGCCTTAGAAAATCGCTGAAGAAGGACTTGTCCAACGGAATTGTTGAAGAAAAGGTTCTGTCAACGAAGTAGTAACTGTAACGATAATAGTCCCCCGAAACCAGTCTTTCCTTGCAGTCTTCCGATATGTGTGAAGGCGAATATTGAAAGTGAGGAACACCTGTTCGATGGACTAAAGAATATACGTTTCTTTCATCCTTTTCCATTAGAATATTAGAGGGTTTATTCCTTGAATTAACAACATACATCGGTTCAAACGAACGTCCGAACTTCCTGTATTCAATAACATCCTTGGGATTCGTGAGAATCAATGGAGTCGGAATTTGATAGTTTAGGGATGGCACAAAGTACCACCCCTCGTTTATGATCTCAGATAAAATCTGAACCTGCTCGTCGTAAGTAAGAAAGAAGGTTATTTCCATTGTCGCTCCCGGTTAGAGTGTGTTGCCCTCGTATTACCTTACTTCTTGCACTTTTGCGCTCTCTTCGCTGCGCTCTTGATTCGATCAAGTGCGCATGTCGCAGTTATTTGCAACTCTTCGTCTTCCGAAAGTCTCTTAAGCAGCTCAATATTATCCTGCGTTGGAAACCTCTCAACACACCGAATAAGCAAGAGCCTTACCTTCCCCTTGCTATCGTCTTTAAGATAATCAATAATCGGGTTGATCGTTGCAGCATCAACCCTCTCCTGCATTACCTCTGAAGAATACATACACATCTTCCAATTCAATTTTGGATCTGTGCGCTTGAACAACTCAAATAGCGGGGGCACAACCTCGCTTCCGGCTCCATCCGTGTTCAGTGCCTTTACAATCCCCTTGACAGTGATGTCATTGTGACCAGCATCAAGGTGCTGCAGCAGAACCGGTATCGCCTTGTGATAGCTCTCTTTGGTGTTAACAAGATCACAGATGCTCCGTATCCGAATACCGACCCCGCGAAGGTCGCTCAGCAATGATTCCTCGTCTTCGGTGTATCTCAGCGATATCCTTAGCATACATTCGAGTAGCTTTCGCCTCTCGGCGGTCAAACGACCGCGCGTCAGCTTATCCTCAAGCTCGTCTATGTAGCCAGTGAACTTTCCGTTACCGTCGCTGAACCTCTCTATGCGCATCCCATCGAAGATATATGGGGGATGGAAAGTGATAACATAGTCACCATTCGCCAGACCAACTATGGCCTCCTTTCCAATCCAATAGTAACTCGGCCAGTAGGCGTATGTGGTCTTGACAGATGCCTTCCTGAACTTGCTGCAATGCCTTAGAAAATCGCTGAAGAAGGACTTGTCCAACGGAATATTCGATGTATATGTCCTGTCAACGAAGTAGTAACTGTAACGACCAAACGAACCCCAGACTAATCTTGATACCTCGCTTTTATTGATTCGTGATGGGAAATATAAATAATATGGCACACCAGTTCGATATACAATCGAATATTTATTCGTGCATTTGTTTATCTTCATGCATATTTCATTGGTCTTATACTTTTGATTTATCATATATAAAGGTTCGCATGAACGCCCAAACTTCTTGTATTCCACTACATCCTTCGGATCCGTCAAAACCAAGGGGTGCGGAGTGTCGTAGCTTAGGGGTGGCACAAAGTACCACCCCTCGTTTATCATCTCAGACAAGATTCGAACCTGCTCGTCGTAAGTAAGATAAAATATGATGTCCATTGTTGCTCCCGGTTAGAGTGTATAGCTCTCGTATTACCTTACTTCTTGCACTTTTGCGCTCTCTTCGCTGCATCTTTTATTTCGCTAAGTGTCCATTCTGCAGTGACCTTGAGCTCTCCATCCTCGGAGAGCCTTGTGAGCAGATCAATGTTCGCTTGCGTGGGAAACTTAAGCAGCATTGGGATCAACAAGAGCCTTACCTTCCCCTTGCTATCGTCTTTAAGATAGTCAATAATCGGGTTGATCGTTGCTGCATCAACCCTCTCCTGCATTACCTCTGATGAATACAAGCACATGTTCCAGTTCGATTTTGGATCCGTGCGCTTGAACAACTCAAATAGCGGGGGCACAACCTCGCTTCCGGCTCCATCCGTGTTCAGTGCCTTTACAATCCCCTTGACAGTGATGTCATTGTGACCAGCATCAAGGTGCTGCAGCAGAACCGGTATCGCCTTGTGATAGCTCTCTTTGGTGTTAACAAGATCACAGATGCTCCGTATCCGAATACCGACCCCGCGAAGGTCGCTTAGCAACGATTCTTCATCTTCGGTGTATCTCAGCGATATCCTTAGCATGCATTCGAGCAGCTTTCGCCTCTCAGCAGTCAAACGACCTCGCGTGAGTTTTTCCTCAAGCTCATCTATGTAGCCGGTGAACTTGCCGTTACCGTCGCTGAACCTCTCTATACGCATCCCATCGAAGATGTACGGAGGACTGAATGTGATAACATAGTCGCCATTCGCCAACCCAACTATGGCCTCCTTGCCTATCCAATAATAGCTCGGCCAGTAGGCGTATGTGGTTTTGATTGAAGCCTTCGTGATCATTCGGTAATATTTATCGAAATCTTTGAAGAAGTATTCATTTAAAGATATAAATGATGATTGAGTCTCATCAAGATAATAACTGCTGTACCGATAGAATCTGCCCCATATCATTTTACCAGTCACACCAACGCGCAAACAAGATGGCAGGTACATATAATACGGAACACCGGTTCTATATGCTATTGTATATTTATGAGCGACCTTATTATAATGCATACACAACTTGTTTTGCTGATACATAGAGTTTACCATATACATAGGCTCAAATGAATATCCAAACTTCTCATACTCGATCACATCCTTTGGATCAGTGAGAATCAAAGGAATAGGAGAATCATAGAAAAGGGAAGGCACAAAGTACCACCCCTCGTTTATGATCTCAGACAAGATTCGAACCTGCTCGTCGTAAGTAAGATAGAATGTTATGTCCATTGTCGCTCCTGATTTGGGTGTGTTGCTCTCGTATAACTTTACTTCTTGCACTTTTGCGCTCTCTTCGCTGCATCTTTTATTTCGCTAAGTGTC
>CAZJTM010000352.1:0-3737 GCA_964548925.1 uncultured Verrucomicrobiota bacterium | reverse complement strand
TTCAACCGCACGCCACACAAGGTCGCGCTGGCGTGGATGAAAGATCAACTCGATCTCTGGAAGGAAGCGGGCTGGGGCTGGGCGCTCTGGAATTTCCGCGGCAGCTTCGGCGTGCTCGACAGCGGCCGGGCGGATGTCACGTACGAAGAGTTTCGCGGCCACAAGCTTGATCGCGCGATGCTGGAACTGCTGCGGGCCGGGTGAGCCAAGCTTGTGATGCCGCGCAGGCGGCCCTGCCTGGGATTGGGCGGCTTAATTCTCGACAGAAACACCACTTGACCTGACGGAGTGCCGCCGATATTTTTCCCGCGATGTTTGCAAGCATTCGGCAAGTTCTGGCTCTGGCGGTCGTCGTCGTTACCGGCGACGCCGGGGGCGCTTGTCGAAGCTAGAAGCAATTTCGACAACAACCCACGGCTGGAAACGGTCGTGGGTTTTTTGTTTGGCCCACGGTCACCGGCCACAACCACAGAAAGGCAGTGAACGAGATTACGAGCAAGAGCAAGAGCAAGAGCGAGATTGAAAAGCCGCACGCGGCGATGATTGGCTTCGCTTTGGGCTTTTCATCTTAATCTTCAACTTGATCGTAATTCCCTCCCCGAACGCAGTATGAATAAGACCATCGAAGCAAGGAAATCCAACGCCGCCAAACACGGCGAGCTCGGCCCCACCATGTCCGGCAGCGAAATTCTCGTTGCCGCGCTGGAGCGCGAGGGCGTGGACACGATCTTCGCCTATCCCGGCGGCGCCAGCATGGAAGTTCACCAAGCGCTGACACGGTCCAAGAAGATTCGCACCATTCTGCCGCGCCATGAGCAGGGCGGGTCTTTTGCGGCCGGCGGCTATGCGCGTGCTAGCGGTAAGGCCGGCGTGTGCATGACCACCAGCGGGCCAGGCGCGACCAATCTCGTCTCTGGCATCGCCGACGCCTTCATGGATTCCGTCCCGCTCATCGCCATCACCGGCCAGGTAACGACGAACATGATCGGCAAGAGCGCGTTCCAGGAAACCGACATGTTCGGCGTGACCTTGCCCATCGTGAAGCACAGCTATCTGGTCACGGACGTGAACGACATTGCGCGCATCGTGAAAGAGGCGTTCTATCTCGCGCAAACGGGCCGGCCCGGCCCGGTGGTGATTGACCTGCCCAAGAACGTCCAGCAGGCGAAGACCCAGCCGGTGTTCCCCAGCGAAGTGAAACTGCGCGGCTACGATCCCGAACCCCACGCCAGTGACCTCGAATTGAACGAAATCATTGGCCTGATCGAAAAATCTGAGCGGCCGGTGCTCTATTGCGGCGGCGGCATCATCACCGCCAATGCCGCTGATGAGTTGCGCGAGTTTGTGAAACACACGGGCATTCCGGTGGCGACGACGCTCATGGGCATCGGCGCGTTCCCGGAAGAAGATCCGCTCTCGCTCCGCTGGCTGGGCATGCATGGCGCGGCGTTCGCCAACTGGGCCGTGAACGGCGAATTCAAGCATCGTAAGAGTTTCACCGACCCGGAGGTCAAGGTGAAGGACGGCGCCGACCTGCTGCTGGCCTTTGGTGTGCGGTTTGACGACCGCGTGACGGGCAAGGCAGATAAATTCTGCGAACACGGCACCATCGTTCACGTGGACATTGACACCTCCGAACACAACAAGAATCGGCGCGTGCATCTGCCCGTGCATAGTGACATCCGTTACGCGTTGCACCGCTTGAACGCGATGCTCCGCGAACGCCCGCTCCAAAAACAATTTGCCCCCTGGCACGCGCAAATCGCCGAGTGGAAGGCCCGGGCACCCTTCGGCTACCGCGTCACCGAGGAGGTGATGAAATCTCAGCACATGCGCGATCATCTCAAGGGCATGGAAAGCGAGATCATCCTGCAGCAAATGGTCGTGGAGCTGCTCTACGAATTGACGAAAGGCGAGGCCATCGTCACCACGGGTGTGGGCCAGCACCAGATGTGGGCGGGCCAGCATTACAAATACAAGTATCCCCGCCAGTTCATCACCAGCGGCGGTTTGGGTGCGATGGGCTTCGGCTACCCGGCGGCGCTCGGCATCAAGGTCGCCCGTCCGGACAAGCAGGTGGTGGACATTGACGGCGATGGCTCGTTCCTCATGAACGCCCAGGAGCTCGCCACGGCGCACATCGAGAAGATCAACGCCAAGGCGATCATTCTGAACAACCAGCACCTCGGCATGGTCGTGCAATGGGAGGATCGTTTTTACGGCGGCGTGCGCGGGCACACTTACCTCGGCGACCCACAGCACCGGAAGGAAATCTATCCCGACTACGTCGCCATGTGCGCCAGCTTCAACGTCAAGTGCGAGCGCGTGATGTTCAAGAAGGACCTCCGTGCCGCCATGCAGCGCATGCTCGACGCCGACGAACCCTACGTTTTGGACGTGATCGTGCCCTACACCGAACACGTACTGCCGTTCATTCCGGCCGGTCGCACGGTGGCAGACATGATTTGGGAATAGCGCGGCGGCGGCTCTGTGCGAATCAACCGGGCGGCAGACCTCCTGCCGCCCGGCCTACTTCTCGCCCCGGTTTCCCCGTGGTCCAAGCCGCCCTGTCTGCAAGCCCGTTTCGTCGGGACCGCCGCCTTGAATAGCACCTCCGTCATCTCGAAGCTGGTCCACGCGTTTGCGCTGAGAGCCTGTTTGAGAACTCCAGCAAAACGCCGTGTGGGGACACACGGGCTACTGGGTCGCCACAAGAGCTAATTGTAGGCCCGGCGCCCTCACCGGGTGGTTTTCAGACAGGCTTTGAGGACTCTTTGCACGCGTCCGGGCGAGTCAATAACCTGCGTGCGAACGCTGAGCTCTGCACAACCGACCTGCGCCCAAGCCAGACAGTTTTTGAGCGCAAGAAACCGTGTCCAGCACAGCGACAAACACATTTCGGCACATCGCCGTTGAGACAGGTGGGCGCGTCACTCCGGGGTACGCCGCGGTCTGCAACGGGTTTTCTGGACGGCGCGAAGGGAGTGACGCGCCCTACCACGTAACGAAATGAAGTGGTCGTGGTACTGGTAATTCCTTCCGCCCGGCGGGAAATTGGCCACCGCGTGCAATCCACCACGCCGGAGCGCCGGTCTCCTGACCCGGCACGATTCAACCGCGAAATACGCGAACCACACGAGATCCCTTCTCCGCCACCACCGCCAAGTTGACCGCCACTTCCTGTCGCACAGACGGCTCTGAGTTTCTGCAATGGGGAATGCACGCGCCCCCTCGCGTGCGGCGGTTGACGCCCTCGTCCACCGCGCCCGGGCGCGCCACCGCGCCTGATTCAACGCGCGATGGCGCGTCCCGCCACGGCGGGATCCCAACTGCGAGGCGCAGCCGGGTCGCACGCGAGGCGCGTGCGCTCCCCAAACTGATCGAACGGAACGCGTCAGGTCTGCCACCGGAAAAACTCCTGACCCTGCGTTCGACAAGCTGGCTCGACCTGTCCCCCGCCGAATGTCTGCAATACTACATCGTCCACGCAACCGTTTGGACGCGACTTCCCGTTGCGGTAGTCCTTCGGGACTACGCCAACGGGCGCGTGCTTGAAGTGCGAATTGCGTGCAGGCGGGAAAGCAAGACTTGGAACGTCTGCTCAACACGGACAGCACGTTCCCGACACAAGCGACACTCGGACAAATGATCCTTGATCTCGGCGTAAAGCGTGGAATCCCTGGGTTCTGCATATCCCCGTCCCTCTAGTTCGTTTTTGCGGTTTTCACTATCTCGCG
>CAZJTM010000351.1:0-3741 GCA_964548925.1 uncultured Verrucomicrobiota bacterium | reverse complement strand
CGTTATGGTTCATTGCGAAAAGTTAATTTTTTAGTTACCGTTCTTTGACAATTTTTACCGGTTTTTGAAAAATGAAATTCTGAAACGAAAATCAGAATAAATCTGAAATCAGATTTTTAAAACCAATACAACAAAAACCGGGTAAATAATGAAAAATGGTTTTTAGCACATTGACCGCATTTGTCATGAAATTTGTGAGGGCAAATTTCGATGCCAATCCCGCTCTGGCATATTGGCAACCTGATAGTTTTTACGCTATGAAAAGCGGGATAGCTCACGAAATTTGCAAAAACCTGATTTACAAATTTACATGCCAAATGCTGCTGCAGAGCCGATTAGATGATGAGCGCAACACACCATAACAGCGGCTATAGGCAACGGCCTGGTGAAGTTGCAACTTTGGAAATGATTTTGTAATTTTAAGGGTATGATTTTTCAAATGAACATTTTAGCAAAAAATACGGCCGCAGCCCATAGCCGCAGAACGTTATAAGCAATGAAACTAAACTAAAATAATGAAACGATTAATTACCGTAATAATTTGGTTTATAAAAGATAGATTTAATCTTAGCCACGAACAAGATGACAACTTGGCTACAATTACATCTATCGAAAAAGGTGTTGATTTTAAAGGCATAAATGTTTGGACTTTAATATTTGCGATTTTTGTTGCATCGGTTGGTTTAAATGTAAATTCCACAGCCGTAATTATTGGTGCAATGTTAATTTCACCATTAATGGGCCCGATAATGGGTTTAGGATTAAGCGTTGGAATTTACGATTTTGTTTTACTGAAAAAATCATTAAAAAATCTGTCTATTGCAGTAGTAATAAGTGTTTTTACATCAGCAATTTATTTTTTCATTAGTCCTTTGAACGAAGCACAATCAGAATTACTTGCACGCACCACACCAACCATTTACGACGTGCTGATTGCATTTTTTGGTGGTTTGGCTGGAATTGTTGCAGGTGCAACCAAAGAAAAAGGAAACGCAATTCCGGGCGTTGCAATTGCAACGGCATTAATGCCGCCGCTTTGCACTGCCGGTTTTGGTATTGCAACCGGAAATATTTATTACTTTTTAGGTGCATTTTATTTGTTTTTTATAAATGCTGTTATGATAAGTTTATCAACATTTTTGATTGTTCGTTTTTTAAAATTTCCTTTAAAGCAAATTGTTGATAAAACACAATCGTATAATGTTAGAAAATACATTTATATAATTGTGATAATTACAGTTTTACCAAGTATTTATTTTGCATATAAAATTATCAAAGAAACAGTCTTTAAAAGTAATGCAAGCAATTTTGTAAATAAAGAAATTGTTTTTGATAAAACCCAATTGATAAATAAAACTTTTAAATACAATCAATCAGACAGTAGCGAAATAATAATTTTGTTGACAGGTGAAACCATAGATAATAAAACAATAGAAAAACTTGTAAAAAAATTACCAGATTACTCATTATTCAGAACAAAACTTATTATTAAACAAGGATTTGAAAATGCTGAAATCATTGATATTAGTCAAATAAAAACCGGAATTATTGAAGAAATTTATCGCAAAAACGAATTAGCACTTGCCGACAAAGATGAGAAAATAAGACTATTGGAAAATGAAATACTTGCATTAAAATCGGTTCAATATCCGATTAAGGAGATTTCCGAAGAAATAAATGCTATAAATCCTAAAATACAATCGTTTAGTGCTAATCAGATAATCTATTACGATACAAAAAAAACAAAAATGGATACAACGATAACCGTCAATTTAAAAACTATATCAAAACTAAATACATATGAATATAAAATTGTTCAGAATTGGTTGTATAAACGATTGAAAAATGATAGTTTGAAAATAATTTTAGAATAACATAAAACAATGATAAATAAATGCTTATAACATACAATATGCGATAATTGCGGGCTTTTGTGGTAGGTTGAAACATTGTGCAAGAAAGAAACATATGTGCAATTTTGAAACGATAGAGCCTTGAAATCCCGCAACATACGCATATTTTTTTTCGTTAAGGCACATTTTAAAAAACCGAAATATGAAACGACTAATAATATTTTTTTTGGCATCAATCCTTACGACAGGATTGAAAGCACAGGACGTAAAAACAATTTACAATAAATCAAAATCTTCAATTGTATTAATTGTGACATACGATTCAAATCAAACTCCTCTCGCATTAGGAAGTGGATTTTATTTTGAGAAAAATTTGATTGCAACGAATTATCATGTAATTGAGGGCTCGAATAAAATTGTAATAAAAAATCTTGGGACACAGGCAAAATCTAAAAATGTTAGAGTAAAAAGCTATTCTGAAGAACTTGACGTAGCAATTCTGGAAGTTGGAACAATGAATTCAACCAGCTTGCAACTTTACACAGTAACTCCTGAAATTGGAGATAATATTTTAGCAATTGGCAATCCAAAAGGGCTGGAAGGTACAATCTCGACTGGAATTGTTAGTGGAATCAGAGAATTATCCGAGACCTATAATTTAATTCAAATTACATCCCCAATTTCACCCGGAAGTAGCGGTGGGCCTGTATTAGACTCAAACGGAAAAGTAATTGGCATTTCAACTTTTACATTGCATGATTCTCAAAACTTAAATTTTGCAATTCCGTCCAATGCAATTAATGATATAAAAAGTAAAACGACCAAATGGGAACCTCAAATCGCGAATGTTTCAAGTACAACTAAAAATCAAAACAGCGTTTCGTTAGCATTCTTTGAAAAATCAGGTTCTGAATTTAAGGAATCTATTTCTTTAAAAAATAATACAAATCTCACGATTAAGAATATTAAAGGATTAATGTTGTATTATGACATGAGAGGTAACCAGATAAGTTACAATTACATTGAACTTGACGAAGCATTATTACCAGGGATGGCAAAATTAAAGGAGTACCGAAGTTTTGACCAAGATCAAAAATTTTCATATGCAAAAGGGAAAGATTATTTCAAAGATTCATATAATCAATTTCAAGTAAATTTATAGACTACTTGACTATGAAGTAATTGAAAGTGATTTCATGGACAATTTATTAGGAAATTAGATGAACCCATTTAATCCGTACAAAAGAGAACATAATCTTCATTGGACAGTTTTACAAATGCGTACATTATTGGGAAATGCATTAAAACTTAAAAGCTCAACCTATATTTCTTATGCTGCGTTAGAAGCTAGAATGATTATTGAACGGGTTGAATTTGAAATTCTTGTAATGGCAGCCCATGAATCGTTAAACACAGACTGGCAAGAATTAATTGAGAAACAAAATGGCATTCAAAAAGTAAATTCAAAATACAAAGCACTAAGATTTAGATACCAAGCTTTTACAGAAGCCTTCTCAAAAGTAATTCTTATTGATTCACCGATAAAACCATTTGAGTTTAAAAAGGCAGAAGAATTTCAATTAAAACTTTCTCAATACATTCATATTTATACACGAAAACCGGAAGAACTTCTTTTTGAAAGTGAATTCATGAAAGCAGGAATAAAACTGATTGAGGCAACAATATCATTCTTAGAAAATATGTTTACAATTCAGGATAAAAACTATGTTTTTGGAGTGCTAAACTTTTCTTCATTAAAAAACGGATTTGAAATTGAATTTAATAATTGGCTTAAAACCTTAGATGAAGATGTCGATGCATTGACAGAAAGATTACATAAAATTGCAAGCAATTTTAAACCATAATTTGACCTAAACCTTATGTACCT
>CAZJTM010000350.1:0-3753 GCA_964548925.1 uncultured Verrucomicrobiota bacterium | reverse complement strand
TCCGGTTCGGGATCCCGCCCGGCACGCCGCTGTAAGACCCCCAATCGTAGACCCGTTCGGCGGGGATGATCTCGTCTTGAGGCGGGACGGGCTCATCGATGCCGACGACGCCACAACCCAGATCGAGGCTTGCAGTCAAGAATACGAGGAGAAGCCTGACAATATTATGGAAGAATCGCCCTTGGATATTGTTCATCGAATAGCCCTTAGCCTCCCGCCTGTTAATTATATCAGGCCACGGGAGTCTCTTTCAATTCTTGAGTAAGACCGAAGAGGCTTAATTTGACTCCGGAAGGCGGGCCCCTATATAATGCGCCAGATCTTCGCCTTACGCATGAGCTCATTCAACTGGAACTTCGATTTTTTCTCTAGCCTGCCGTTCTGGGGGCTTTCCATCCTCATCGCGGCCGGCGGTCGGGCCGTTGGTCGCTTGGGCACGGGCAGGCGCCTCTTCCTGGGTATGACATCGGCGTTGATGCTACTCGCCTTGCCGGGGTTCGGCCCGTACTCTCTGGGCTTGGTCCTGGCTATCGCCCTATTGAGCTATGTCATCGGTTCGAAGTTATCCAAGGACCCCAGCCCCGCTTCAAGTCCCAGGAGAAAGATCGTGGCGGGAGCCGGCATATCCGCCGTTCTAACCTTTCTGGCCTTTTTCAAATACAAGCCGGTCCAGGCGTTTTTCATGGCCGACCTTGGATCCTCGGCCGGCCCTCCGACCGATCTGATTCGGATGATCGGGGTTTCATATTTTTCGTTCCGGATGATCCATTTCCTCGTCGAATCCTACCGGAGGAAGATCGAAGGCCCCGACCTTCTGACCTATTTGGATTACATCATCTTCTTCCCTTCATTTCTAAGCGGCCCGATCAACCGCTATAACGGGTTCGCCGCCCAGGTCCGTGCGGCGTCTGTCCCCCGATTGAAAAAGGACCTAGGCGCAGCGGGAGAGCGTATCGTCCACGGGCTCTTCAAGAAGTTCGTCCTGGCCCAGGTCCTTTACCCCCATATCCTGGCCACTAACCCGGATGTTTTATCCGGGACAGGGATTGGGAGCGCCGTCTTGGGTTTATATGCCTACGCCCTCTATTTCTACTTCGATTTTTCCGGATATTCGGACCTCGCGATCGGGTGCGCCCGGTTGATCGGTTTCGAGCTGCCGGAGAATTTCAACAATCCCTTCTTCAAACGCAACATCCGCGAGCTATGGACCAATTGGCATATGTCCCTGACCAGCTGGCTGGTCGACTACATCTATTGGCCCATCGTCCGGAAGTTCCGCGGCTTCGAGTATTTTCGCCGCCACCCCGTCTTTCTATCCAACCTGGGCATGATCGTCACCTTCATTCTCTGCGGCATGTGGCATGGGGAGACGCCGAATTTCATCCTTTGGGGCGCCTACCACGGGATCGGCATCGCCGTCCTGACGGTCTATCAGCGCGAGAAGAGGAAGGTGCGGTCGGCCAAGTTACAGAGTTACTTTAGGTCCAAGACTAGCACAATCCTAGGCACGGTCCTGACCTTCCACTTTTTTGCCTTCGGCTTATCCTTGTTCGTATTGGATATTACCAAGTTCCGACTCCTCATCGATTCGATCGTGTCCAGGATATAGCAACCTATCTTGTTTCCGACTCCATCAGGAACTGTCACACGATCGATCACTTCGGCTCCAGATCTTGATCCGGCGGGCAGTGTTGACTATCTTTTCTCGGAAACCAAGGGCGGTCCTGAGAAATCCATACGCTAAAAAATTCCTGTGCGCGTCGAACCGTCCGATGTATCGCGTTTCCAAGGCGTCTTTTCCGGCTAGGCCCTGCTTGAAGAAATGCCCGCCAGGATTCCTTTTCTCATGGACGGTCGCGGTGTCACAATAGGCTGCCTGATGAGCTTTAGCCGCACGGACCATTTCCCACCACAGAAGGAATGAGGCTTTAGCGAGGAGGCCGCGGTCTCCGGTCGCCCCGATAAGGGGGGTACATATGATCCCGAGATTTGACCAACCTAAAACCGAGACCGCCTCGCCCCCGTCCATACAGAGCATGATCTTAAGTTTGAGCTCGCTCGGGAGGTCCTTGTGGACTTCAAGCATGTCCAATTGCATGTTTCCGAAAAACTTCTTTCTGGTCTTCATCTGAGAGTAGATCTTGAGGATCAGATCGTAATGTTCCTGGTCCTTAGCTTCCTCCAAGATCAGGCCCTGCTTTTCAGCAAAGGTCAGAGACCTCCTCCAACTGCGATGCAGATTTTTCCGCAGATCCTCGATCGAAGGGCGCAGATCGACAAGAAAGGTCCGCGTTGGGTCAGGGGTCCGAAGGAAACCCTCCTCCCGGAACAGGGACAGGATACGTTGGCTGTAAGCGTCCTCGATGATCTTGGGCTGCATCCGCAGGATCAGGCCTCGCTTCGAGACATATTCGTTTCGGAGAGCACGGATCATGTTCTTAAGGCAGACTAAGTGGTCGTTGTCGATCCTGGGCCGCCAGAGCGGCCCCCAATTCAGATAGGCGATCCCTTTCTGGAGGATAGGTAACCGCCAAATTCTCAACTGGGCCATTGCCACGGGAAGGCCTTCGCGACGGAGAATGAGATGGCTGAGTCGTTGAGGGCCCCAGGAGACCTCACCATAAGACCATGTTTGATAGATATTCGCGTCGGCAAAACCCGCTAAGATAGAGTGCCATTCGGTTTTGCCGATCGAATCGATTTCGGTGGTATACCCTCGATCAAGTTTATTCATGAGGCTTGAGTCGTGATGCCTCCAGGATTCTATTGTTTCCGGCACTGTTTTTCAACAGGAGACCTGTCGACCGGAGCTATCCTCGCCGATTTGCTATATTGACGGCTTAGATATGCGAGGTTATCATGCTCACGACATGTCAGATCCCGTAGTCCATATAGCTGTATGTATTTGCACCTACAAGCGCCCTGTCCTCCTGGGCCAACTCCTGGAGAAGCTCGTTCAGCAGCGCACCGATGGGCTCTTCACGGTATCCATAACGGTCGTCGATAACGACACGGCTTCTTCCGCGAACGAAACTGTGGCCAGGGCTCAACGAACCGAAACGGTTCCGATCTCCTATCACGTTGAAAACGAGCGGAATATATCCCTCGCCCGGAACCGTTCCATAGACAACTCCCATGGCGATCTCATCGCGTTGATCGATGATGACGAATTCCCTGATGCAGATTGGCTTTTAACGCTTTTTCTCGCCCTCAAGGATTCGACGGCCTCAGGAGTATTAGGGCCTGTAAGGCCGCACTTTAGCGACAGGCCTCCCGATTGGCTTGTCAAGAGCAAGCTCTTGGAGCGTCAGGAATTCACCACCGGCACACCGCTTACCGATTCGCAGTATACTCGGACCGGAAATGCGCTTCTCCGAAGGTCGCTGTTCGCCGACCGGAACTTCAGGTTCGATCCAAGATTTGGGCGATCGGGCGGGGGAGACGCTGCCTTCTTCAAGAAGCTAATTGAGTCGGGGCATCTATTCATATGGTGTAACGAGGCTGTCGTCCATGAGACGATCCCGCCTGAACGTCAGAAGAAATCTTACTATTTAAAGAGAGCTTTTACGCGGGGAATGACAGAAGCTCAGAACGTCCCTTTTTTGAGTTGGAGCACGGTTCGCTCTTTAGTCGCCATCCCGCTATACGCCGCGGCTCTGCCCTTGGCCCGAATCGTCGGGCAGCATGTATTCATACGTTATCTTGTCAAAGAATGCGATCATCTCTCAATGATCCTCGCGTATATGGGAATAC
>CAZJTM010000349.1:0-3775 GCA_964548925.1 uncultured Verrucomicrobiota bacterium | reverse complement strand
GCGAAAGCATAGCGGACGGGCGGAAGGGAACAACCTCGTTTACGTCCGTATCCGCATGCAATTGGAAAGGATGCGCCAAAAGTTCTCCGGAGGAACATTCACCACGAAATTCCGATGTCGCGGGCGATGCGATTGGCCAAGCCGGCTTGAGGGTCTGGTTGCCATGAACTGGCACACTGATGATCTTCCATTCGCCCGGTTTACCGAAAATATGATGGCTACCATGAATGCGCTTGAGCGACCAGCCAGCTTCATTCAGCCGACGGCAAAGTTCCCGACCGGTGATCGGCCTCATAGTGCCAAATCGGCCACTTCCACTTCAGGATCAGGCGAGAGCCCCTCTTCGCGCAGTGCGGCCAGGCAACCTTGTGCCGCCTCGCGGAGATTGGCCAACAATTCCTCCACCGTTTCGCCTTGCGAATAACAGCCTGTCAACGCCGGCACTTCCCCCCAATATCCGCCTGCAGGTTCCGGATGAATGATGGCCTTGTAAGTCATGGCGGCAATTTACGCAACCGTCCAGTCCCTCGCAAGCCATGCGACAGTTCATTGCTTCACCGCCTCTTGGCGATACGCCTCGACCTCCTCCAGGGTCGCGGGCGCGGGCCAGATGTAGTCTTTCTTGAACCAAAGGTTGCGAGAGCCCGCGTGATCGGGCAACGCTGAAACGTCGCCGCCGTCATCGGTCAGGTTCTCGCCCACGGAGTAGAGCAGGAAACTGCCGTCGGCATTGAGGCGATACCGCAGCGACTGGCCATCCATGTAATCCACCGGCACGGCGGAAACGAACTCTGGCACAAGTGCATCCAGCTTGTCGGGCAGTTTGCCGTGCCGCAGCGAATACCGCTTCAGCGCGATGGCGCAGATGGTCATCGAGCGGTCGGTTTCGGCACGCAGGGCTTTGCTAACGGCGCGAGGTAGCGTTCCCCCGTCCGACCATGGTTCGGGGAATCGGAGCGTGTCATAGAGACTCCGGTTTGTGGATGCCTGTTCCAGGCGAGCGAAAGCCTTGTGGACGGTGGCCAGCGATTTCTCGACCGACGCCCGGCGGGCAAGTTCGAGCACGCCTTGCGTCGCTTTCAGACTCCGCAGTTCATCCTGATGCGACCAAGCAAACCGCCAAACGCGGCAATACACCGCTTTCTTCAGGAAATCCGCGATCTCCTCGGCGTAGGGCAAGTGGTCCCACAGCGACCGGTCGGCATCTTCGACCGGCAGGTACTGCTTCCATCCAAACAGAGCCCCGTAGGTCTCATCGTTGGATCGCCTCATGGCCGCGGAAACGGCGGCCATGTAAACGCGTTCACCTTCCAAGCTGCGGGCCATGCCTCGAATGAAATCCGGCTGCTCCCATGCCTTTTGGAGGTGGGTCAAGTCGTCGTCTGTCCATCCTTCAGCCTGGAGGGCTTCCCACGTGCCGGTCTTGGCGATGGCCGCGAGAGCGATCCGCACCAATTCGCTGATGAGAATGTGGTCCTCCGCCAGCAAGCGCGGCAGTCGGGTCTGCGCCAGGAGGTCCGGCAACGCGGCATGCGTGTTGCCCGCATGCAAGGCAAGTTGACTCCCTCCACCGAACCAACGGGCCAAGCTCTTGGCCGGAGACAAGTGCGGGATGGGCAGCTTTGCTCCCAGTGAAAGGTCCAGCCGGTTGTTCAGAACCGGCTTCTCCAATCCGCTCCGGATTTCGTTGATGACTGTCTCGTTAATCTTCAGGTCAGCAGCCAAATCGTCCCAATGGTACGTCTGCCCGGTCTCCACCCAGTCGGGTTCGCGGAATCCCACGACGGCGTGCCCGGAAGGCGTCAGTTGCATCTGGGGTGGATAGTGGTCCGGCAACACGACTCCGTTGCTCAACCGCTTGATTGCTTCAAATACCGCCGGCGCACTGTTCTCGCTGGCTGCGTCGGAAGAATGAAGCTCCCGCGCCGTCAGTTTCTCCCCTCGGGCTGCGAGTGCTTTCTTGTAGCGGGCGAGCGAAATCTGGCCGCGCACGCGCTCTACCACCAGGAACAGAACGACGAGAATGGCCAGCGCCGCTACCACTAGGAGAAATCGTCTGCACCGCCGCTTGAACATGGCGGCAGACTACGCTCCGCTCCGCGCTTTCACAAGCGCGGCTGCGATGCGCGGCGGCTGATTCGGGCGATGCAGTGCTCCGAACGCCGCGTCTTTGCTGTGGCTTTTTGAGTTGCGGAAGTCGCGCCCGGCGCCAATGCTCCCGACATGAACCGGTTTCGGACGCTTGCGAAACACCTCGATTTCCAGACCAGGAAGTCGCCCGGCGGCTTCGCGTTTACGCTGATTGAGTTGCTGGTGGTCATCGCGATCATCGCGATCATGGCGGCGATGCTGTTGCCGGCGTTGTCCTCGGCCAAGGAGAAGGGCAAGCGCGCCGCCTGTAAGAGCAACATGCGCCAGTGTCTCCTGGCGATTCAGATGTATGGCATGGACAATAGCGACAAAGTCCCGCCAGGGCGCGAGAATCAAGATCTCTGGCATTCTGTCCGTGTGTCCAACCTGACTTGGACCAACCTCGTCCGGTATTCTGGCAACGAGCATGTGCTCGACTGCCCCAACTTCAAGTTCAATGAAAACTACCTGCGCCGCTACAGCGCGAGCTATGGGTTCTTGATTGGTTATCAGTACCTCGGCGATGCCTATCCGGCCAGTATCCTCACGTCGCCGAACATTGACGCGTATTACAAGTGGATTTCCCCGAGGCGGACCAGCCAGACGAGCACCAATCTCCTCGCCATCCTGGCGGACTCGAATCATTGGGGGAATGACGGCGCCCGCGCCGCGCCGCATACGAGGGGTGGCTCGATTCAGGTGGAAGGAAGCTCTTGGGCGAGAACCTACGCGGGCGTCACCGCCAAGGATGCCGGGGCAATGGGCGGGAATGTCGGCTACTTGGACAGCTCGGTGCAGTGGAAGAAGATCAGCCAGATGGCGACCAACCAGGCCTCCTCCTACGTGTATTACTGGGGCAACTGGTAGTCACTCCCCGCCATACACGCACCGCGCCGTGCAGGTTTCCGCCACGACGACCTGGGCGAGTTGGGGCAGCTTCGGCTTTAGCCGTTTCCAAATCCACGCTGCGATGGCCTCGCTGGTCGGGTTCTCCAGTCCGGGCACTTCGTTCAGGTAGCGGTGGTCGAGCTTTTTCCAGAGCGGTTTGAACGCCGCTGAGATGTCCGCGTAATCCATCACCCAGCCAAGCTTGGGATCGCATTCACCCGCTACCACGATATCCACCTGAAAACTGTGCCCGTGCAGGCGCCGGCACTTGTGCGTTTTCGGCAGCCGCGGTAACAGGTGCGCGGCTTCAAATTGAAACGTCTTTCGCAATTCCATTTTCATATCCACCAGATCCCATCGTTGGACCGCAGACAAACGCCGTTGGACAGGGCTTCCAACAAGCTCAAGGCGAAGTTGGATTTCTCCCATCAGAAGGCAGGTAAAGCCTCGCCTCTGCGTGACTCCCCCGGGATTTCATCACTGATGTGCGTCCGTTTTGGATTTCGGCTTTCGGTATTCGGATTTGTTTTGCACTTCGAGCTTCGGATTTCGGATTTGGCTGCGGCGACAGCCCCGCTGTGTTCATCCGCGGTATTCATGATCAAAACGGGCGTTCCCAATCCGTCCATCTGACCAGGTCGCCGAGCGCCGGGCGACCGTCGTGCCGCCAGGCGAGCGGCGGGTGTTGCATCTGGCCGAGCGGGCAGACGCGGGTCACGCCCCACTGCGTCAGTGCCTTTACCAATTCCTCCGCCGT
>CAZJTM010000348.1:0-3792 GCA_964548925.1 uncultured Verrucomicrobiota bacterium | reverse complement strand
AAAGCCCACCAGTGCGTCCTTCGGCAGAAGCTCAGGAATATCCTCTCCTACCGGCCACCCGCAACCAGGTATCACTGCTTTGCCCGGTGCCTGAGTTAAAAACATTCCGGTTGCCATAGCCACAAAGTATGAATGGAATGCAACTTTTTTCATGCATTATTACTAATATGTAAATTTCTTTTGTAATTTTAGGGGGTAATTTGCTCCCTGAGATATAGATAGGGATATTAGAGATGGTAGCGGGAGCAGATTATTGTAAATGATTGAATGGATAATTTGTTGAGGATATTTACGAGTTAGCCCAACTCTTGGGGACAGTTCTAACATTAAACTAACAGATACGAAACAATCAAAACAACAAATAATGAAACTCAAAATCAGAAAAGTAGAAGTAACACAAGACGAATTTTTTAACGCAATGTCAGCCATTCTGAAAGTGGACGAGAGAATTCCACAAATAGTTTATTTAGGTTCGGATTTGAACTACATCTGCAAGACAATGGGAATAAAGTTGTTGGAGTTTTGGAAATTAAAGTTTGAAAACGAGGCAGAATTTGAGAAACGCTTCGTATTAAGACAAGCTGGTTATAACCAAAATATATTCTTCCTGTGGAGAAAGGAATTGTATGACCGACTTCCTAAAACAAAAACTGAAAAACAAGACGCATGAGTTCATCTGACCATACAGAACCAAAGGTATTCATTATTGAGAGCTTAAACTTCCAAGATGAAGAAAACGAATATTATGAAGGACAACTTATTTCTAAAATACTTACAATGTCCGGCATTGAGCATAGGTATTTTTACATTAGGACAGAGAAAGAGTTTATAAAGCTTTTAAGGAAGTTCTATGACTTGAATTATCGCTATCTGCATATTTCATGTCATGGAAGCGCAAAATCTATCGGGACAACTTTAGACAACATCCCTTTTTGTAGTCTAGCAGGACATTTAAAAAACAACTTAATTAAGAAGCGGCTTTTTCTTTCTGCTTGTTTATCAGCTAACGAAAATTTAGCAAATGCGATTTTCAAGACTACAGGCTGTTATTCTCTAATTGGCTCTGACAAAAAAATCAACATTGACGATGCAGCTATTTTTTGGGCTTCTTTTTACCAGTTTATGTTTAAGAAAAATTATAAAGCAATGAAACGTGATGTAATTGAGCCGACATTAAAAAAACTGGCAGACGTTCATGGGTTGCCTATAAAATATTTTACAGCAAAACATAAAAGTAAAACAGGTTGGGAAGAAGTGAAGCTAAAGTGAATGGACGGAACTTCGAGACGAGAAGTAGAGCAGCCGTTATCATCGGTTTTACTTCAGGCGAGGTGACGAGCAAACTTGAAGTTTTGAGTTTCTATTCAAGTTCTTTGCAGATAGACAGTTTTGCACTCCGAAACCCACCCGAGTATATAGCCCAAAAACGTTGTGTATAATGTTGAACAAAAAAACTACAATAATGGATTCAAAAGAAAAGCAAATAATGGATTATTTAATGGATAATGTTTTTAATCCGATATTAGATTCCAACAAAGCAAGTGCGAGTTTAAAACATGGTGTTCGCTATACGATAATGCGATTAAATGATAGGGATGCTTTTGGAATGATTCACTATTACTGGTCTGCAATTATAGGGACAGAAAAAAGCACAAAATTTGCCAGGCAAATGAAAAATGAAGGGTTTGTTAGATTTGAAGAATTAATCGAGGAATTTAGAGAAAAGTTCAATGACAAATGGTTAAAATCATAATTTCAAAAAAATGCTACCAGACCTCAAGCTTATACTAGATTACAAACATTTCTATAACTCCGAACCACCAGAGAACAGACTCGATTTAATAAAGCATATCCCAAAATTACAATTACTTTATGAAATAGCTGGTTTAAATTATCGATTGAAACCATACAATCAATTGAAGTATGATGTATCGTTAAAAACTCAAGCAAATGAATTGGAGTATTTTTGTCCTATTGATAAAGATCTGCATCGACATTATGTACAAATTGCTTCTAGATACACGAGAAGTAAAGAGGATTATCCCTTAATATTTAATCGTGCAGGAAATCTATTTGCACTTGAAGAAATATTAAATAATGAAGATTTTCTTGAAGAAGAAAATTTCGATATGAAAAGAGTTGAGGTCTGGGATGGAATATTTAAATACCTTTTAGCTGTCAATTCAGAAGTTGTAAAAGTTAAAGACTTGCCATCAGAAGAAACAACAATCGAAAATATTAGCGCATCAGCTATAACGCTTAATGAATTGATGATTGAAGACAATCCCTTTTATATCCCATTTAAAGGCATAAGATTAATCGAATATTTATCGAATCATCCCGATTACAGTCCAGAATTGAACAAATATTTTAACGACACCTTAAAAATAGATAAAGACGAATTTATTTATAATTTACTTTCTCTCGCTATGGGTAACGGTCAAGAACAGAGTTTTGCAGAATTTGTTTACAACACAGCAAAACCAGATGAGTTTTTAGATTACCTGAGTAGTAAACAATTTAAAAACAAAGATTTTATCAAACTTTTAACGGTTAAGAAAACTCCATTTTTTAAAGAGAGTGATAAAAGATATATCGTTCTCGACATTAATTTTTTGATAAATAAGAGTTACAGCTTTTTCATAAATGATTTTTGGTTTGATTATTTAAAACCTCAAAAAGATGGAAAAGGAAATGAAAAATTTAGCATCAAACATTATAGAGCAGTATTGGGTTTATTCTTTGAAGAATATGTATGTGAAATTTTTGAAAATAGTTTTAGTCATCTTAAACACCCAGGACCATTATTATTCAACAATTTAAAAATCAATACCCCAGCCGGACAAATTGAAGTTGCAGACATTTATGTAAGACAAAATAAAAAAATTCTTGTAGGACAGGTAAAATCAAGTTCAATCTATGACAATGAAAAGTATAGCGGAGAAATAAATGCTTTGTATCGCAATGATAGGGAGCAATTTTTCAAAGATTTTGGAGTAAATCAAACTTATAATTCAATAAGAACAATTTTAACTAGCTCAAATTCTTTTGATTCAAAATTAAAAACTGGTAAAAAATTGGAATTCTATCCGATAATTGTCGTAAACGACAAAGTATTCCAAACCCCTTTAATTCCAAATTTATTGTATCGTAGATTTGAAGAACTTATGAAGAATGATGGTTTTGACCCCCATAAAATCCACCCTTTAGTTGTAATGCATATATCAGACTGGGAATATTTGGAAAATGTACTAGCAAAGAAAGAAAATCAGATTTGGGATATCTTAAAATCACATTACAAGAAAATTGATAAAACCTTGATGCCTCCATTTATTCACACTGCAGACAGATTCATTAAACCGGGAGCGATAACAGATAGGTCAATAGCGGCGATGGAAGGAATTATAAAAAAATATTCAAAAAAGGATAATGAAAAATAAAACACTACACACAATCGAGAACACGGCCGGTGCGCCCTTAAGGCCAACGGCGCGCCGCCCGAAACCAGGTAGTTCCGTCATCCCCTGTTGCCGGAGTTAAAAGCATTCCGGTTGCCATAGCCTCAAAGTGCGAAAGAAATACAAATTTTTTCATGCATTATTGCTGATATATAGTTTTCTTTTGTAATTTGCGGGGATGATCTGCTATCCTTAGTTACAGATAGAGATATTGGAGATGGTAGGGGGAGCTGATGATTGTAAATGCTCGTAAGTGATTAGATGGATAATTTGTTGAGGATATTTACGGGTTGTATCCCATACATTGATTAATTTAAACCATAACTGACATGAG
>CAZJTM010000347.1:0-3792 GCA_964548925.1 uncultured Verrucomicrobiota bacterium | reverse complement strand
CGATGCAACCCTGGCCAATGTCGGACTCCGGGTAGGTAGCTGCGACGCCTCGTCGCAATGGGGCGGCGCGGCCACGGCATGCCCACTGCATGGATACGGCGGCGAGTCCTCCACAGGCCTCCACTTCCCGCGTGCGCTGGCGAGGTGTTCGTGCTTTCCTTGCGCCATGAACAAGACCGCCACCTCCTTTGAAGGACTGCTGGACCGTTACTTTGAAGCGCTGCTGCGGGATGCTCCGACGTTCGCCACCGTCATGGGCATCCAAGCCGCCGAGGGCAAACTGGGCGAACTTTCCCCGGCTTACGTCGCCAAGCGCGAACGCGGCCGCCAGACCGTTTTGCGCGCACTCGACGGGCTTTCGCCGCGCGACCTGACGAACGAGCAACAACTGGATCGGCTGGCCCTGCGGTCGCAGTTGCTCAAGGAATGCGAGGACCACGCCCGCCATCGGCACACGCTCGAACCAAACGCGCCCGAGCAGGTGCTCAACATTCTCTTTCACGAATTGATGCGGGGCGACGACGAGCCGGCCCGCGCCGCGCGCAATTTGCGCTCGTTGCTGAAACAGGTACCCGACTTTCTTGATGAAGCCGCCAGCCTGGTCACGACGCCGGAGCGCGTCTGGCTTCGAGTGATGGAGCAAACCGTCGCCGGCGCTGCCGCGTTGCTGAAGGGGACGGAACAGTTCTTGGCCAAAGTGGAAGCGCGGCCCTCCGATGCCCTGCTGCTTGTCTCTGCGCAAAGAGCCTTGGAGCGCTATCGCGAGGCGGCCCTGGCTCGCCCCGTGGCGCCGGAGAACTCCTTTGCCATTGGCCCGGAATGTCTGCAACGGCGCGTGCGGGATGAGCTCGGGCTGGATTACACGCTTGGACAAGTGGAAGCGCTCGCGTTGGGCGAGGCCGCGCGCGTCGGTGCGTTGCTCCAGAAGGAGTGCGCCCGCTTCGGCAGAAAAGCCAGCGCCGACGAAATCCTTGCTGAGTTACGCGGTCAATGGCGGCCCGAGAAGCCATTGCTGGAGCTTTACCAACGCACGACGCACGACGTGGCGAAGGCGTTCCGCGCTTCGCGCGCCGTCACCTTCCCGAAAGGCGATGAACTCGTTGTGAAGCCCGTGCCGGAATTTCTCCGCGCGCTGATTCCCACCGCCGCCTACTCGCAGCCGGGCGCCTTTGAGAAACGCCAGCGCGGCATCTTCTGGGTCAACGACCTGAGCGTGCTCAAGCAGACCGAGGCGGAGAAGTTGGCGGAGCAGCAGCAGCATTTCGGACTGGCGCTCACCTGCGCCCACGAAGCCTATCCGGGGCACCACCTCCAGTTCGTCACGCAGAACCGCCATCCGCGCAAATGGCGGCGGCTCTTCGCCCACGCCGTCTTCTACGAGGGTTGGACGCTCTGGTGCGAGCAGATGATGGTGGACCTGAAGATTGACGGCTCACCCTGGCTGCGCGTGCAACAACTGCACGATGCGCTCTGGCGCTGCCACCGCATCCTCGTGGACCTGCGGCTGCAAACCGGGCGTTATGGCCACGCGCAAGCCGTGAAACACCTGCGGAAGCACCTCGGTTTCACGCAGGCCCGGGCCGAGGCCGATGTGAACTGGTACACCGCCCAACCCACCGTGCCGATGAGCTACTGGCTGGGACGGCTGGAGAATGCGCGCTTGCACCAGCGGCTGGTGGCGGGCCGCGGTTGGAGCTTGCAGCGGTTCAACGATTGGCTGCTCAGTTTCGGCACGCTCCCGCAGGCGTGGATCGAGAAGTACGGGCTGGAATGAACACCGGGCGTCATCTCGACAACGCCAGATGAAGGTCCTGGTCACAGGCGCGACCGGGTTCGTGGGGCAGGAAGTACTGCAAGAACTGCATGCGGCGGGTCACACGACGCGCTTGCTGGCCCGTCGTCCGGAGTCTGGCCAGATGCGAAAGTTAACGAGTGAGTTCAACGCCTCGGCTTTCTCCGGGAACGTGCTACAGGCGGAAACCCTGGACACGGCAATGCTGGGCGTGGACGCCGTGATTCATTTGGTGGGAATCATCAGTGAGATTGGCAAGCAGACCTTCGAAAACGTCCATGTCCAGGCAGCGCAGAACGTGGTGGGGGCGGCAAAACGGGCGGGTGTTCGGCGCTTTATCCACATGAGCGCGCTGGGCACACGACCGAAGGCCGCCTCGCGTTATCACCAAACCAAGCGGGCGGCGGAGGAAATCGTGCGGGGCAGCGGACTTGAATGGACGGTCTTTCGGCCTTCGCTCATCTACGGTCCTGGCGATCACTTCGTGAGTTTGTTTGCAAAGCTGGCGCGGCTTTCGCCGGTCCTGCCAGTGACGGGGCCGGGGACCGCGAAGATGCAGCCGGTGGCAGTCGGCGAGGTGGCGGCGTGTTTTGTGCGAGCACTGACCGAGCCCAGCGCCGCAGGCAGAACCTTCGATGTGTGTGGCCCGGAGACGCTCACTTTTCCGGAGATACTCCGCGCGATTCTCGCAGCCACTGGCCGAAAGCGGTTTCTCGTTCGCGTGCCGCTCGGCGTCGCGCGGGTTCAGGCAGCGTGCTTGGAGTGGCTCTATCCTGTCCTGCTCCACCGCGCTCCTAGTGAAGCCTATTAGGACGCGACAACGTTGGGAAACAGCACTGCAAAGGGTTTGGAAGATCTGGACGTTGGCCATGTGCATCGTTTGGCGAGCCCGATCCGCTGCCCGTCCGCTGTGAGTTTCGCGCTATGGGCTCTGCGTTCTAGCGCCTTGGCGTTGAGCTCCGACTGAATCGTCACGGCCAAGGCAGGGCGTGGCGACGGTCGCTGCTGTCTCGCAGTGGCTGGACACCGGGCAACGCCGCGCCGCAGATCATCCGTAGAGCAAGCTCGGCCCGACTTTGCCGCGTGAGCTTTTCCATGCGCGGCTGTCTAAATCCAGTGTGAGTCGCTACAACAACAATCCAGACACAAGGGCGTTCACCCTCGTCGAATTGCTCACAGTGCTGGCCGTGATCGGCGTCTTGGCGGCATTGCTGTTTCCGGTGTTATCGCGGGCCAAAGCCCGGGCGGGCCGAGCGCTCTGTGTGAACAACCTGAAACAAGTCAATGCCGCCGTGCGTATGTACTGCGATGATCATGGCGACACGCTCCCGGATACGAACTTCGTTGCGCTGGACTACAAGCCGCTGGTTCAGGGCTACCTGGGCCTCTCCGGGAGAGCATGGACCAACGGTGGGGTGTTCTGGTGTCCAGCCAGCGAGCAGTCCATGATGATCAGCCCCCTGCCGCCGTTTGCCATCATGCCGCGAGGCCGATTCAAGATGGAATACCACCTGTATCGTTTCAATGGAGGCAACGCCGATAGCCACTCCCGCCCGGGAATCGCCGGCCTGAAGCTCTGTTCCCTGCGATCACCCAGCAAGACCGTCACGGTCGCTGAGGCTTCCGCTTTCATTGGGCAGGCATGGCATGATCACAAATACTTTGACTACGAACTGGGCAAACACGTGTGGAATATGGCCGGATTCGGCGATGGCCATGTGGCCTATACCCGATTCCACCGCCTTTCCGGCCGGTTGCCTTGCGCAGCAGACCCCCCAAGCGGATATGATTACCAGTGGAGCGGCCGCTGAGTGCGTCTGGAGCGTCTCCCTCGCGCTACGACGCCGGTGACGCCGGGGCTTGGATTGCCCCCCCTCGCAAGCCAACGCCAATCTGCTACACCTCGATCCCGTAGGCCTTGATCTTGTTGTAGAGCGTCTGCCGGCCAATGCCGAGGCGTTTGGCGGCCTCCAGCTTGTTGCCGCCCGTATCCTTGAGCA
>CAZJTM010000346.1:0-3793 GCA_964548925.1 uncultured Verrucomicrobiota bacterium | reverse complement strand
TCCCATCCCTCGCATTCTATTCAACAATGTTTGGTTAATGGAATTCAGAGATGCACAATTTCAATGCCATCAAAATGACGTTTCAGATATTCTGCCAGGATTCTTCGGTGACAGTAATCAGGTTCAGCTTCAGCGCATAATAAACAAGCCCGATTTAATTTCTTTTTGGTAAAATCTTTGAGTATTTCTCTCTCCTTAATAAATTTCATGTATTGTTTTCGATATTCCATCCAGGAAATCTTGTCTTCTTTGTAGTTTTGGAGAAGCTCTTTCGATGGTGCACATTGAATCATTTCAGCATATTCAATTCCTGCAATAGTGTCAAGGAAATATGGTAAATCCGACTTTTTTGCAAATCCAGCGTAGAAACCATCCAGCAAGCGAACGTCAATAACAGTTTTCACCTTATTTTTCATCAACAAGTCAAAAAATTCCTCAGGTTTCTTTTTCGAAGTGCCGATTGTGAACAATTTCATAGTCAATTATACCGCAATATCTTTTATTAGGATATCACTCTGAAGAATGGTTCATGGGATTCTTTTCCTGGCTGTTCAATCTCTTTGGTTCTTCTAATAGATCATCTCCTCTTTCAGAGAAGGAAAGAAAACGAATAGAAGACGAGGAAGAGGAAGAAATCGAGGAGCTGGTGGCACTCGATATCATCTGATTCCGGGAAATAATGACGGCCCGTCATGCTCGTTTCCACTCCATTCCGTTCCGCTCACATCACGGGCCTACTTTTCGACTAATCCGAATTCATGATGACGGCCAAGCTCGGTCCCTTCGCTCACATCGCATCGCCTTTTCTCTCCTGCCCCTCATACCATGCTCCGCATCGTGCTCGTCGTTGTAAATGAAGACTTTCCTAAGTCCAGACGTAACCAAATGAGAAATAATTTCTATATATGAAAGAAATTTCGTGTATGCGTGGTGAAATTTTCCTTTTAAAGGAGAATAATGAATTACTGGAAATGACTGAGCAAAAATACAATTCAGAGGATCTTCTTCAATCTCTTCTTGAGGATTATCCGAATCTCATATCGGGTACACAGATCGATCCTACTTCTCCCAGACGTTGGCTATTAATCAAGCGTGAAATGGGTATACCGGACAGTAAAGAGGGAGATGGAAGATGGGCTCTGGATCACCTTTTCCTAGATCAGGACGGTATTCCTACATTGGTCGAGGTCAAACGAAGTACCGATACGCGAATCAGAAGAGAAGTAGTTGCACAAATGCTTGATTACGCTGCAAATTCAGCCATATATTGGGAAATACAGGATATTATTGAATCTTTTCGCGAGACATGTCTTGGGAGAGATCAGGATCCTGATCAGATTTTATTGAATTTTCTTGGGAGGTCTTTCAATCCAGAAGATTTCTGGCAACTAGTGAATGCAAATATCAAACAAGGGAAATTACGATTACTTTTTATTGCGGATGCCATTCCTCCCGAATTGCAGAGAATTGTTGAATTTTTAAATGAACAAATGAACCCTGCTCAAGTCCTCGCAATGGAAATCAAGCAATACACAGGACAGAATCAAAAAACCCTTGTATCTCGTATCGTTGGCCAGACGATGAAAGCCATCGATGTAAAAGCCACTCGGACTGGTAGATCTAAAATATGGGATAAAGAATTAGTTTTAGAGCAGATTCGCCAGTTAAAAGGAGAAAAAATTGTAAAAGTTGTGGATAAACTCCTTTCGTGGTGCGACGATAATGGTTATACAATTCGATATACTGGGGGAGCGAAAGAAGGGTCGGTTAAGTTAGGTATTCTTTCGAATACGGATGATTTTTATAAGATTTTTGATATTGGAGCTGGAAAATTATGGCTTCCTTTCGATTTTCTCAAGACATATCCACCGTTTGATAACCCTGCATTCAGGAAAGATCTTGTGAATCGTCTTAATAGAATCAGGGGATTTTCCTTTAAAGAAGATAAATTAGATACCTGGACTGCGACCCAATTGGACGGTTTATTGGACGATAATAATTTTGAAAAATTTTGTGAAATCTTCCAGTGGGTTAGCCACGAAATTAAACAAAACATGAAAAAGCAAAAATCCTGACTATTTTTAATAATAAATCCAAAATTAAGTTTATTCTTCGCTTATTTTTTTATTGGAGGGCTCTCATTCGTTACAATATCCTCGTAATGATTATTCATGTTATTGCAGTCACTTGGAAATAGACTTGATGCATTAATTTCACTCCCACTCCCCCGCCCTTGCCTCGCGCCGGGGGATAGGCAAGTATCCCCCTCTCTCCGCATCCTCCGGATCGGGCTCCTCCTCTCCCAAGGGAGATCCGTATTCAGCCTGCCAAAGGGAGAAAAATTGAGAGTCTGACGATATTCTGCAACCATATGGATATTTTACACAACTTAAGATTAACTCCGACGAATCATTACAAAAAAGAATGATATTTTTCGCCCATCAGGTCGACGGTTTTTCTGGATTCGATTGATTAGGTGTTCCAGTGGGTTTCTTGGGTTCCTCTCCTTTCTTGGTTTCCTCTTCTTTCCCAGGTTCCTCTACAGGTGAGGTTCCTCTGACTGCATTTATAATACTGACCATATCTGCAGCAGCAGGAGCCTGAGTCGTCCCTTCTTTCGAACGGCTCGTTGCACGCCCAAGAACGTAACCGGCGATAGCTGCAAGCAAGGTGCCAATCTGTTCTGTACTCAGAACATTCAAGACCCCCAATATTACGGCTGCAAAGATGATCACTACTACTGTTGTGAATTCCAATACAAATTCGGGTCCTCTACCACGGAGAACTCCTGTATCAAAATCCATTCCTTCTTTAGCAGATTTTATTGCTAATGCGTGAGCCTCTTCCAAAGCCTTCGCTCTCCGTATATCGCTATCTAGGGTGAGCTTTTTTTCCCAATTCGATACTTTTCTTTGATATTCTAAAATTTTCTTATACTTCAGGTCATTCTTATCTAATTTCTCATATAGACCGTAATCAAGATATACGGGGGAATATGGATCGCTAGAATACGTTACATACTCTTCCAAATCTTGGGGTACTTCTGGGACAGGGTTGTCTTTCATCCATAATGGATCCTGTTTTACTTCCCCCCGGAAATCTCGAAAATTTACGAATTTCTCATATTTTTCATTTTCCTTCTGTAAAAGTCCCTCATAGTAAACCTGAGCAATTGGGCCTGAGTTGTCAAGTCGATGAGAATACTGAAGCAGCATGTAAAAGAGAGCTCCTAGAAGGAAGAGTAAGCCAAATACAATACCCGTTGTTGAAAACCAATTCAATATAATGGTATTTTCCGATGGCAGAGATTCAGCATGAGGAGTCGCCGTTTGTTCTAGTGCAGGTGTAGCAGCCAGAGTTATATTCGTTTCCGCAACAACTGGAATGAAGAACAAGGAGAGAACAATAGCTGTGACTATATGAATAGTAAGTATTAGTTTAATTTTCATAATCATCACGTCCCATTTCTTATCATCTGACAAAAACTTATCTGATAAATAGATTCGCTGAAATTGTCCAAATTGATTATACCCCTCCAATCGAGAATTGAAAAGGAAAGAGCACAAATTTCCCCTAGGCTGCCGGCAACCAGTGTCGCCTGGTTCGGCCCTCCGGGCCTCACCCACGACTCGCTGCCGCTCGCATCGAGGGCTCGCCCTGCGGGGGAGTTGTCCGGGGCTCTCGATTGCTTCGCTCCGGCGACGCTCTCACTTCGTTCGGTAGCGGCCTCCGCTCCGCTGGTTGAAGGTTGACCCTGAAAATTCCTCGTCTGTACTCGAATAAACGCCTTCAT
>CAZJTM010000345.1:0-3872 GCA_964548925.1 uncultured Verrucomicrobiota bacterium | reverse complement strand
CGAGCCGGCGGAAAGCGACTACTACATCTTCAACTCGCCCTGTCGTTCGGTAGAACAGATCAAGAGGATTCAAAAGGAGATGCCGACTGGACGCTTTAACGCACCTCCCTCGGATTGGAAGTATTTGCGGCGGACGCGGCGCGCCCTGACGGAAGGCGGAGACCTGCGGATTCTCGCGCTCGGCGACAGCATTATCAATGACACCATGCGCTCGGGGTGGGTCGCGCTGCTGCGGGAGGCTTATCCCAAGGCAAACATTCAGGCCACGGTCTATGTGCGAGGCGGCGGCGGTTGTCAGCATTACCGCGAGGAGGATCGCGTGGCGAACTACATTCTGCCGCGCAAGCCTGACCTCGTCATCATCGGCGGCATCAGTCAGCGGGACGTCGAAAGCATCCGGGAGGTCATCCGCCAGTTGCGCGCCGGCTTGCCCGAAGTGGAAATTCTGCTGGCGTCGGGCGCGTTCGGCACGGCGGACCCGCGCGATCCGGTGGCGCTCGCGCAAGCCTCCCATTCCGGCACGGGCGCATACGGCCGGGCGCTCAAGTTGCTCGCCGTCGAACAGCATTGTGCTTACCTCGACTTGACCACGCCGTGGGCGGAGTACTTGCGCTCGGCCCAAGTGCATCCGCACCTGTTCTACCGCGACGCCGTTCACGCAAACGAATACGGCGAGCAGGTGCTCGCCAAGATCCTGATGGCGTTTTGGACCGCGCCACCCACCTCAGCGTCCACGCGTGGCAACATCTTGCCCGGCGGGCATTCCGTACCGGACCAAAACCTGGCCCCTTGAGACAAATCCAGAATCATGAGCAATGGCCCCAATCGCCGCTCGCCGCGTCAGCCGTCAGCGCCAGAACTCAACCGCCGTGACTGGCTGCGACGCCTTGCCTGCAGTGGCGCGGGTTTCTTGCTGGCGCCAGCGCTGCGCGGCCAGACTCCCATCGCCACGCAGGATTCTCCGTTGATTCCCCTTGCGCAGGACGGCTTTCCCCATCCGCTCATCCACGCTCCGAAAGACGCGGCACAATGGCCGGCTTGGCGCGATGCCTTGGCGAGTATGCGAAAGGAGGCCCGCGCCAAGCTGAACTACTCGGACGCGCTTTACCGGCGGCCAGACTTTGCCTGGGTGTCCTCCTGCTTCGCGTGCTGCTTTCTGATGCTGAACGACGAGCGATTCCTGGACGCGCGTCGCGGCCGTTATCGGGTGGAGGAGTTTCTCGATGCCGAAGCGAAAGCCTTTGGGGGCTATGACGCCGTTGTGCTCTGGCAGGCCTACCCACGCATTGGATTGGATGACCGCAATCAGTTCGATTTCTATCGCGAGCTGCCCGGCGGCCTGCCTGGCGTGCGAAAGGTGGTGCGCCGCTTCCAAGCTCGCGGCGTCAAGGTCTTCCTCTGCTACAATCCTTGGGACAAAGGAACGCGCCTTGGCGGAGAAGACCACCTCGAGTCGCTCGCCCAGATGGTGGCTGACCTCGAGGCCGACGGCATCTTTCTGGACACGATGGACAAGGCAGGCGCGGAATTCCGCCGGCGGTTGGATGCGGCGCGCCCGGGCGTGGCACTGGAGGGCGAGATCGCGCTCCCGTTGCCGAATGTCCACGACCATCACCTGTCGTGGGCGCAGTGGTGGTCCGACGATTACGACAGCCATGCGCCCGGGGTGCTGCGGAACAAATGGTTCGAGCGTCGCCATGTCCAGCATCAGATCCGGCGCTGGAACTGGGACCACTCCAGCGAGTTGCACACCGCCTGGATGAACGGCAGCGGCATGATGATCTGGGAAAACGTCTTCGGCCAATGGGTCGGCTGGAACCAACGCGACTGTACCATCCTGCGGGCGATGCTCCCCATCCAGAGAAGGTTTGTCGGCCTCTTCTCAGGTGAGACGTGGACGCCGCTGGTCCCGACCCTTCAGCGGGACGTTTTCGCTTCACAATGGGGCGAGGGGCGAGAGCGGCTGTGGACTTTGGTGAATCGTTCGAACAAGGCAGTCGAAGGGCCTCTGCTCGCCGTCCAAGGCTCGCCATCCTTGCGGTACTTCGATCTGGTGAAAGGGCGCGAGATTCGCAAACCGGCCCAGGACGGCACCGTCACTTTCGTTGGGAAGATCGGGCCGCGTGGCGTCGGTTGTTTCTATGCCCTCGAATCCAGGATGCTTCCCGGTGGATGGAATGCGTTCCTCCGCCGCCAGCGGACGGTGCATGCGGGAGCGAGTGCTGACGCCACGCCGGTTCGTTCCACCGCGCGCCGCGTTCCCGTGACGCCCACCCGACCGTATCCGAAACCACCCGACGGGATGATCTGCATTCCCGGAGCCGACGTGGAACTGACGGTCGAGTTCCAAGATCGCGAAGTGGGATTCTACGAGGCATCACCCGACCGTCCGCCCTCGATCAAGGAGCTTCGCCGGTTTGTCCGGCCTGTCGCGCTGAAGCCATTCGCGATGGACGCTACACCCGTGACCAACCGCCAGTTTGCGGCTTTTCTGAAGGCCACAAATTACCGGCCCGCGATCCGGGACAACTTCCTCAAGCACTGGACCAACGAGAGCATTCCCGCAGGGCTTGAGGAGCACCCGGTGGTTTATGTCACCCTCGCGGACGCCCGTGCCTATGCCGCTTGGGCCGGCAAACGCCTGCCCACCGAGGACGAGTGGCAGTATGCCGCGCAAGGGCCGGCCGCTCTCAAGTATCCTTGGGGCGACGAAGACGATTCCGCCCGGCGCAATGGCGGACAGACCGGCAGCACCACGCCGGTGACCGCTTACCCCGAGGGTCGCTCGCCGTTCGGTCTCTATGACTGCTGCGGCAACGTGTGGGAACTGACCGAAAGTGAACACAGCGACGGGCGCAACCGCTTCGTCCTGCTCAAAGGCGGTTGCTGGTACAAGGCGGAAGGTTCGATCTGGTACTTCGATGGCGGCCCGCGTCCGAACTCGCATGTGGCCAAACTCCTGTGCTTCTGGCCGGGCTTGGACCGCTGCGCCACCGTGGGATTCCGGTGCGCCGTGGATTTGGAGGCCTGACTTCGGGACACAAGCTGCACCGGTTGCTTCTGCCACGCCCTGAAAATGCAACACGGTGATTCCGTTCGCTGGCAGTCGCCAATTCATCTTGAGCCAGTTCTGTTAGTTCGCCCATATTTCCCCGCCAGCGGCACACGATGAAACTCCTTCACCCAGTTCCTCGGCCATCAGAGTTTGCGTGGCATTTCCGTCCCCACTGGCGGCAGCCAAGGGGCATGCCAACGCACCGCCGAAGACATCCCTGCGCCGTCTTCGCCCTCGCCGGTGCTCTGACCGCGCTTGCGGCTCCAGAGGGCAAAATGCACTTCCCCGGTCGCGAATGGTCTGTGGTCAAGCCCGAGGCCGAGGCGCTGGATTCCGCGAAACTCCAGGCGGCGGTGGATTTTCTCAAGGCCAACGCCGGTCGCGACGGCGTGCGCGAACTGCTGATCGCCCGCAACGGACGCGTCGTGTGGGAGGGCGACGCGGTCACCAACGTCCACGGCGTTTGGTCCGTCACGAAGTCCTTCGCGAGCACCTGCCTCGGGTTGCTGATGGACGACGGGCGCTGTTCGCTCGACACCCCTGCGGCGTCGCTCGTGCCGACCCTCTCCACGAACTACAGTCGTGTCCCCCTCCGGCATTTCACCACCATGACTTCCGGCTACCGCGCGGTGGGCGACGAGCCACGCGCGGACGGTTACACCCACGGGCCCAGTCGCACGCCCTTTACCCCCGGCCCGCAACCGCTCTTCCCTCCGGGCGCGGCTTACGCCTACTGGGATTCGGCCATGAACATGTTCGCACTTGTGCTCACGCGCGTCGCCGGCGAGCCGTTGGAACAGCTTTTCCGCCGTCGCAT
>CAZJTM010000344.1:0-3893 GCA_964548925.1 uncultured Verrucomicrobiota bacterium | reverse complement strand
AGCATGTCGTCGAAACCCGTCATCTTCTGCTCGATGATCTGGGTGACGCTGTTCTCGACCGTCTCCGCCGAGGCGCCCGGATAGAAGGCGTCAATGGCGATGGACGGCGGCGCGATGGGCGGGTATTGCGAGACGGGCAGCTTGTGGATGGCCAGGCCGCCCAGCACCATCATCACGATGGCGATGACCCAGGCGAAGACGGGCCGCTTGAGAAAGAATCGGGATAACATGGCGCGGCTCCCTTACTTGGCATTCGGCGTCGAAGCCGGCTGGGCTGGTGTCGCGGCATTGGCCGCGGCTTTCCCGGATTCGCCAGGCGCAACCACTTTTACGGGCACCCCTGGCCGCACCTTCTGCAACCCCTCCACGATCACCCGATCTCCCGGCGTCAACCCACCGGACACGAGCCACTGATCGCCGATGGCCCGCTCTAAAGTGAGCTGACGTTGCTCGACCTTACCCTCGGCGTTCACCAGCATCACGTAAGGATTGCCCTTGGGATTCCGCGCCACCGTTTGCTGCGGGATCAAGAGGGCGGCTTCGTTCACACCTTCTTTCAACAGCGCCCGGACGTACATGCCCGGGAGCAACACCCCCTCGGGGTTTGGAAAGACCATGCGCAAAGTGACCGACGCGGTCGTCGGGTCCACCGAGACGTCGCGGAACTGCAGCTCTCCCTCCAGCGGATACGGCGTGCCATCGCCCAGGATCAACCGCACTTTGCTCGCGCTCGTTCCGGCGCTGTTGAGCTGTCCCCGCTTGAGCCATCGTTGGAGGCGCAATAGCTCATTGGCCGATTGCGTGACGTCCACGTAGATCGGATCGAGTTGTTGAATCGTCGTCAGCGGCGTGGGCTGATACGCCGTCACGATCGCGCCGTCGGTGACGGTGGATTTGCCGATGCGCCCGGAAATGGGCGAGGTCACGCGGGCGTAGCCGAGGTTGATGCCGGCGGTAGTCACCATGGCCTTCCAATACTCCACGTCCGCCAGCGCCTGCTTGAGAGCCGCGTCCGCGTCATCGTAGTCCTGTTGGCTGACCGCCTTCTCCGCCAACGCTTGCTTGAAGCGGTCGGCCCGGGACCGGATCGCCGGTAAACTGGCTTCCGACCGCCCCAAAGCAGCCTTGGCGTTTTCCAACGCCGCTTGGAACGGCGCCGGATCAATCTGGTAAAGTTCCTGGCCTTGCTTGACATCCGCGCCTTCCGTGAACAGGCGCTTCTGCACAAGCCCGTTTACCTGCGGTCGGATCTCGGCAATCAAGTACGGCGCGGTTCGCCCCGGCAATTCGGTCGTGAGCACGACCTGTTGCGTGGTTACGGTAATCGCGGCCACCTCCGGCATCGCCTGCGGGGGGGCTTGGGGCTGACGATTGCAGCCGGTCAGCACCAGCCCGCCCACCAAGGCAACCAAGGCTGTTCGCCAGGGCGCGGCGGGCTTTGGCCTCCGCGGTTCGGACGGATTCGCGATTCGGGATTCAGGAATGATCATCTTCATGTTGGTGATTGGTTTCAGAGGGGGAGGCATGGGCCTCGTCGCCGCGAAAAGCAGATTGCAGCTTCGCCAAAATCGCTTCCTTGCTGGCCGTCCCCACCACCCGCGCCCGAACCTCGCCGGCCACGAAATACAGCAGGGTGGGAATGGACTGAATGTCGTACCAGAGGCTCAAGTCGGGATTGTCGTCGGCATTGACCTTGACGACTTTCACGCGTCCGGCACAGGGGCCGGCGACTTCGTCCAGCACGGCCTCGATGATATGACAGGGGCGGCTCCACGACGCGCCAAAAGCCACCAGCACCGGCAGGGGCGACCGCAGAACTTCCGCTTCGAAATCCTGCTGGCCGACCATCGGGATCGGAGTCTGGCTTTGGCTGCTGTTCATTTTCTCGACCGCCCGCGCGCGGCCAGACTGCTTTCGCACTTCCCATGCCGCGACGCCGGAAGACTGGAATCAGGCCGTTAACTGGAAGGGAAACACGCTTGGGTGATTCTTGCCGCCGGGTTGAAAACTCGACCGTTCGAACAATCGTCCTTTTCTGTTGGACGAAGCTGCGGCCAGTAGGCAGTTTGGCGGCGCCGTGGAAACGACCAGTGACAACCGGTTCGATCCGAATTTCGCGCTCCAGATGCTCTTGGAGATCGCGCACGAACATTCGTTGGACCAACTGCTTCAGAAGCTCGTGCAACTTGCTGTTGTGCGCCCTTACATGGTGTGCGTGCAAATCTGGCTGATCGAGCCGGGCGACCGCTGCGCCGTGTGCCCGCGTCGCGCGGAGTGTCCCGACCAGACGCGGTGCCTGCATTTGGTGGCGGGCAAAGGCGTGTCGCTGGCCGGCTCGGCCGCGGAGGCGCCGCGTTTTGACGATCCAACCGCGCGCGTTCCGCTGGGCGTCGGCTTCCTCGGCAAAGCCGTCGTCAGGGGCGAGCAGATCGTTTTGCGCGATTTGCCGAACCAGCGGGATGAACTGGCCGGCTTTGACTGGGTGGACCGGGAGCAGATTCGCGCCTGTGGCGCCACCCCGATCATTCACAAGGGCGAGGTTCTCGGCGCCATCATGGGCTTCACGCGGTCCATGCTTTCCGAGGAAGGCCGTCCGTGGGGACGGGTCTTCGCGGACCATATCGGTTCGGCCATCGCCAATGCGCGGGCGTTCGAGGAAATCCAGCGGCTGAAAGCGCAGCTCGAACAGCAAAACGCCTACCTCCGTGAAGAAGTCGTGGAGGCGCGGGCGTTCGGCGATCTGGTCGGTCAAAGCGCGGCGCTGCGGCAGATCATCAGCCAGATTGACCTCGTGGCGCCGACCGAAGCGTCGGTGCTCGTGCTGGGCGAAACCGGCACGGGCAAGGACCTGGTCGCGCGCGAAATCCATCGCCGCAGTCAGCGCCGGGACGGGCCGCTGGTTCGTGTCAATTGCGCTTCCATCCCGAAGGACCTGTTTGAAAGCGAATTCTTCGGCCACGTGAAAGGTTCGTTCACGGGAGCGATCAAAGACCGTGCCGGGCGCTTTGAAACCGCCGAGGGCGGCACGCTCTTCCTGGATGAAATCGGCGAAGTGCCCGTGGACATGCAGAGCAAGCTCCTGCGCGTCTTGCAGGAAAAGCGCTACGAACGCGTGGGCGACGACCGCACGCGACAAGCCAACGCGCGCATCATCGCCGCCTCAAACCGGGACTTGAAGAAGGCGGTCGCGGCGGGGCGCTTCCGCGAAGACCTCTACTACCGGTTGCACGTGTTCCCGATTCAGGTCGCGCCATTGCGGGAGCGGCGGGACGACATCCCGCTGCTGGCGAAGCATTTCATCGAACTGTCCGTGCGCGAACTGCGTTGCCCGAAACCACGGCTGACCCGCGCCGCGCTGGTCCAGCTTCAGGGCTACGACTGGCCGGGCAACGTGCGCGAGCTGCGCAACGTGATCGAGCGCGCCGTCATCCTCGCGCGCGGCGGCCCGCTGCAATTCGACCTCCCGGGGTCGCCAGCGTGTTCCCCACCGCAACTCTCGAAAGCGCCTCCCAGCGGATTGCCGGCCGTCCCCTTCCTGACCGAGGCGGAAATGCAGCAGCGCGAGCGCGAGAACCTGCGGGCCGTCCTGGAGCAGACCCGCTGGAAAATCAAAGGCCCGGACGGCGCGGCCGAACTGCTGGGTGTAAAGCCCACCACGCTGCTCTCGCGGATGAAGAAGATGGGGTTGAAGCGGCCCGGGAAGTAACGCGATCCAAGGACTGCAAACCCTTCCTCAACGGCGTCACGCGGAACACCGCGTTCCTGGAGTCCTTGAATCTCAACACGCGTGGGGAACAGGCCAAATTCTTGCGGCACTCCGTCGCGACACGAATCTCCCGGATCTGCATATCCCCTTCCCTCTAGTCTCTGATAGCGTTACTCTGTCGGCATGA
>CAZJTM010000343.1:0-3895 GCA_964548925.1 uncultured Verrucomicrobiota bacterium | reverse complement strand
CGAGGACTTTGTCCCACGGCCCCTCGCCCACGTCCTCGGCCAGCGCGTCGCGCCACGACCGTGCCGTTGGTTTTGAGCGCGAGGTTGTGATACCAGCCGGAATCAATCGCTTTCACACCGGCCAGGTTTGTCGGCACGCTGTTTCCATACCCTTGTTGCGCGCCCCAGGCGACCAGGGTGCCGTCTTCCCGCACCGCCGATGGGTGAAAGCCAAAAGGCTCGCTCCCAGCCCCACCAACCACAGTGTAGCTGGTTCGGGGATCGGCTGAGATGAGAATCGAATGTAGTCAAGGCGCGCACCTCCAGTGAAACGCAACTCGCCAGTTTGTCCCGCGTAGGCACTGATGTCGCCGCCGTAAACGAAAAAAGTGTCCCAAGAGCCGCCAAGCAGATACGATGGGATCGACTGCTCTCCGAAGGTGACAGACACTGGACCGCTGGCGTAGAACTGAATGGACCGAGCCGCTGCGGGAATCCTGCCGGTTTGAGCAATTGCCGCCTGGATGGCGCCGTCTGGAAACGAGCTTTGCAGCACAATAAAATACTGGCCGTGGTAGAGGCCCGGTGACGGATAGTTGGGTCCCCAAATCGCAATGCCCGGAGAACTTAGAAACAGGTCGTTGTAAAGAATCGAGTTAATCTGGTTCGTGCCGACATATCCCGTCCAGCCCGGCATGGCAGGTGTGAACTCAACCGTGTTCAACTGGCCCGGGATTGGCACAAAACTACCATTCTCGAAATCAAGGTTCTGGAAGGTGCCTTGAGCCAGTGCTTGGCACGCACTGCCTGCGGCAAGCAACACGGCTACGAAGTGGCTCAGCGTTGTGGTCTTCACAACTCGTATTTCCTCGCAATACTAACGGATCGCCACGCCAGCGCCAAAGCGACCAAACCAAGCAAGCTGGGCCCGGTTGGCTCCGGGATCGGCGTTGAGGAAAACGCGACACTGTCGAAATACAAACCGCCCTGTGGGTTTGCGGTGAACCGCAACTCGCCAATTTGGCCCGCGTAACCGGAAATATCTGCGGCCATCACGACATAGTTACTTCCTGATCCCACTTGAAACAACGGAAGGCCCTGTCCCGCGAACGTGACAATGTACCCGCCTGACCCTTGCCCCGCTGCGAAGCGAATAGCTTGTGCATCAGACGGTATCTGGCCTGTTTGCGCGAGGCTCGCACTATAAATCGGTGGCGGCGAGAACATCGATGAGCCTTGGAGGAAGACGGAATAGCTGCCGCGAATCGGTTGGAAGCTATCCGAGCCGATTGTGTGGAGAGAGATCGCGGCGGCGTCCAGTGCCCGCGTGTTGTAACAAACACTCCCCTGTTCAGTGCTCCCGAAGTAGCCCTGCCATCCAGGCAAGGCACTCGAAATCGGGACCTCCAACCCACTTAAGGGGAGAAGTGGATGCTCAAAATCCAAATTCTGGAAGGTCCCCTGGGCGTGTCCCCACTGCCCTATCGATAAGAATAGCAATGGACCTAAGGTTTTGATCAGGTGGCCGGTTCTTTTCGTGGTTTTCATAGCGTACTCACCGCTTTACACATGGGTCGCCCACTGCTTGGAAGTAGATTGTGTTCCGGGAAGCCCAAGCGCACGTCCCGAATCGCTTTCCTTGAACCCAATAGGAAAAGTACAAAGCTCCATCGTTTACGCCTCCCGCGCCCGGCTCGTCCACATGCGTCACTCCGCCTACGGGGATGTTTGAATAGCCGTTTCCACCAAACGCCGAAGGAGCAAACCACTGTAGGAAGATGCCGTTGCCACCGTAAAGGCGCCGCACACCATTATAAGACTCAATGGTCTCAATGATCCACCAGCCACTGTTACCAGTCCACTGGAGCACTGAGGCATACGTGCTGGTCAGCGAGCTATGGAAGCCCCAACTGATATACCCCGCCACGTTCGGCGCATTGGTGATATGTGCTTGGTTATGATAAATCCAGCCACCTAGACCGTCCGGCTCGCGCCATTCAAGCCCATCCAAGTAGGTGATCATATTAGTCGCGACGCCCACGTCCAACAGGGCGTTCGTGACCACGCTCAGTTTGCTGCCACTGTTCGCGTAACTTGGTTCGTATCCCACACAATGCCGGACGTTGTCCACGATCCAATTCGTGTTCGCGTAGTTGGAGGCCGACGCGCTGATCACCACCTGCCCGCTCGTGCCGAACGCCGCCAGCTTGTTGATGTAGCCGATGCAGTCATTCGTGCCATTCATGTTGATGTGCGTGATGAATGGACGCCAGCCCGCCCAGTTTGTGTGCAGTTGGTAGCTCACGCTTGGGCTTCGCGCGGTGGAACTCTGATCGTACACGCCATACGCGTTGTTTGTGTTCACGCGCGATGGAATACCGAGGAACAGGATCATGTATTGCGGGCGTTTGGCCGGGTTGCACTGGAGCCACACCGAGATCGGGGCGGTGACTTGATTGGTAAATTCGGAAGGAGTGACGGTCTCATTGGTCACGCAACCAATCCCCAGCGCATTCGCACCGCTCACCAGCGGCCGATGGGCGAGGTAGTAGTCCTTGACCACCACGCTGTCCACCGAGTTCGTGTTGTAGATCAAGAGCAGGTCTTTGCTCACGTCCACGGGGTATTGCGCCAGCGGAGAGAAGACGGAGGCTGCGGTCTGATTGCCGCCCGCCGTCAACAGCTTCACATCAGCCAGCCACCCAGGCACGTTCGTTTGCCCGTCGCTGTTGCTGCCCCAGCACACCAGCGTACCGTCATTCTTCAACGCCGCACTGTGCGCCCAGCCCGCCGCCACGGCCATCACGTTGCTCAACCCCGTCGGCACCGTGCATTGACCGGACGTGTTCAACCCCCAGGCCGTGACCGTACCATCGCGCTTCAACGCCAGACTGTGGCTGCCCCCGGCGGCAATCCCCACCACGTTGCTCAGCCCGGCCGGCGAGGACGCCTGCCCCACATCATCCAAGCCCCAACCGACAACCGTGCCATCCGCCTTGAGCGCCAAGTTGTGCTCCGCTCCGGCGGCGATGGCCGTCACGTTCGAGAGCCCAGATGGCACCGTCGCCTGCCCATACAGGTTCGCTCCCCACGCAACCACTGTGCCGTTGGTTTTGAGCGCGAGGTTGTGATACCAGCCGGAGTCAATCGCTTTCACGCCGGCCAGGTTTGTCGGCACGCTGTTCCCATAGCCGGGTTGCGCGCCCCAGGCGACCAGCGTGCCGTCACTGCGCAGAGCGAGGGTGTGTTCGTACCCCGCCGACACGGCAATAGCGTTGGTCAGGTCTGCCGGCACGTCGGCCCACTCGTAGCCCCATTGAATCACCGTGCCGTCCTCCCGCACCGCCGCGCCATGATACTCGCCCGCATCCAGGGCAATGATGTCCCCAATGTTTGTGCTGTACGCCCAACCGCCGGAGGCGGATTCTCCCCACCAAACCCCTGCGCCTTCACCGGCGACATGGATCGTCCACGAGACGTTGGTGCTCCAGCCCACGTTGCTGACCGTTACCGAGTAAACACCGTCTTGGGCAATGGCAATGGGAACCACGCCGCTGAGTTGCGGACGAATGGCGCTGGCGGCGACAAGCGAGTAGTTTGTCCGCGTCTGCCACGCGATGGGTTGCCCGTTGAAGTGCCACTGGTAGGTCAGGCCCGGCGCGCAACTCCCCACCACGCCGGCCTGCACCCCTAGAGTTACCCTGTTGCTGTACGTCAACGTGATCGCCTCCGGCACACTGCGGGACAGAATCACCGGCGCTGGCGCTTCGAGCACCGCCACTGCACTGGTCGTTGCCCCCGCGCCGTTCGAGACAACGACGCGATACTCGCCCGCATTACCGAGTTGCAGGTTCGTGATCGTCAGCGTCGCATTGGTAGCCCCGGCCAAGTCCACGCCATTACGTTGCCACTGATA
>CAZJTM010000342.1:0-3907 GCA_964548925.1 uncultured Verrucomicrobiota bacterium | reverse complement strand
CCAACCACATCCACGCCTGCGCGCGGGTGCGATCGCGGGTCGGCAACCAGGCGCTGAAGGCTTTGGTGAGATTGGGAAAACACCCGGCCTCGCCGGCGCCGAACAGGAAGCGGGCCGTCACCAGGGAGACGAGATTCCACGCCCAACCCGTGGCGGCCGTGAAAAACGACCACCACAGCACGATGCGCAGAAGCACCTTGCGCGGCCCGATCTTGTCGCCCAGCCAGCCGGTGGGGATTTCAAACAGCGCATACGCCAGCGTGAACGCCGAAAAGACGTAGCCCATTTGCTGCGTGGACAGCCCCAGCTCGGCCGAGATGTCGGGCGCGGCCTGCGAGATGCAGACGCGGTCAATGTATTGGATGATGGCCAGCGTAACGGCGAAGACAATGACCCAATAACGCGCGTGTGTGGGAGTGGGCTGGCGATTGTCAGGGGCGGACATCGCGGGATTCTGGCGAGGCGGGCGGAGCGGCGTCAATGCGCAAAGCCTCTCGCCGCGTCTGCATCCTTGCCGACCGGCGCGAGAGTTCGAACCAAAAGACAATTTGAAATCTGTGACAATGTGCTGCCGGCATCTTGCCGGCAGAACCATCTGCCGCTTGGGAGAAAGATGGATCTTCCGGCGAGACGCCGGAAGCACGCTGAATGGCGCTCAGGCTCGGGACGTCACAAGCCTGCCGCGCGATTGTTCATGCCTTTGTGCCCGGAGATTTGCTACCCTTTGCCCATGAAAGTTTGCCGATTCAACAGCGGGGACGGACCTGCCCGGATAGGTTTGGTCAGCGGCGACGCCTATGTGAGCGATCTTACGCCAGCAGGAGTGACACAACTGGAGAAATTGCTCGAAGCGGAGGATCCGACTGCCCTCCTGGATGCGTGCGCCCGCCAGAAACTGCCGCGTCTGCCGCTGGCAGAGGTGCGCTTGCTCGCCCCCGTGGACCGACAAGAAGTCTGGGCGGCGGGCGTCACCTACCTGCGAAGCAAGACGGCGCGCATGGAAGAATCCGATTTCAGCGCCAGCGCCTACGACCGCGTCTATGCCGCCGAGCGACCGGAGTTGTTTTTCAAATCCCTGCCGGAAAAGATCGTCGCACCGGGCGAGCCCGTTGGCATTCGGCGCGACGCCAAGTGGAGTGTGCCGGAGCCCGAACTGGCGCTCGTGCTGAATTCGCGCGGTCAAATCGCGGGTTGCACGATTGGCAACGACATGAGTTCACGGGACATCGAAGGCGAAAACCTGCTTTACTTGCCACAGGCGAAGATTTACTCGCGTTCGTGTGCCCTCGGCCCGTGGATTACGGTCGGGGTGTCCGAGTCGGAGGTTCGCGAATGGAGCATCCGGCTTGAGATTCGGCGGGGGGGACAGGTTGTGTTCACGGGCCAAACCTCCGTGGGCCAAATCAAGCGCGGCTTCGACGAACTCGCCGGCTACCTGTATCGGTGCCAGGTGTTCCCGCATGGAGCGGTGTTGCTGACGGGCACGGGCATTGTTCCGCCCGAAGACTTCACACTTCAGGAGCAGGATGAGGTGGCGATCGAGATCAGCGGAATCGGCGCGCTGCGGAATTCGGTGGTGATAGTGTGAGGCGAAGCTCTGGCTCGCGTGAGCTCGGAGGTTTGACTAGGATTCTGCCATGAATTTGCACGGCAAGAGTTTTATCGGAGACCGCCTGGCGACCGGCGGCAGCGACATCTTCCACGCTGCCAGCCCTTTGGATGGCGCGTTGCTGGAACCGGCATTTCACGCGGCCAGCGCCGCCGATGTGGAGGCGGCGATGCAGTTGGCCGAAGCGGCGTTTGCAGCGTATCGCCAAACCACCGGCGAACAGCGCGCAGCCTTTTTGGAACGCATCGCCGAGGAGATCATGGCCTTGGGCGACGATCTGATTCAGCGCGCTCATTTGGAAACCGGCCTGCCGGAGGCGCGCCTGACCGGCGAACGGGCGCGCACGGTGAACCAGCTCAAAATGTTCGCGGAGGTCGCGCGCGAGGGTTCGTGGGTGGACGCGCGCATTGACACCGCGATGCCCGACCGCCAGCCCGTGTCCAAGCCGGACTTGCGGCGGATGTTGGTTCCCCTCGGCCCGGTGGTGGTGTTCGGCTCGAGCAACTTCCCGCTGGCCTTCTCGGTCGCGGGCGGCGATACCGCCTCGGCGTTGGCCACGGGCAACCCGGTGGTGGTGAAGGCGCACAGCGGCCACCCGGGCACGGCAGAACTCGTGGCAACGGCGCTTCGCAAAGCCGTGGCGGCATTTGGACTGCCCCCCGGCGTCTTCTCGCTGCTGCACGGTTCGGGACGCATCATCGGCACGGCACTGGTGAAACACCCCTTCACGCGCGCCGTGGGCTTCACCGGTTCGCGCACGGCAGGCCGGGCGTTGTTCGATGCCGCCGCGGCCCGACCCGATCCCATCCCGGTCTTCGCTGAGATGAGCAGTCTGAATCCAGTCTTCCTGCTGCCAGAGGCGCTGCGTGAGCGCGGCGCGAAGATTGCCGAAGGGTTGAAGAACTCGATGACGCTGGGGGTGGGCCAGTTCTGCACCAAACCGGGTTTGGTGTTCGGTTTGGGGGGCGAGGACTTCGAGTGCTTCCAAACTGCTTTGGCGGGCCTGCTGGCGTCGGTTGCTCCGGCGACGATGCTGCACCGCGGGATTTGCGACGCCTACCACAAGGGGCTGGCTCAGGTGTCGGCGGTGAGCGGGGCGCGCTTGCTGGCGCGCTCGAAGGAGTCGCCCGATGCGCGAAAAACCCACGGCGAGGCGGTGGCGCTGGCCACGGACGTCGCGACGTTTCGCGCGCATCCCGAACTGGGCGAGGAAGTCTTCGGGCCGTTCGCGGTCCTGATTTCCGCGAGGACGATGGCCGAGATGGAGGAGGTCGCCCGCACTCTCGAAGGGCAACTCACAGCCACGGTCCACGGCACGCCGAATGATCTGCAACAAGCGGCGAGTCTCCTTCGCATCCTCGAACGCAAGGCCGGGCGGCTCATCGTCAACGGCTTCCCGACCGGCGTGGAAGTTTGCCCTTCGATGCACCACGGCGGGCCGTATCCGGCGACGACGGATGTGCGGTTCACCTCGGTCGGCACTGCGGCGCTGCAACGCTTCGTGCGCCCGATCTGCTTCCAAGATTTCCCGCAGGCCCAATTGCCCGACGCGCTCAAGGACGAGAATCCGCTGCGCTTGCGCCGGCTCTTGAACGGAAAGCCGGAATAGCTAAAGGTTCGCGGTTTCTCTGGACGCCTTAGCGTTATCAGGCCAGCCCGCGTCACGCAGCATCGCAACGCTGAATGCCTCGCCAAGTTTTTCGATTGGGCCGTCAAGACTGCTTCTGCTACGGTCGAGCCGAAACCAGCAACGACGCGATGAGCCAGCCCCATCAATCCACTGGTCCCGAACCGCGCGAGTCTGCGGCGCGTCCCGCCGGCCTTCGGAGCTTCTGGTGCCTCTTCGCCACGCAGTTCCAAGGTGCGTTCAGCGACAACGTCTTCAAGTTCCTGGCCATTTTTCTGGTCAGCGATCTCGTGACCACGACGATGCGTGACCAGTACATCTCCGTGGTGCTGGCGGTCTTCTCGTTGCCGTTCATCTTGTTCTCGATGGCGGGCGGCTTCCTGGCGGATCGGTTCTCGAAACGCTCGGTGGTGATTGGCACCAAGGTCGCCGAAGTGCTGATCATGGGCTTGGGAACGTATGCCCTGGTGACGCAGAATCTCCCGTTCCTGGTGGTGGTGCTGTTCTTCATGAGCGCGCAGAGCGCGTTCTTCGGGCCGTCCAAGTACGGCCTGCTGCCGGAGTTGCTGGCGGAGAACCGGCTCTCGTGGGGCAACGGTTTTCTCGGGTTGGGAACATTCCTCGCCATCATTTCCGGCGGCGTGGCGGCGGGCCTGCTCTACGAGCACTTC
>CAZJTM010000341.1:0-3933 GCA_964548925.1 uncultured Verrucomicrobiota bacterium | reverse complement strand
GCTGCGTAACCAGCCCCGCCGAGCGCGCTGATTTGTGTGGCAGAATTGAATCCGGATGCATTCAACGCGTACACCGCGATGCGTCCGCCGCCACCACCGCCGCCGACAGTTTGCGATTTGCCCTTGCCGCCCAACGCCGAGACGCTGCCCGTGCCGGTCAGGTTGCTGGCGACCAGAAACACGCTCCCGCCGAATTGGCCGCCGTAGCTGCCCACCTGCGAGCACTGGCAGCGGCGGCGAAACGCTGCGATAGAGCGGCCGCCGGTAGAGCATCTGGTCGGGGCGCAGGCCGGAGGCGGCGTCCCGTCAGCATGGAGGACGGCGAGGCAATGGCCTACGCGTTGAACATGATCCAGGAACGCGGTCGGCTGATGGTGGACCCGGGCGACAAGGTTTACAAAGGCATGATCGCGGGCGAGAACGCGCGCGACAACGACTTTCCGGTGAACCCCTGCAAGGCGAAGAAGCTGACCAACATGCGCTCGCAGGGCGAAGGCAAGGGCATCCAGCTCAGCCCGCCGCTGCGGTTGAGTCTGGAACGCGCGCTGGAATACATCGGCCCGGACGAATACGTCGAAGCCACGCCCAAGAACCTGCGCCTGCGGAAGAAGATTCTGGACGAAACCAAGCGCAAGCGCGCCGAGCAAAGCCGCGTGATGAAAATTGTGGCGTAGTGATGGCAACCCTCGGCTGGAAGCTGGGGCTGACGGTCCACGAGAATCGAGTGCTTTCTGTTACGGCAGCGGAACAACAGTGACTTGCTCTGGAACATTCCCAAGCCGTTCGGCGTGTCGAACAACGCCCCCATCTGCGGTCGGTTGGCCGCCCAGCCGTCTCAACGCTGCTACTTCGCGCTAAGCCTCGAAAACGGCGGTCGCCCGAGGCGCGACTGTCGAGCGGCGCGTCAACCCAACTCCCGTTTGACCGCAGCCACCAGCCGATCCGCCAGCCGTGTCGGCTCGGGTAAGCGATATCGCGTGGCACAACTCAGGACCAGTTCACGAGCGACAGGTAAGTCGCACAAATGGCCAATGCTCACGTAAAGGGGCTTCACTCCACCCTGTGTCCGCAAGACGGCGCCGACTTGCTCCTCGCCGTCCATGAGAGGCGTCCACGAACCGCGCTGCCGGGCCGGTTCGCTCTCCACACCGCAGAGGCGGCTCTTGGCGCAGCCGATTGTGGGCAGGCCGCAGATGATCCCGACATGAGAGGCGATGCCGAGACGGCGCGGGTGCGCGATGCCCTGTCCATCACACATCAGCGCGTCCGGCGTTTGCTTCAACTTGCGAAGTGCCGCAAGCAGCGCCGGCGCTTCCCGAAAGGAGAGCAAGCCGGGAATGTAAGGAAAGGTTAACCGGGCCGAAGCCGTGTGTTGCTCGACCACGCGCTGTGCTCGCGCATCCCAAAGCACCACGGCGGCCAGGCAGCGTTGGCCATCCGCGGAAAACGCAGCGTCCAGCCCGGCCACAAAGCGGAGTTCGCCCGCTGGTCTTATGACGCGGACACGCGAGGCAAGCTCCTTCTGCAACGCGATGGCCGCGCGCGGCGACAGTCTCCACGGATGCGGGGCGGCGGGTATCTTCATGGCAAGACCGCTGGAAATTCGGCGAACTCAGAGTTTCAACCGCACGCCGACACGGGTCGCCACCCAGGTCAATCCGACAACCAGCGCGGTGAGCGCGGCGGCATTCAGCGCGCCCGGAAATCCGCTGTTGAAAGGCCAAAGCCATCGCTGCGCGCCCAATAAGCCGAAGAAATTCCCGAGGATGCCTGGCAGAATATAGGCGAGAAGCGCGTTTTGCCCCACCGGCAACAGCCACACCGCCCAGCCACGGATGCTCAACACCTCCATCAGCACATACACGACGAGGAAGCCGAGCACGCACCACGCGCCGCTGACCAGCGCGTAGGATTCCGTGGCGGCAACCTTGTTGATCCCATGCAGCGGTCGGAAAAGCGAACCCGCGACAAAGAGCCCGATCCCCAGCAGCAGCAGAAAACGAACGCGTGCCCCGTGGCTGGCCAGCGCTCCCGCCCCGACAAATGTGCCGCCCACGAGAACGCCAATCATCACATCCGCCGCCGTGCTGCCCAAGACCTGCCCCACGTTGACAAACCCATTGAGCGGCCCCAGCCAATCCAACGCGCCGTGGCGCCCACCGACGAACAACGCGATCATCAAGCCCAGCGTCCCAAGCATCGCCAGCGGCTCGCCGCGAAACAGCAGATACGCCGCGCAACTTGCCAGATAGGCCCAACCAATCAGGCCAAGAATCCCCCACCACGAATGTTGGAGCCACACGACTTCTCCCGCCGCGTTCTTGCCGCGGAACAGCAGTAGCAGCAGGGCCAGCACGAAACCCGCGCCGATGCGCAGGGCCAGATGCAGTTGTCTGCGCGTTGCGGTGGCATCGCTGGGATACACATTCCACAGCGCGACAACGCAAAGCATCGCCAGCAGAAACCACAGGTTCTTGCTCAGGTGGCTGGCTTCCACCGCATACGCGCTGTTGTTGACCATGAGGACGCCGACGAAGATCAGAGAAGCCCCGCGAACGAGCACACGGCCCAGCAGTGCCAGCATCGGGTCGCCGCGCTCCAGTCGCCGATGCAGGGCCAGCGGAATCGCCACGCCGACGACGAACAGGAAGCCGGGGAAGACAAGGTCCACGAACGTGTAACCCTCTGCGTCCTGCGGCATGTGCCGGGTCCACGCCGGCAGGCCACCCACTCCCGCCAGGTAGTTCACAAGCGTCATCGCCACAATCACCAAACCACGGAAGGCATCCAGCGATTCCAACCTGCCGGGCACCGGAGCGGCGCCGGACGATTCCGGGCGCGAGCCACGCAGCACGCGACCCAAACCAGCGGACGATGTCTGGCTGGCGCTCATGAGCAACGCGCTCAAGCGGCGGCGACCCACTTCCGCAGCATGGCGAGGCTCTCGCGCACCGCTCCCGCCAGCGCGGCTCGATTCTGTTCGCCGCCTTTGGCCCAATCGTACTCGATGTGCATCGAAAACGGCGCGGAGTAATTCATCTGCTTGAGCCGCGTGAAATAATCCGTCTGCCCGAACTCGCCCTCACCGAAGGCGACAAAGCGGCGCTTCCGGTCCGCGTCCTTGATGTAAGCCACGCCCAGATGCGGCTTGAGCCGCTCGAAGTGTTTCTTCCAGTCGTCACCATGAACGACGAGCGCGTGCCCGAGATCGAACGCCACGCCCAGTTGGGCCGGCGGAAAGTCCTTCACGAGTTCATACATGTCGTCCAGGTTCCCGCCGAGGTAAGCCGAGTTGCCGGCGGGTGAGTGATTCTGCACGATCGCGCACATCCCGAGCTCTTTGTTCAAGGCCACCAAATCGCGCAACTGTGGCTTCAACTCGGCGATTTGCTTGGCCGGCGTGCTATCCTTGGGCAGCCGCAGGAAACCGACCCGATAGATCTTCACGCCCAGCGTTCGCGCGGTTTCCAAGATGTCGCGCGCGTGAGGCGAGGTGGGGTTCAGAATGGCCGTCGTCAGGAGCAGGAGTTTCCGGCCCCGCTTCTGGAGCAGTTCGGCGTAACGCGGCAAGTCGTCCTTCACGCGCACCGGTTCGATCTGATCGTTTGCTCGCACGGCGCAATCCACTCCGTCCAAACCGGCTTCCTCAACCAGCTCGGCCGAGTTTTCGAGGCTGAGCTTGATCTGATGCAGCACTTTGTCAAACAGCGCCACCGGCGGGGCGAAGGTGTCTGCGGCCCGGAGCGACGGCGCGAATACGCCGGCGGCCATGAGAGCCGAAGCGGCGGTGGCGGAAGCTTGGAGAAACTGGCGGCGCGTATAAACGGGATGGTTGCTCATAACGACGGCGAGCTTGCGTCGCCGCCCGGGCGAAGACAAGCCTCGGCTGTTGCCCACCAGCAATTCTCATTTTGACGATGTCAATCTTCGCCG
>CAZJTM010000340.1:0-3998 GCA_964548925.1 uncultured Verrucomicrobiota bacterium | reverse complement strand
GGTGTACAAAGAATTCGGTCGTCGCCGATGCGGATGGAGATGTTGCCGTCGCCGCCAGCCAGAAGGCCACGCTGCCACAGCCGCCGTCCGGCCTCGCAGATTTCTTCTCGGGCCTTCCAGGATGTCATGGGGGCCTGAGTACCACGCCACGCGCGTGCCGGTCAATCCAATCGGTCCGGTTGTCGTATTGACCCGCTTCTCCGCGGCGTGCTAGTTTGCGCGCAGAATCAAGCGGATAGGGATAGTTGCCGTATCTGGAGTCTGAACATGAAGCGAAGAAGCGCGGTTCGGTCGCTCACGCGGGCTGCGGTGGGACTCATCTTTTTTCTTGTTGCCACCTGCGGCGGGGACAGCCACACCGGAGTGTGGGTCCGCATCCTGACGGGCGATGACCTGGAAGGGAACCCCATCAAGGTCCGCTGGGTCCGGGTCCAGGTCTTCGAGCCGGGCAACGCCACGACGCCGGTGGCCTCGATCGAGCGCGATCTCCCGCAGGACATGGCGCTGCCGGCGGGGGCCACCGATCCCAGCCTGCAATTCTGGGTCCTGGTCCTGGCGAGCCGCGACATCGACGAGTCCGTCACGGTGGTGGCTCGCGGATACCGGAAAGGAGCGGCGGGGTGCGCCAACGATCCGGAGGTGGCCAGCGGGGTGCGCACCTACCAGTTCGAGAAGGGCAAGGTGATCGACGACCTCATCGGTCTCACCATGACCCATCTCGGCACCGACGCCGACGGCGATGGTTACTTCACCCCGGCCGATTGCGACGACAACGACCCCAACGTCAATCCTTGCGCCCGGGAAGTGTGCTTCGACGATCTGGACAACGACTGTGACGAAGACGGCAGCGTGGACGAGGATTGCCCCTGCTCCGCGGGCGAGAGCCGCGAGTGTTGGCCGCACTGGGCCGCCGAGCCGCGCGGCGGGCCATGCCAGAAGGGCACGCAGACGTGCAACAACGGTAGCTGGGGCACCTGCGTCGGGGCGGTCCTCCCCAAGCCCGAGTTCTGTTACGATGGCGGCTTCTCCTGCCTCGACGGGACGGGGCAACCGCTGTGCCACAACGGTATCGATGACGACTGCGACGGGGTCACCGACGACCGCGACCCGGGGCAACGGGGCGCCGTGGCGGGCCAGGACACCGGCTGCGGCGGCTGTTTCGACGGCGACGTGAAGACGTGCTGGACCGGGCCGCCGGACCGCCAGCGCCTCCCGTGCCGCGACGGGATGAGCAACTGCGTGTCGGGCCGTTGGAGCTCCTGCGCCGGTCAGGTGCTGCCGCTCGGGTTCGAGACGTACACCGACCTGAACGGCAACGGCCAGTTCGACGCGGGCGAGGACTTCCTCGATCTCAACGCCAACGGCCAGCGGGACGGGGGGGAGCCCTCCACGGATGACAACCCGCCCAACGGCCGGCACGACGAGGCTCCGAGCGAGTACGATCTGTGCGACTGCCTGGACAACGACTGCAACGGAGTGATCGACGACACCCAGCCGAAGTTCTGCAGCAACCAGATGGGCGTCTGCGCGGGGGCGCTGCAACGCTGCGACTCGCAAGCCTGCGTGTGGGTTGACTGCGCGGCCAGCGATTATTTGGCCAGCGCGAACAATACGCTGTGCCAGGGCGCCGCCCAGCCGGAGTGCTGCAGGCGCAACCCGCAGGACTGCTACCTCGCCGCTGCGCAGGAAACCGCCGCCTACTGCGACGACCTCGACAACAACTGCGACGGCGCGCCGGACAACGCGGGACTCCTGCCGGACAACCGGCCCGTGTGTCAGTGTCCGAACGGGGCCGAGAAGACCTGCCCGGAGATCGCCAACCCGGACGAGGGCGAGTGTGTGCGCGGGATCTTCCGCTGCATCGACGGCAGCTACGTGGCCCAGCCGGGTTGCGTGCAGCCCGAGTCGTCCGAGCGCTGCGACAACAAGGACAACGACTGCGACGGTCAGACCGACGGGTTCGTGGTCACCGACTGTCCCATCCAGCCGTGGACCCTCTTCGCCGGCTGCACCGGAGGCGTGTGCAACTACCTGTGCATCGAGGACCACCACGATCTCAACCAGAACCGGAACGTCTCCGGCGGAAGCCCCGCCAACGACGGCTGCGAGTACCCCTGCCACATCACCTCGGCCACCGAGCGCTGCGACGGACTGGACAACAACTGCGATGGCGCCACCGACGAGCAGCAGGGAGAGATCACCCTGCTGTGCCCGCTCCCGCCGCAGTCACCGGAGCGCGTGGTGGTGACCGCCTGCACCGGTGCGAGCCGCTGCGACTACACCTGCCGCTCACCCTTCGCCGACTGCAACAACGACCTCAACCCGGTGCCGGGCATCGGCCAGACCGACACCCGCAACGGGTGCGAGAAGAACCTCTCCAACGATCCGCTCAACTGCGCGAGCTGTGGGCACGTGTGCGGCAACCACGGGTTGTGCGTGAGCAGCCAGTGCCAGTGCGAAGCCGGCTGGGCCGACTGCAACGGCGATCTGGGTCAGGCCGCCACCAACGGCTGCGAGACGCGGCTCGGAACGGTGAGCAACTGCCTGTCCTGTGGGGATTCTTGCGAGGACAACAACGAGTGCACCAACAACGAGTGCGACGCCATGTCGGGCTGCTACTTCCCCAACAAGCCGGACGGGACCGCGTGTGGAACGGGCAACTGCACCGGCTGCACCAACGGGGTGTGCGGGCAATATTCCGCGATGTGCCAGGGGAACTGCAGCCGCTGCAACGGCTCGGGGACCAACTTCAGCTGTGTGGCCAATGACAGCAGTTGCACCGGCAACTGCGACGCGTGCAGCGGCTCGGGGACGACCTTCAACTGCACGGCGAACAGCGCCCTGTGCACGGGCAACTGCGACGTGTGCAACGGATCCGGCACGGCGTTCAACTGCGCGGCGAGCGACGCGCTGTGCGCCGGGAACTGCGACGTGTGCTCCGGCTCGGGGACGGTGTTCAACTGCGCAGCGAACGAATCGGCCTGCACCGGGAACTGCGACGTGTGCTCCGGCTCGGGGACGGCCTTCAACTGCACGGCGAACGACGCGTTGTGCACGGGCAATTGTGACGTGTGTTCGGGCTCGGGGACGGCGTTCAACTGCGCGGCCAACAACTCGCTGTGCACGGGCAACTGCGACGTGTGCAACGGTTCGGGAACGGTGTTCAACTGCGCGGCGAACAACGCCGCCTGCACTGGCAACTGTGACGTGTGCTCTGGCTCGGGCACGACGTACAACTGCCAGGCCAATCCCGGTGACTGCGCCGGTAACTGTGTGCAGTGCACGGGCTCCGGCACGGCGTTCAGCTGCTCGGCGAACAACAGCGCCTGCACTGGCAACTGTGACGTGTGCAACGGCTCGGGGACGACGTTCAACTGCGCGGCGGACAATGCCCTGTGCACTGGCAACTGCGACGTGTGCAACGGCTCGGGGACGGCGTTCAACTGCGCGGCGGACAATGCCCTGTGCACTGGCAACTGCGACGTGTGCAACGGCTCGGGGACAGCGTTCAACTGCGCGGCGGACAATGCTCTGTGCACGGGCAACTGCGACGCGTGCAGCGGCTCGGGGACGTCCTTCAACTGCGCGGCGAACGATACGCTGTGCACGGGCAACTGCGACGTGTGCAGCGGCTCGGGGACGTCCTTCAACTGCGCGGCGAACAACGCAGCCTGCACGGGGAACTGTGACGTGTGCAGCGGCTCGGGGACGACGTTCAACTGCGCGGCCAACCCCAGCGACTGTTCGGGCAACTGCGTGCAGTGCACGGGCTCGGGGACGGCGTTCAACTGCGGGGCGAACAGCAGCGCCTGCAGCGGCAACTGCCCGCAGTGCACCGGCTCGGGGACCACCTACAACTGCTCGGCGAACAACACCGCCTGCACGGGCAACTGCGACGTGTGCAACGGTTCGGGGACGACCTGGAACTGCGCGGCTAACCCCGGCGACTGTTCGGGCAACTGCGTGCAGTGCACGGGCTCGGGGACGGCGTTCAACTG
>CAZJTM010000339.1:0-4023 GCA_964548925.1 uncultured Verrucomicrobiota bacterium | reverse complement strand
CGGCGATGACGGCCTCGTACGCCCACGCCTTGAACACTTGGCAACGCCTGCGCCAGCCTAACGCGGAGCATCCGGAAAATCGCGAGTGGGTGGCTGAGGCCCGCGCCGCGTTTGACTGGGCCAAGCGCCAGCCCATCAAGGAGCATGAATACGCCGGCTATGCCGCGCTGGCGGCCGTGTGCTTGTATCAAGTCACGGGCGAGCCGGGCTATCAGGATGACTTCAAGACCTTCCGTAGCCAGGACAACACCCGCGGCTATGGGCAGGTGGACATTTGGCCGTGGTTCTATTACGAGCCGGTATATGCGCGTTTGCCCGCGTCGTTGCCGGGGTTGGGCAAGACTGCGCAACAGGCCTCGCGTGAGGCTGTCCTGCATGCCGGCCGCGCGGACGCCCAGCGGACGGAAAAAGAAATCGGCTTCCGCGCCAATCTGTTCACCACGATGCACGGGCAACTGGGCACGCCCCGCTTTCTGAGCCTGGCGCCGGCGCACGCGCTGTCCGGCGACGGCGACCTCATGCGGGCCATGCACCATAACGCTGCGTATTTCCTGGGCGGCAACCAGCGGAACACGGTTTATCTCACCGGGCTGGGCGAGAATCCCGACAGCCTCATCTTCCATCCCGACGCTTGGATGCTGAATGACTGCAAGCACAAGGTGTATCCGTGGGAGCCGTTGCCAGGATACAGCACCTATTTCGGCCAGTTGTTCGATTACGTGGGCGGCCCGGGGGCGGAGCGTCACGTGCAGACCAATGCGTTTCCGGCTTACACGGCTTGGCCGCCCACTGAGATGCGCAGTGGCAACCGCGAGAGCATTTCGGGCAACGAATTCACTGTGCATCAGAACAACATTCACCTGGCCTTCGCGTTCGGGTATCTGCGGGCCTTGTGCGCGGGGCCGGGCGGGTTCAAACCGTACCCTCGACCAACGGTGGCTTTGCGCGTGCAAGAGCAACCCCCGTTGCGACCGGGCACGGCCATAACCTTGACGGCCCACGCCTCACCCAACACGCGGCGAGTGAGGTATTACGCCGATTGGCGCTACTTGGGCGAGAGCACGGATGCCGCCAAGGACTTTCCGCTAGCGTGGAAGGTGAACGCAACTCCGGGCGAGCCGGTGCAACTCACCGCCGTCGCGTATAGCGACCGCGGGCGCATCTCGCTGCCCGCGCCCGCTGGCGAAGTGCGGGTCAGCGTGGCTTCCGCTCAGCCTTGACTTGGTCACCATGCTGAAGGCCATGAACACGTTCGATTCCGCCCCGCTTTGATTGCCCGCTTCCCCACGATTATTCGCCATGGGTGGCCTTATGGCTGCAGCAATCCACGAGCGGCGGTCACGCGAACTGGAAACCACTTCGCTGAATCGGCAGTCAATTCCTTGACTCCCTCCTCTGGCCCTGTCGTACTTCTCACCCATGAACGAACTCAATCGCCGCCGCTTCATCCAGGCCGGGGCGCTGGCCGCCACCGGGTTTTCGCTCGCTCAAACTGGTTGCGTGTCGTCACGCGTTTCGGCTGCTTCCCGAAAACGCATCGCCTTCAACACCGCCAACCTGGTCGCGCGCTGCACGAACTACCGCTTTGAACTGAAGCATTGGGGCGAGCAACACCAGAAGACCGTGGCCTTGACCGACGAGGCCGCGTGGGCCGCAATCTGCCGCGAAATCGCCGCCTGCGGCTTTTCCGCCGTGGAAATCTGGGAGGCGCACGCCGCGCCCGAATCGCTGAACCGCGCCAAGGCCGCGGGTTGGAAGCGCATCCTGGAGGATCACGGTTTGCGGCCCATCGCCTACGCGGGTGGCCTGCGTCGCGAGACGCTCGAAATCTGCCAGTGGCTCGGCATTCCCCACGTGGACGGCGGGTTGCGCGGGCAGACGCCCGAACAGGCCACCGCGCTTTGCCAGCAGTTCGGCATTCGGTTCAACATCGAGAATCATCCCGAGAAGAACGCCGCCGAGGCGCTGACCAAGGTGGGTGGTGGGAATGACTGGCTCGGCCTCTGTGTGGACACCGGCTGGTTCGGCACGCAAGCCGCCGACGTGCCCGCGCAGATTCGCGCCGCCGGGCCGTTCGTTCGCCACACGCACATCAAGGACGTGAAGGCTGCCGGCGCGCACGAAACGTGTCTCCTGGGCGAAGGTGTGGCGAACGTGGCGGGCTGTCTGGCCGCGTTGCGTGACATCGGCTACGCCGGCTGGTATTCGTGGGAAGACGAGCCGGAGGATCGCAACCCGTTCGACTCCGCCGTGCGCAATCGCCGGTGGATTGAAGTGCGGCTGAAAGCGTGACCGGCCTCGCCACTTCCGAATCAATCGTGCTAAATCTAAACCGTATCCATGCAGAAGACCATTAACGCAAAGACGCAGAGACACGAAGGCGCAACGGGTTGGGGAGACTGTGATGTTGGCCCTTCGCTCCACCATTTGGTGAGCCCAATCCGCCGCCCGCACGGCGCGGGTTTCGCGCGGGGCTTTGCGGCTTGGCGACTCGGCGTTGAGTTCCGACTGAATAGTCAAGCCTAAGACCATGAATTCACCGCGTACGCCGGCTCGATCTTCGAGTCTCACACGCCGCCTCGCGCAAGCCTCGCTGGCCTGTCTTTGGCTGCTGGGCAACGCCGCCCTCGCGGCGGTGGATCCGATCTGGAAAAACCTCTCCAGCACCCGCGGCGAACTGCCCGCACCGCCGGGCGGCTCGACGCAACAGACCGGCGCGGTCGTCGGCGATTTTTATGGCAATGGCGTGAACGATTTCATCCTGAGCTTCCGGCAGAAACCCCCGGCGCTGGTGTGGTATCGGCGCACGCCCACCGGCTGGGATCAGTTTATCATTGAGAAGGACTACCTGACCATCGAGGCCGGCGGCGCAGTTCTGGACATTGACGGCGACGGCGATCTGGATGTGGTATTCGGCGGCGACTGGCAAAGCAGCGAGGTGTGGTGGTGGGAAAACCCGGCGCCGAATTTCGAAAAGAGCACGTCGTGGAAACGCCACGTGATCAAGACGGACGGAAAGAACCAGCATCACGACCAGTGCTTCGGCGATTTCCTTGGCACGGGCAAACCGCAACTCGTCTTCTGGAATCAACAGGCCAGGACGTTGTTCCTCGCCGAGATTCCCGCCGACCCGCGCCACGCGACCGATTGGCCGCTCACGCCCGTGTTGACCAACGCCAAGCCCGCCGGCGTGCCCTACATTGAAGGTGTCTCCGCCTTCGACGTGGATGCTGATGGCAAGCTGGACATCCTGGCGTGCGATTCGTGGTTCAAGCACACGGGCGGAAAGCACTTCAAGCAGGTGCAATTCGCCCTGAGCGGCGGCCTCATTTTCGCCGGGCGTTTCAAGTCCTCGAAGTATCCGCAAATCGTCATTTCGCCCGGCGACGCCGGTGGCAGGGTTCGTTGGTATGAATGCGTGGGCAATCCGGAGAACGCGGCCGACTGGAAGCCGCATGACTTGCTGGATCGCGAGGTCGTTCATGGCCACAGCCTCCAGCTCGGCGACATCAACCGCGACGGCCATCTCGACATCTTCGTCGCCGAAATGGCCAAGTGGAAGGAGAAGGAACCGAAGCCCGATCATCCTGAAGCGACCGCTTGGATTCTTTACGGCGACGGCCAGGGCAGCTTTCGCAAGACGGAACTGGTCAAGGGCCACGGCTGGCATGAAACCCGGCTGGCCGACCTTGATGGCGACGGCGATTTGGATTTGCTCAACAAGCCTTACACTTGGGAAACACCCCGCGTGGATGTGTGGCTGAATAACGGCACGCGCGGCGAGTCGCCGGGGGCGGGGGCGGCTTCAGCGCGACCGGGCGGTCTGATGGCCGATTCACCGGTGAAGTTCCCCGAGCAAGGCGCGTTACCAGCGAAGTATCCGCCTGACGTGCCGGTCCAAAACGAGCCCGCAGAAAGCGACTACTACATCTTCAACTCGCCCTGCCGTTCGGTGGAACAGATCAAGAGGATTCAAAAAGAGATGCCGACTGGACGCTTTAACGCACCGCCCTCGGATTGGAA
>CAZJTM010000338.1:0-4045 GCA_964548925.1 uncultured Verrucomicrobiota bacterium | reverse complement strand
GACGGGCCAGCCTGCCATGCTGAGTTCTACGGGAGCCTGAATCAAATCATCAGCGGGCGGTGGGAGGTGACGGCGGTCCTTCCGAAGGTCCATTTCGGGGCCGTCGGCGCATCGGCCAGTAATGGGAACACCATCCGCGACGGGTATGCCGCGGCCTTCACGGTGACGAATGATACGGGGACGTATGGGAATAATATCAGCAACCGTGAAGGGAACACGCTTGAGACGGCAACTTCCGCACGGGGAACGCTCACGCTCGCCAATGCTTACGGCGACTCGGCCCCTGCGCTTGTCGTGACGGACGCCACAACTCGGCCCTGGGGTGATCACACGACGGACTACCGCGTTCAAGTCTCGGCGGGCGGGGCGAAGTTCAAGCCCACGGCCAAGGGTTATCCGATGGTCATGATCGACGGCGACAGTGGCGCAGTGAAGCTTGCCGATGGCGACCGAACACCGACCGCGGGCATCTACAAATACGTCGAGGACTCGTTCTACGCGAAACTCTGCGCGGCCATCGGGTTTTACGAGGCGCCGGACACCTACCTCGACAATCGGAGCCTCTACTTCGACAACGCCGCCCACAGGCTCAAGGTCAAGGACGCGAGCGGCGGGCTGTTCTATCTGCCTCTCCAGACAGGCGACACCGGCGTCACGCTCCAGTTCCACCACCAAGCCGACGCCCTGGCCGACGACGGGACTGTCGCTCTCCCCGACGCTACGAGCGGCATGGTACTTGTCTCCTGCAACGGCGAGGCGGGCATGTGGCTCGTCCAGGCCGACGGGACCTGTACCAAGATCGCGGGCTCGGCCAATACCGCCAATACGGATTCCGACACGGACCTCTGCGTTTACGACGGGGGCTCCGGAGGAGTGGTCAAGAACCGGCTCGGAGTATCGGGCGAGATCCGGGTCGTCTACTACTACAACTGAGGACCGCTAAGGATCCATGACCATCATCGACGCGATCCGCGACGCCCGGCTCTTCCGGCCCTGGTTCAAGCGGCCCGAGACCTGGGCCGCGTGGATGGCCTTTTTCAAAGCGCTCTACGCCCTGCCGATGACGCCGGCGGAGCTCGAGGTCTTTAAGGCCTGTACGGCCCTCGAGGCGTCGCCCGCGGCCCCGTACAAAGAGGCCTTCGTCATCGCTTCCCGCCGCAGCGGCAAGAGCTCGGCCGCGGCCATTCTCGCCGCCCATCTCGCGATCTCCCAGGACTGGCGGAAGAAGCTGGCCCCCGGCGAGGTCGCGTGGGTTTTCATCGTCGCGAACGACAAGGCCCAGGCCGGGCTCATCAAGAAATACGTCAGCGGCATCTTCCACCTCACCCCGACGCTCCGCAAGCTCGTCCTCCGGGAAACCCAGGAGGCGATCGAGCTCCGCGCCGGCGTGAACATCTGCGTGAAGACGAGCAGCTTCCGGACCATCCGCGGCTACTCCTGCGCGGCCGTGATCCTGGAAGAGGCCGCCTTCTACCGATCCGAGGACTCCGCCAATCCGGACCGGGAGATCCTGGCCGCCGTCCGGCCCGCGCTGGCGAACCTCGACGGGCTGCTGCTGGTGATCTCGAGCCCCTACGGGAAGGCCGGAATTTTATACGACGCCTTCCGAAGGTGGCACGGGAAGCCCGACGGGCCGCTGGTCTGGAAAGAGTCGTCGCCCCGGATGATGAATCCCACGACCCGCCAGGCCGTCATCGACAAGGCCCTGGCGGAGGACCCGGCCGCGGCCCGCTCCGAGTGGTTTTCGGAGTTTCGCGAAGACCTCGAGCAGATCTTCTCGCTCGAAGCGGTCGAGCGCTGCGTCGTGCCGGGCCGGTCGGAGCTGCCGCCCGCGGCGGGGATCCAGTACCTCGGCTTCATCGACCCCTCGGGCGGCCGCGCCGACAGCTTCACCCTGGGGATCGCCCACCGTTCGAAGACCGGCCGCGTGGTCCTCGACGTCCTCCGCGAGAAGAGGCCGCCCTTCCGGCCCGAGGACGTGGTCGAGGAATATTCGAAGCTCATGCGCGACTATCGGATCTCCTCCATCCGGGCCGACGCCTATGCCGGGGAGTGGGTCAGCGCCGCCTTCGACAATCACAAGATCACGGTCCGCCCCGCCGACATGCCGAAGTCGGACCTCTACCTCGAGCTCCTGCCGCGGGTCTCGGACGGCGCGGTCGAGCTCCTCGACTCCAAGCGGCTCGTGGCGCAGCTGACGGGCCTCGAGCGTCGGACCAGGCCGGGCGGCCGCGACAAGGTCGATCACGGCCCGGGCGGACACGACGACCTCGCGAACGCCGCGGCCGGGGTGATCGTCCTGGCCTCGGCCGAGGAGCCTGTCGGAACGGTCGTCGCCACGCTCACCCGGGACGTCATGGCGATCGACGGCCCCGGCGGCGGGCTCGATCCGATCGGCCGGCGGCTGCTGCGATCCGCGGGAGGGAGAGGGTGAACGCGCGTTCCGAAGGCCGGCCGGACCTCGGGGAGCTCCGCGGCCTGGCCCTGCTGACCCGGATGCTCTTGCGGCGCCCGCGGAAGCTCGTGGAGCTCGGCCGGGCCGACAAGACGCCGCGGCGGCCGTTCCTCTCGACCAATAGCATCAAGCCCGACGTCGAGGGCGAGACGATAAAGCCCGCCGGGACGGTCCGGCGCGACGTTATGGATTTGCCATGATAGGGGGCCCACCCTGGATCAAACGCGGAAACGAGACGTCCTCCGCGCCGGGGAGGCCCCCGTATCAAATACCTCTGAGGAGTGAGACATGAAATCGCTTCAAACATCCCAGCTCAATGACGGCCGGATCGTGTGCGACGACCGGATGACCGTCGAGCGCTGGGCGACGCCCCAGGAACTCCACGAGCTCGCCGAGAAGGTCCGGGCCCGCCGGGCCCTCGAGCCGAAGTGGCGGTATCTGCGCTGCGACAATCCCCGCTGCCGGCGGCCGGTCCGGCTGCCCTCCGATTCGCCGGTCGTGGCCGGCTGCCCCTGCGTCATCTGCAACATCCTCGGCAACAACAAGAAGGGCTTCCTCGGCGAGATGAGCCGGGCCGAGGGCCAGGCCTGGGAGCGGGAGGTCGAGGCGGCCGTGAAGGCAGCCGGCGAGCGCGCGACCAAGGCGGCCTGGACGGCCAGCAACCGGAGCCGGGAGGAAGCCGGCCTGGATCCGATCCCATTCGAGGAATACTCGAAGAAGGCGCGGGCCGACTTCGAGGCGACGTGCCGCCGTGACGCGTCGGTCGCCGGCCAGGGTCAGAAATGAGCCTCGAGGTCGTCGACAAGATCGAGGCCTTCATGGCCGCCCGCGATGACCAGGACTACCAGGGCCGGGATCGCGACGGCCGGCCGCTGGTCCTCCGGCGTGACGGGGACACCCTCGTCGTCGAGCTGGGGGGCACGTGCGCCCCGGTGCTGGCGCTTTCCGACGCGGCCCAGCAGGAAGTCGCGGAGGCGACGGGCGCGGCCTTCGGGATGGTGGAGCCGGCCCGGCCAGGCTTCCCGGGCGCCCGTCTCATCGGCGAGGCCCGGCCCGGAGACCAGCCGGATAATCCCTACTGCGATCCGGCCCACAACGAGATGATCCGATTCGGCGAGTGAGGCGGGGGACTACTTGACCAGCTTCTTCTCGAGCCATCGGTCGATGTCCTGCTTGCGGAAGAGGACGCGGCGCTCGAGTTTGATGTGGGGCAGGGGCGGCTTCTTTCGCATGAGTCGCTCGAGAGTGTCCGGGCTGATCCGGAGCAGCTTCACTACCTCTGCCTTGGTCAAGAGTTCATCGGCCATTTCGGGGGCATAATAGCATGAGGGAAAAATCTTTCAAGGGGGGCTTGACAGCCTTTATTTTAATGCCGTATAATGCCGTAGGAGGCCGCTTTAATGGACACCTTCCTGACAGTCAACGAGATCAGCAAGCTTCTCAAGGTCGAGCGTGACACTGTGGTCCGGTGGATCGGGACCGGCCGCCTCCGCGCCTTCAAGCCCGGGAACGGGCGATTCTGGCGCGTCCGTCGCGCCGACTTCCAACGCTTCATCAAAGGCGGAGCTGAGTTCCGCCAAAAATTCAACG
>CAZJTM010000337.1:0-4052 GCA_964548925.1 uncultured Verrucomicrobiota bacterium | reverse complement strand
CGCCGCGGATGGGGATGCGCGGGCGCAACAGGCGGCCGGGCCGCGTGCCGCCGCGGCGCGAGGGCGGCACGCGCCACGGCTCGACCAAGCGGTCCAAAGTGCGGGCGCGGGCGGCCAGCAGGCTCTGGCGCAGGTCGGGGTCGAGCCGGCGGGGGGCGGCCTCGTCGGCGGGCCGCCATTCCGGCAAGAGCGCGTGCAGGCGCGTGCCGCAGGGCTGGAACGCCCTGAACCCGATCGGCTTCAAGACCGGCCGCAACGTCTCCGGGTGGTAGGTCTTGGGCCGGCCCAGGACCAGCGCCGGGGCGCGGGGTGGCGGCAGCGGGGCGTCCAGGGCGCGGATGGCCGCCTTGCGGTGATCGCCCAGCAACTCGACGGCCTGGTCGAGGAGCTTGGCCGTGGGTTCCCGCCCGGCGGTGGCGTAGCGCCGCCGCAGTCGGGCCAGGACTTGTTGCTTCGTTTCGGTGCTCCTGTCGGTGTGCATAACGGGTAACACCGACTTTTGGCGCAACGACCCGTTCACCCGAACCGGTCCACCCCGCCCCGGTAACAATCTTTTTGGCGCAAATCGGGCGATTTCAAGGAAGAAAAACGGACTTTTCAACCCGCTCCTGCCTGTTAATCCTGTCGGCGAAACGAGCCATGCAGAAACCTGTCTTCACCCACGACGTTTTCCCGAGCCGCACAGCTTGGCGACGGTGTGTTCAACCCTGAATCCATTGAAAGCCGTGGCATGAATGAGCCCATCGCTTTGATTCACTCGGAGCAAATCGAGCAGGCAATCCTCTTGATTCATGGGCAACGGGTGATGCTGGACCGCGATCTGGCGGCGCTCTACGGTGTCACCACGAGCAACCTCAACAAAGCGGTGAAGCGCAATCTGGACCGCTTCCCTGCCGACTTCATGTTTCAGTTGACGCTGGAAGAGGCTCAGGCGTGCGCCGGCTCAAGATTCCAAATTGGAATCTTGAAGCGCGGCCAGAACATCAAGTATCTGCCGCATGTCTTTACCCAAGAAGGCGTGGCCATGCTCTCGGGTGTGCTGCGCAGTCCGCGCGCCGTTCAGGTCAACATTGCCATCATGCGCGTGTTCGTGCGATTGCGGGAGACGTCGGTGCTGCACAAGGAATTCGCCCGCAAGCTGGCAGAACTGGAGCGCAATATCGAAGGGCACGACCAAGCCATCAAATCGTTCTTCGACGCCATCCGCGAACTCATGGCACCGCCGGCCAAGCCCAGGCGTGAAATCGGCTTTCATGCCATCGGCAAAGAGCAGGCAACCGGCGGTGTGGCGAAAGCCAAGCGACGCCGAGTTTCTGATGTGATGAGCTTCCCCAAGATGGTGGACCTCGCGCTGCCGGCCGAAGGCGTCTTCCAGAACCTTGTCTTCGAGAGCATCAAGAAGACCTACCCGATGCAGGCCTACAAGATCATGCACGGCCTCTGGGGCATGGGGCAGATGATGTTCACCAAACACCTCGTGGTGGTGGACGACGACGTGAACGTCCACAACACCAGTGAAGTCCTCTTCCGCCTCTGCGCCAACACCGACCCGCAACGCGACAGCATCTTCACCAGAGGCCCGTCCGACGTGCTCGACCACGCCACCAGCGAAATCGGCGTGGGTACGAAACTCGGCTTCGACGCCACCCGCAAGCTTCCCGGCGAAGGTTTCAAACGCCCTTGGCCACCGCTCATCAAGATGGATGAAAGCGTGAAGGCACGCGTGGCAAAAATCCTAAACCCGTGGCAGCGGACGTGAGTCCGCTCTAACCAAATGAACCCGACCGATCAACCAGATGCTGCAAACCCGCTCAGCGGCTCAGGCACAAATCGGGCCTTTTACCTGCAACGTCTGCCGCGCGAATACTACCAAGCCGACGCCGTTGTCCACTGGACCATGCCCATCGCCCTGCGCGGCACTGGATGGTTGAACGATGCCTTTCACGCCCACTTCCGCGAAATCATGCTGCACGCCGCCGCGCGTGAAGGACTCTTCTGCCCAACCTATTGCCTGATGCCGGACCACATTCATCTCGTCTGGATGGGCCTGCGCCGCGACACCGACCAGAAGAACGGAATGAAATTCCTACGCGAACACCTCGCGCCGAAGCTGCGCCCGCATCGCTTCCAGCATCAGGCGCACGATCACGTTCTGCGAGCCGAACAACGCAAACGGAATGCCTTCGCCAAAGTGTGCTTCTACATCATGGACAACGCTCGTAAGGAAGGTTTGGTGGAGCATCCCAAGGAATGGAGATTCTGCGGTGCGGTCATTCCCGGCTACCCGGCCATGCACCTGCTGGAGAGAGATTTCTGGCCTACGTTCTGGAAGCTTCATTCAGTCGCGCTCGCTCCAGATGCCGGAAACATTACGAGGCCACCATTCTGACCCGTAGCAGCGGACGTGAGTCCGCTCAAACTTTGCGATATGCTCGCGCCATCGAAACAAACCGAAGAAAGAATGAGCCGACTTACGTCGGCTGCTACAATGAAGCACATTGACGCGACGAAGAAATTGCCGGGCGAAGGTTTCAACAAACGTCCCTGGCCGCCGCTCATCAAGATGGATGAAAGCGTGAAGGCGAAGGTGGAAGAACTTTTCAACCCGTAGCAGCCGGTTCGGCTTACATGCTGACCTATTCTGATTGGAACTTGCTCTCCTGACGCCGAGCGATCAAGTGGATGGTAAACAGCGCAAAAGTGGTTGCGGACATGGTTTTGTGTCGAGCCTCACGGAGCCACAAGGCGATAGAAGTTCTGACCGGTCACGTTCGTGAGGCTTGTTTGATAGCTGACTTCAGCAGTCTGCTTATTCGTCACCAGTGTGGGAAAATTTGTGACAGCGCTCCAAGTTGCAGAACCCAAATCAGCGTTTTGCTCAAGAACGAAATTGCCTGCCCAAAATGGCCAGATGAGTCTGATAACTTGATCGGTCTGCCTTTGTGAAACGAGATTCGTGCGCGAGACGCTCAGTTTCGGCGGAGAAGGCCAGACATAGATTGGTCCGTTCTGAGCCACGGCGACGTACTTGCTTCCGTCAGCAGAGGATGCCAGCGACATCCAGTATTGCTGGGGTACTGCCGTCGAGGTCCAAGTGCCGCCTGAGTTGGTTGATCTCCGAATCGTGCTGGTTGAGAGGCTGAAGGCCATCAATCTGCTACAGTCTCGTGATGCGGCCAACGCGCCGGCGCCCGTAATCCCAGCACCATTGGCCGATGTCCAGGTTGCTCCTATATTCGTTGAGACGAAGATCCATCCGACGCCGGCGGCAACAAGTGTTTGCCCGTTTGCCGAACAGGCAACAGACTGCCAATTCTCCGCAGGAGCATGTGTTGTGTCCCATGGAACAATCGCTCGGGTCCAAGCCGCTGCCGAATTGGTCGAAACGTAGAGCGGCCCCGTTAAACAACCGGCCACCAGCGTCGTTCCGTCCTCCGATGAGGCGATCCGCCACCAGTTCGTGTTCGGGGCACTGGTTAGAAGCCATGTGAGTCCAGAATTCGTGGAAATATGTATTCCACCTTCATATTCCAGTGCGGCCAGTTTGGTTCCGTCTGCGGACGAGGCGATTGAAATCCAACGGTTGTAAGATGGGGCACTTGTCAATGTCCAAGTCGCGCCTGAATTGCTTGACGTGTAGATTCCCCCTGGAGATCGTACAAGGGCCAACCTCGATCCGTCAGCGGATGAGGTAATCGCGTTAAAGTTTCCAGAACCAGCCGGGCGTTTCGAAGTCCAAGTGCGTCCAGAATTCGTAGAGAGATACACGCCAGCGTAATAGGATACAGCCGCCAGTTTGGTTCCGTCTGCCGAAGATGCAGCACAAACCCAGTTGGTACTCGGCGCACTCGTGAGCATCCATTCTTGAGCCAAGGCAAATTGGCAAGCAACCAACTGGGCAATGACCCAAAAGGCCAATCCAGCTTTCATACTCGCTGCATTCAGTTTGCCATTACGCCGGGCATCGTCAAGTGTGCGTTTCTCCGCACAGGGCAAGCGTAGGACGCGTCCTTTCAGTTCTCCAAGTCCAGCACAGCAGGGTTCTTGGCAAA
>CAZJTM010000336.1:0-4061 GCA_964548925.1 uncultured Verrucomicrobiota bacterium | reverse complement strand
TGGCGCCCGCGGCCACGACGAAGCCGGCGAAGGCCTTCTTCACGCCCATGGGCATGGAGCGGATGACTTTGAGCACCGCGTTGAGGGCGTCGACGACCGCGGTGACCACGGGCTTGAGCACCTGCGCGAACGGCTCGCCCACGACGATCGCCAGCGTCTCCAGCGACCCGCGCAGGAGCTGCTTCTGCCCGGCAAAGGTGTTGAGCATCTTCTCGCGGAACTGCGCCGCGGTGCCGCCGGCCTGTTCGAACTGCTTCCGCAGGTAGGCGATGGCGTCGGCGCCCTTCACCGTCTCGCCGGTGTTGGTGCGGATGCCGTTCGTGACCTGGGTCAGGATGGAGTTCACGCCGCCGAGCGCCTCGCGGCCGAACGCCTTGAGCAGGAACGCCGAGCGCTGCGCCTCGGTCATTTTGTCGAGCGCCGGGGCCATGTCCCCGAGCACGTCGAGGAACTGGCGGAAGTTCCCCTTGCTGTCGGCAACCGCGACGCCGATTCCTCGCAGCTCCTGCTGCGTCTTCGGGTCGGCGAGCCGCTCCATGGCGACCGCGACGGCGGTCGAGGCGCGCTCGACGCCGGGGATGACGTTCTTCACCAGGCCGAGGGCGATGAGCGTCTCGGAGAGCGACTGGTGCAGGGACTGCGCGCCGCGCGAGGCCGTGCCGAGGGCCATCGGCAGCTCGCTCGCGTTGAGGGCGAACACGTTGACGGCCTGGAGCATGCGGTCGACCGAGATGCCCGCGTCGTCCATGCTGATGCCGAAGGCCTTCATCGCCTGGGCGGCGAGGCCGGCGGCCGCCTGGGGGGTCAGCTCGCCGAGGGAGCCGGCGGCGAGGTCGAGCACCGGGCGCAGGAGCTTGATGGACTCCTGCGCGTTGAAGCCGGCCTGCGCCAGCTCGCGGAGGCCGACCGTCGCCTCGGTGGGCGAGAACTGCGTCTCGATGCCGGCGTCGATGGCCGCGTCCTTGAGCTGCTCCAGCTCCTTGGTCGTGGCCCCGGACACCGCGGCGACGGCGGCGATGGACTGCTCGAACTTGCCCGCCGCGTCGGCCAGCGCGAACGCGCCGGCCACGGTCGCTGCGCCCGCGGTGAAGATGCCGAGGCCGACGCCGAGCTGGCGGAAGGCGCCCGTGATGTTCTCGGTGCCGCCCGTGACCCGGTCGTCGAGACTGGAGAAGCGCTTCTCGAGCGCGGACATCTTCGCCGACGCGAGGTCTCGCGCCGTGAAGACGAACCCGAGCCCGAGGTTGTTGAGCATCCGCTATCTCCTCCGTGCCGCCTTCTCCAGCTCCTTGGCCTCCTTCGACCGCTGGTTGCCGATGCGCTCGATGAGCCAGTCGCGGTCGTGGACCGGGAGGTCCAGCGCGTCCGCGAAGGTGAGCGCCAGCCCCGAGCCGCCGTGCTGGTGCCAGCAGAGCTGGAACATGGCCTCGCGCCAGCGCTCCAGGTCTACGGCCGGGAAGAGGTTGTAGACCCCGGCTCCGTCCTCCGCATCGAAGGGAGGAAGAAGCCCTTCTCGAAAGGGAGCTCGATGCGAGTGGTGCCGAAGCACTCGGGGCACTCCACCTCGATCTCCGTATCGACGCCGCAGTCCACCCGGTCGAACTCGCCGAGCAGGAACGTGACGTCGGCCATGCCCAGGTCCTCGATGAAGCGCTGCTTGTCGCGGGGCTCGACGCCGTCGATGGACTCCAGCCGGAACCCGAGCAGTGTGGTGATCGGGCGCTCGCCCGCGGCGCGTCGAAGCGCAGCCATGCGGCGCTCGTCCGCGCCGGTCAGCAGCCGGAAGACCACCTTGCGGCCGGCGTCGGGCAGCACCGTCTCGAAGCGGTTCCCGTTGAGGAAGGCGGCCCGGCTCTCGCCGGACAGCGTCCGCACGGGCAGGTCGCGCAGGTCCAGCTCCCACTCGATGCGGGCGCGGCAGCCCCGGTTCTCGCAGGGGACCGAGAAGGCGTACTCGGGGCCGTAGGAGAGGACGCGGATCTGAAGCATGGCGAAGAAGCGGTCGCCCTGGAGCACCTTGCCCCAGTCGATCGGCTGCTCGCCGAAGTCGTACGGGCCGGGGTCGAGGGTCTCCTCCCAGCACGAGGCCAGGATCTGCTCGAGCTGGGCGCCGCTGCGGGCGAGCTTGCGGTCGGCGAGGACACGCTCCTCGCGGGCCTTCATGCCCCGGATTCGGCCGACGAGGCCCGAGGGGCAGGTGATGGTTTCGGACATGGCGTGCACCTCCTCGGGAGAAGGGTCTCCCAGGAGGGCAAAGCCTGAGGGGCGCCTGGCGGGGACAGCCGTTTCAGGGAACTACTCTTCGTCGAAAGCAGCACGCAGGAGGTAGAAGAGCGCGACACCGACGCCCGTTGCGACGAGAGCAGCAGCGATAGCATCCCCGAGATCTGGTGACCTCTTCGTTGCCTTGTCGAATGATTGCATCAATGCTGCCTGGTATGGGGTGGGCCGAAGCTTTCCTCGCTCCCACTTCGAAACAGTCAAGCTGTGAACGCCAAGCAACTGGGCGAATTGATCTTGGGTAAGTCGAAGGCTCTTTCGGACTGCTGTAATGGCTTCTGGGTTCACCGCCTCGCTCCCCTGAACACAGATGCGAGCAGCATCGTACAGCCGACACCGAGCGTGATTCGTCCTGAAGTGGACTCAAAGAGCCAGTGGAAGATCGCCTCAATGGGTCCGCGTGCGGGATCGGTGGCGTCACGGTGGGCGACTCGGCGTCCATCGCAGAACTCATGGATGTGGATGCGACTGCCGTCATTCAGCGAGAGAGCCCAGTCACGACACTGACCGTTCGGCTCGGCCATGTACGTGGGACTGAACCCGGCCTCCATCGGATGTGGCAACCAAGACGGGACCTTCACCCGACTGCCCTGTTTCAACATCGTCCACGCGCCGTTTATCCACTCAGACCAGGACCACATAGGCATCCTCCATAAGCCACGAGCTAAGCCTAAAGATAGCACGAGGCTTATGGGGATGTCAACGGGGAGGTGACGCAGGTGACTGGCAGCCGGTGGAAAGCCCCCTCTTGCAGTAGACCACGCCTGCCCGGCCACCGACGCTCGATGACCCTGGCTCGATGTTCCTACTGCACGAGCTCGAAGAAATCGTAGGTGAGCGTGACCGACTCGATGACGTTCTCGTCGGCCTCGTTGTCCCAGTCGCCGGCGACGAACTTCACCGGCCAGGCGCGCGAGAGCGACCAGCGGCGCAGGGTCGTGCCGTCGCGGTCCTGCTGGACGATGTCGAGGTTGCGCTTGTAGTTGACGTCGGTCAGACCGAGGCCGCTCGAGGTGATCGCCACGTCCTGGAACCAGTCGAACAGGTCGCGATCCTGCGTGGCGCCGCGCTCGAGGGTCACGTCCGCGAACGTCAGGCGGCCGGGGCTCTTGTTGGGGATGAGCGAGCCGCCCTCGAAGTACTGGACGCTCGCGACCTCGACCGACAGCTCGCTGCACTTCTGGAAGCCGGCGTGGCCGACGTCGTCGATCTCGACCACGAACTTAAACTTTTTGTGGAAGCTCCTGGGGTTACCGATGACCGGCATGGCTGGTTCCTCCGTGGTTCTTGGCGCGATCCATCCGAGACTTCCACGCGTGACACGACCGGCAGAGGAGCTGCCCGTTGTCAGCGTGCCCGCTGCCGCCGTCGCGGATCGGCACGATGTGGTCGTAGACCAGGGCTGAGGTCGTCCCGCAGCGCTGGCATACGCCGCCATCGCGGTCGCGGATGATCCGCTTCACGCTCGGGATGAAGTAGGCGCCGCGCCGGCCGCCTCGGACGCGCTCTCGCGAGGCCCGCCAGTTGGGGTGGTAGCAGGTCTGGTGGACCCAGCACCGCGCGTGGTGCCCGTGCAGGAAGACCGGGATGCCCTTGGCTCGGTGGTGCGGCTGGATCTGGATCACCTTGCCGCAACCGCACGCGCACTGGCGCGCCTCCTTCTGCATGCGCTCGACCCACTCATCGAGCGGCTCGAGTCCCCGCCAGGTGCCGTCGTTGTTGTGGCCCTTCGGCATGATCAACCTCCCGCGGCGGCGAGCTCGGCCTCGAGGGCACGGGTG
>CAZJTM010000335.1:0-4121 GCA_964548925.1 uncultured Verrucomicrobiota bacterium | reverse complement strand
GCAAATCCGCGTTCATCAAGTTCCGTTTCAATTCCAAAGATGGTGCGATTGATAGCAGCATTTCAACCCGGTGGGGTTCGGTGTAGTAAGCCGTTTCAATTCCAAAGATGGTGCGATTGATAGCCTTGTCAATATGAGAAAGTGTGTCGCCAGTCTCCCGTTTCAATTCCAAAGATGGTGCGATTGATAGGTATTTGCGGCGGGCTTTATTCACCACATCGAGCGTTTCAATTCCAAAGATGGTGCGATTGATAGGTAAATAAACCAAAATTTGAAGTACTTGTTCCTCCTGAGTTTCAATTCCAAAGATGGTGCGATTGATAGCCGGTTGCTCTGCCAAATAAACCGACTAAATCTTCTGGTTTCAATTCCAAAGATGGTGCGATTGATAGTTATATGACAGAACACCTGAAGCCAACTTCATCTGTTTCAATTCCAAAGATGGTGCGATTGATAGCTACTTTCGCATTATCAAATTCAGTAGGACTAAAATCGTTTCAATTCCAAAGATGGTGCGATTGATAGTTATATAGGCATAGAGTTCTGGACAAACAAGAATTTGTTTCAATTCCAAAGATGGTGCGATTGATAGCATCAGGTTTCGAGTGTATAATAATATCCCGCCATTTAGTTTCAATTCCAAAGATGGTGCGATTGATAGTAAACTAAAACGGTGTCAGATGGCCTAAAAATCACTCGTTTCAATTCCAAAGATGGTGCGATTGATAGCTGAACGTCCACCATATAAACACCTCGCCAGATGCGTTTCAATTCCAAAGATGGTGCGATTGATAGCGTTCACCGGTATAACATAAACGCACTCAACGAAGTTTCAATTCCAAAGATGGTGCGATTGATAGGTCAGGAAGGGGCAGAAACCGCAACCGTATCTATACCGTTTCAATTCCAAAGATGGTGCGATTGATAGGTTGGTTGCGAAATAGACACTAAATATTTTAACGAGTTTCAATTCCAAAGATGGTGCGATTGATAGCAGATCGAGCCAGAAGGCTATCATTTTAATATGTTGTTTCAATTCCAAAGATGGTGCGATTGATAGACCCAATTGCGGGCAAGTATTTCTATGTCTGTAAAGTTTCAATTCCAAAGATGGTGCGATTGATAGCCGCTTGGTTTTGACATGGTAACACCGACCTACACTCGTTTCAATTCCAAAGATGGTGCGATTGATAGAACGAATAATTAACGAACATTTTTAAAACAGAAACTAGTTTCAATTCCAAAGATGGTGCGATTGATAGAAAACAGAACTTACAATTATTAGTGATGACCTTAATCAGTTTCAATTCCAAAGATGGTGCGATTGATAGCAGAACGGAACGGAGCTGATTGACTCGCATAAAGTGTTTCAATTCCAAAGATGGTGCGATTGATAGCTGCGGCGCCGGTGGAAAATCGCCTGTTAACTTCCTGAGTTTCAATTCCAAAGATGGTGCGATTGATAGTTATATCCTGGTTTGAATTCAGCCGGAAGATCTACTTCGTTTCAATTCCAAAGATGGTGCGATTGATAGTAACGGTATATTCTGATGATGAAGAACCTGTTAATACGTTTCAATTCCAAAGATGGTGCGATTGATAGTCATTAAATTCAATCGGGAAAGTCAGAACTCCGTCTTGTTTCAATTCCAAAGATGGTGCGATTGATAGCATGCTCACGGCTGAGTTCACCCTCCCCTGTCAGCATAAGTTTCAATTCCAAAGATGGTGCGATTGATAGGTACTTTCCTGGCTTTACTGTCTTCTTTTTTCTTTCTGTTTCAATTCCAAAGATGGTGCGATTGATAGATTTTTTGATACGTTGATAAATCCAAAGTTGATGGTAGTTTCAATTCCAAAGATGGTGCGATTGATAGCATAAACATTAATACTCGTATTGCCAACTACAACTAAGTTTCAATTCCAAAGATGGTGCGATTGATAGATTATTGCCAAGAGCAGACCCATAATCTAATGTCAGTTTCAATTCCAAAGATGGTGCGATTGATAGGGAGGGTCGCGCCTGGAGGATCCCGCGCATCGATCGTTTCAATTCCAAAGATGGTGCGATTGATAGGCATTGTCGGCACCCATCTGGTGCATACGGATCACGTGTTTCAATTCCAAAGATGGTGCGATTGATAGCCGGGGTTTCAACGCTTTTTGCGCCGTTGTTGAAATTCGTTTCAATTCCAAAGATGGTGCGATTGATAGGTACCATTTGCCATCAGCAATCAGGTGAGAATAGGTGGTTTCAATTCCAAAGATGGTGCGATTGATAGATCACGGGCATAATCATAGAAAGCGTTCCACGAATGTTTCAATTCCAAAGATGGTGCGATTGATAGACCATTATCGTGACAACAAATTTCCCCTGGTTTTGTAGTTTCAATTCCAAAGATGGTGCGATTGATAGTCTTTGCCGAGACGATCGCGAACCTTCAGTTCGATGGTTTCAATTCCAAAGATGGTGCGATTGATAGACATCTTCTACTTGCAGAAAGAGCCTGGCAGCTTCTTGTTTCAATTCCAAAGATGGTGCGATTGATAGGTGGTGAAAGCATAGCAACGACTTCAAGAGGTTATTAGTTTCAATTCCAAAGATGGTGCGATTGATAGGAAGCACCCTTGCGATTATTTTTTTCATTTTTCTCGTTTCAATTCCAAAGATGGTGCGATTGATAGCAGGCGGGCTGCCCAGGAAATGCTCAACGATTACAGTTTCAATTCCAAAGATGGTGCGATTGATAGTCTCAAACAAAAGGACAATAAAAAGGCGCCCTGGAAAGTTTCAATTCCAAAGATGGTGCGATTGATAGGTAGGGCAGCATTTCATCAAGCGATTTGTGTCCCAATGTTTCAATTCCAAAGATGGTGCGATTGATAGTGAAGCCCACACTGCCAGCAGCGCGTTGGGGTATTTGGTTTCAATTCCAAAGATGGTGCGATTGATAGGGTTTGCTTTTTGAGAATGTCCTGTCGATAAAAATGCGTTTCAATTCCAAAGATGGTGCGATTGATAGGAATTTTCATTTAAGAAGGAACCGGCTTACTATTGTTGTTTCAATTCCAAAGATGGTGCGATTGATAGTGTCAAGATCAGCTCCTTCGGCACAGGCATCACCTTGTTTCAATTCCAAAGATGGTGCGATTGATAGTGTTCAGGGAACAAGCGCCGGTATAGTTCTTCTGAGTTTCAATTCCAAAGATGGTGCGATTGATAGCATAAACGTGTGTTTGCCGTTCCATACCGACATTTCCGTTTCAATTCCAAAGATGGTGCGATTGATAGGAACAGGTTTATTTCCTGCCCGCTACCTGTGACCATAGTTTCAATTCCAAAGATGGTGCGATTGATAGTGCAGAGCACCTGCAGCAGTTCAGCAACGCCTTTGCCGTTTCAATTCCAAAGATGGTGCGATTGATAGTTTTAGAACTTGTAGAAAAAGGAGAACTAATTCAAGTTTCAATTCCAAAGATGGTGCGATTGATAGAATTGACGAACTCCGTATGATTTGCTTTTCCCTCTTTGTTTCAATTCCAAAGATGGTGCGATTGATAGGCATAAAAAAAAGAGGCATTCACGATGGCTTAAAAGTTTCAATTCCAAAGATGGTGCGATTGATAGTGCGGTTTCCGTTACACTTGCCATAATTTAATCGCTTAGTTTCAATTCCAAAGATGGTGCGATTGATAGAAATCAACAAAAATGGATTTTGCCCTTAATAAAGAATGTTTCAATTCCAAAGATGGTGCGATTGATAGTGCGACGTGGTATTCTACTGTAGCTGTCATTTTTCTCGTTTCAATTCCAAAGATGGTGCGATTGATAGTACTTCAGGGAAATCAATCCTTACTGGTTGCTTAGTTTCAATTCCAAAGATGGTGCGATTGATAGAACTTATTGCTCTTATCACAGCAGATGATCTTACCCCGTTTCAATTCCAAAGATGGTGCGATTGATAGCGAGTTTATTGCCTCGTTGATCTGTATGCCATACCAAGTTTCAATTCCAAAGATGGTGCGATTGATAGCGATAACTGCCATTTATATCTTAACCATTGTGTCGTTTCAATTCCAAAGATGGTGCGATTGATAGCCGTTCGAAAACCAAATCTAAA
>CAZJTM010000334.1:0-4134 GCA_964548925.1 uncultured Verrucomicrobiota bacterium | reverse complement strand
TTCTTACCACGCCCTCCATCCGCAGAACAGAGGGTCGCCCCAACACCGCTTACCACCTTCCTGCTAGCTTCGTGCCATGAAACACCTCAACTCCCTCACCAACTCGCCCTCCGTGTGGCCGCGCCCCTCATCCGCCATCTCTTCGCCCAAGCCCGCTCCGGCCTCCTCCCACCCGAAGCCGTCGCCCTCGAACTGGGCATCAGCCGGAGACGCTTCTACCAACTGCGCACTGACTACTTGCTGGCCTGCGCGCACGGCCACGCTGAAACCGGGTCGCCCGGCTTCTCCGGCGGCGATCACCACCCGGACTGGCCCGCCGCAGCGACCGACCTGATCACCAAACTCCTCTCCTCCAAACCGCCCTCCGCCTGCAACGGCGTCTCCAGCGAACTCCATCGCCGCCTCCGCTTCCAAACCGACCGGGCCAGCGTCCGCCGCTGGGCCCTCGCGCATCAACTCGCTCCCCACACCCGCCACAAAACCCCACCCCAACCCGTCAAACGCTGGCAGGCCCGCGACGACGGCGCCCTCTGGCCATACGACGCCACGCCCCACGCCTGGCTGCCCGGCAACTCCGACAAGCAAGTGCTGCTGGACATCCTGGATGACGCCACGCGCCTCAACACCGGGGCGCGGCTTTACCCCGGCGAAACCCTCCGCGCTCATTTCGACTTCCGTTCCCGTGTCTTCCAAGCCCACGGCCTGCCCCTGGCCCTGGATGTGGACTTCCACTCCTTCTGCTACACCCACACCCCCGACGCCCTCACCCCACTCGGCGCGGCCCTCCACTTCTACGGCGTCCCTCTGCTCTATGCCCCGACGCCCCAAGCCAAAGGCAAAATCGAACGCCGCCACGATTACTGGCAAAAACGCCTCGTCCCCCTCCTGGCCGCCGACCGGATCGTCGAGATCCTCGGGGCCAACTTCGGCTCGACCCACTCGTCCCGCACGGCAACGAGTATGAAGTCCACCGCGAACTGGGCCAAACACCCCAAGCCGCCCACCAGCAAGCCCTCGCCGAAAACCGCTCCGTCATCCGCCCCGTCCCCCAGTGTCCCTGGTGGCCCTACGTCTGGAGCCAGCAAACCCACGTCCGCGTCGGCGACGACGGCCAAGTCCCCGTTGGCTCGCAACGCCAGCCCATTGATGCCCCACCCCGCACCAGCGTCATCCGCTGTCTCCGCCCAGATGGCGCCCTCTACTACCTCCGCCACGCCCCGAATCCCAAAACCATACCCATCGTCCTCCTCCATGTCCCCGTCTTCTGCCCCCGTTCCAACTTTGAAAGTCACACGACAGCTGGTCTAAATCAACTTGCGCCACGGTGAGTTTTTGCGGAAACTGCACTCATGACGCTCAATTCCGAGCAGTTGTTGGGCGCCAGTTCGGGAGCGCGGTTAGCTCAGTTGGTAGAGCACTACCTCGACACGGTAGGGGTCACAGGTTCAAGTCCTGTACCGCGCACCATCCCGTTGTCCTTCGCCTCGAGCAATGCCACGCGGCCGTCGAAATCCGTGACCACCACCCGGCTCGCGCTCAGTGGCACGACCGTGTTCATCACTCCGACACCGAGCTTGTGCCGCCAGCGAATCGCGCCGGTGCGAGCATCGAGCGCAATGAGGGTTCCGTTCTTCGTCCCGTAGAAGACGACGCCGTCCTTCTCGATCAGCATGCCCGAGTTGATGTCGTAACCAAACCCGGCATTCGTGCTCCAGAGCCGCTCGGGGTGCGCGGGTGCGGTGGCGAAGGCGTGGATGAAATCGTTCATGGCGCGAACGTAAACACGCTGGCCGTCCTCGGAAATGCCGATGGACTCGCGTCCGCCGAACTCTCCGGTGCGCCAGACTTGCGCCCCCGTTCGCTCGTCAATCGCCGTGATCTTGCGGTCCGGCGCCACGATGAAGACCTTGTCCTCCGCCGCCACGGGCCAGCAGGCGGCGGGCGAAAGGAGTGCCCCGGGCCGGTCGCCCTGCCAAGTCCACGCCAGCTTGCCCGTCCTCGCCTCCAGCGCGTAGAGGCGACCGCCCCACGCGCCGAAGATCACCTTGCCGTGGTGAACCAGCGGCCGGGTTTCGACAAAACCTTGCACCTGGTCGAATTCCCAAATCAGCTTGCCATTGGTCAGTCCGAGCGCGCGGAACTTGCCTTCGCTGGACCCGATATAGACCACGCCGTCGGCGATGCGGGGGCACGCGACGATGGGGCGCTTCGTTTCGAATCGCCACAGTCGCTGGCCGTTGACCGCGTTCAGCGCGTACACGCAGCCATCGGCGGAGGCAAACACCACCCGGCCCTCTGCCGTGTCCGGAGTGGAATACACCGCGTTCCGGGCCTTGAATCGCCAGCGGACCTTGCCGGTGTCCAACGCGTAGGCGCGCACCACGCCCGAGGCGTCGCCCACGATGGCGAGGTCCTGCCACACGGCGGGCGTGGAGGCGATGGTGAAGCCGGTGTCTTGCTGCCAACGGGGCTTCACACCCGGGAAAACCTGGTTCACCGCGAAGTCCGGCCGCGGATGGGCATTCGTGTCGCTGCCGTAGTCACGCCGGCCCAGCGCGATGGCATGCCATTCGGTCTGGCCTGGCTTCCCGTGGAGACGTTCCGAAAAGGTCATCTCGCCGTCGCGCACGTCCACAAGGGTGAACCCGCCCTGGGGCTTGGCGGCACGAAGGTTCGACCGGCCCATCACGCCGGGGACGCCCTCGAAATCCAGCTTGCGATTGCTGTGCCCGTGGCCGACGAGGACAACCTGCGTGTTGACGCGCTTCAACCGGTCCAACACCTCGAACCAATTCGCGATGCCATCATCCAGCGGATAATGCGTGACGAAGACCACCGGCCGTCGCCCGACCTTGGCGAGTTGCCGGTCCAGCCAGCGCACGTCTTGCGGCGCGAAATGCCCGTCGCCCATCTTCATCAGCGGACCTTGATGGAGGCCAATGAAACGGTATCCGCCGTGGTCGAAGACAAACCGGTCGCTGCCGAAGATAAGGGCGAAATCCGTCGCGCCCGACTCGGACCACTTGGTGTCGTGGTTGCCCGGGATCAGGTGGAGTGGCGGCTTCAGGCCGGCAAGGATGTCCTTGGTCAAGGTGAGTTGCGCTCGCGAGCCATATTCCGTGATGTCGCCGGAGATCACGACGAAGCAAACCTCCGGCATCGCGTTGATGTCGCGGACGGCGGCGCGGAGGTCGTCCGCGGCGGTTTCCGAGCCCACATGGGTGTCGCTCAGCCAGGCGAAGCGGAAACCGTTTCCGGCCCGGGCGGCCAACGGCAGCGCGCCCAGGGCGAGCAGGAGCAGCACGAGGGCGAAAGCTGATCGCCGGAGTCTGGCGAGCGAAGTGCGGGGCATGTTCATCGGTTGCATGTCGTATTCACGGCGGCGCGGTGTTGCCGCGCACTGGTTCGCGGGAATTGTCGGCGCGCGGCAGGTGGGTTTCAAGCGAGCTTTTCCAAAGCCCTCGTGGTGGCATCTCGGCGGCGTGCCGCACGCCTTGGTTTGGAATGGGAGGATGGCGGCGCTCTGCCGAAACGCCGCCACGATCGAGGTTTCCCAAACCGCCTTGGATACCGCGCCAAAGGAATTGCCCGGTGTGCCCTCGCGGGTTAATGTGCCCTCACAACCATGAACGTGAATCCACCGTATCTGCACTCCGGTTCCCTGACCCGCCGCCAGATGCTCACCCGCTCGGTGCAAACCGCCGCCGCCCTGGCGCTTTCCACGCGCCTCGCCCCACTCTTCGCCGGGCCGGGCACCCGCCGATTCAAGCTCGGCGCGTGTGATTGGTCCATTGGCAAGATGTGCGACCCGGCCGCCTTCGAGGTGGCGAAACAAATCGGGCTGGATGGCGTGCAAGTCAGCTTCGGCACGGAGGCCAACGGGATGCACCTGCGCAAGCCCGAGATGCAGCAAACCTATCGCGATGCGGTGAAGCGGGCGGGCTTGGAGATTGGCTCGCTGGCCATTGGCGAGTTGAACAATGTGCCGTACAAGAGCGACCCGCGCACGGTCGAGTGGGTAAGCGATTCCATTAACGTCTGCCAGAAACTCGGGGTGCGCGTGGTGTTGCTGGCGTTCTTTGGCAAGGGCGATCTCAAAGGTGACGCGCCGGGCACGGACGAGGTCGTCAAGCG
>CAZJTM010000333.1:0-4208 GCA_964548925.1 uncultured Verrucomicrobiota bacterium | reverse complement strand
AAACGAATAATGGAAGTAATAGCCTATTATTCCACGGTTGCCACTTCAGAATGAGGCTAAATAATAGGAATGCGGCTGTTATGGCGATAATATAAGATTTTATCTCACTATTAATCTGACGCGATTTCGTAATACAGTATAAGCTAAGCGCGAGTAATATGAAGCTAACGAAATAACCGTCGTAATCCTCATGGAGAGTGATCGGCATAATTCCGAAAGATGTTCCCGTCCAAGTTGTCTTTGGGTCGCTGATGCTAATTTTCAAGATGGAGAACACCTTGGTTATGGTCCTGTTTTCGATATTATTTAAACTAAGAAATGGGGTGCCGGCGCTCAATGCAGCGTTTCGAACGCTGTTTGATAAAAGTGTCTTTGGTGTGATTTTTTCGTTAAGGTATTTGTATTCTCCCTCTGCAGTTGGGCCAAGTATAGAGCGGTAATGAGAATAATTCCTGTAATAGTGGCTGAAATTAATAATAAGGACTAATGCAGCAACGACAAATATCGGCCAATACTTTTTTTCCCGCACTAATAAAACTGAGAACCAGACGATAAACGGAATTGAGAATAAATATGCAGTAGCCTTCGTCAATATGGCAAAGCCGAGAGTCATACCGGCAAACAAAAGGAGTAAATTTGATCCTTTCTTTTCGTTGACATACTTGAGCGTAAATAAAACAAAAGCCGTAATAAAGAAGGCAAGAACATAGTCATTTTGCGTGCTTGTTGACTGAAGTATGCCCATCGGAAGTGAAAAACAAACAGAAACCGCGGCTATTTGTCCAAATATATTCGCGCCGAATATCTCAGCAATTAATGATACCGACATCAGGGACATGAACATAGCTATCCATTGCGTCAGATTAAGAAACTGATCGGATCCTGTCAAAATGTAAGTATTTAACGAGATGTATTCGGCTAGCGGGTTTGAATGCAACTGACGCTGAATATCTGTGGGATAGAAAGCGAGCGACTGGTTTTGTTTCCAATGGACTATCCTGCTCAAATGATATGTCATAGAGTCCCAATTATTTGGTGCCGCCACTACTGCAATCAAGAAAGTCGATAATACTAAAAGCAGTAAAAATCCGATTATTAATAAATTTACTCTTGTTAAGTGAATTCGTTTGAGCTTTAGCTGATAAGCCTTGGATTTAATACAATAGAATAATGAGAGGGCTCCAATTACAGACCACCATAAAGTCAAATTATGATAATTAATTCCTTTAAATAGGCTAAGAATTTCGAACCCAAATAAAATGAGCATGGTCAAGATGATGTGAGTAGCGATGAAAGCGTATCTTGTCCTCCACTTCTTAAGGGTAATAAACAAAATCGATATGCTGGCCATTAAGAAAGCGATGATCCCCATAAGATACAATATTACTTCAAATCTTTAGTAATTGTTTGAAGTGTGCGTATGTGTGAAGACCAATCCAAGCCAACTGCTATTGCCTGTCTTTTTTTGGTTATTGTTTTGCTATTCTGACTCAGAGCGAGTTTTAAATTATTAATGAATTGCTCTATGTCCTTAGAAGAAAAGGTAAAAGCTCCATATCTGTTTTCAGAATAATTTGTCAATACTATGGCTTTGCCGGCGGAAAGAAATTCAAGATAGGTCATAGAGTCAAAACAGCTCATAGATTTATTATCAATAAACGGTATAAAGCAGATATCAAATGTCTGCAGGTACTCAGGCAGCTTTTCGTAGGGTTTTTCTCCAAGGAGGAATACGTTCGCGATCCGCTCCCCTACATTCAATAGTGCCTGGTTATCAATCTTGCCTATCATGACGATCGACGCTTTCGGGTATGCGAGCGCTACTTTCTCGACAAGCGCCGCATCAATCCGTTCGTCGCAGTCGCCGATATAGCCGATAACCGGCTTATGGATCCAGCACAGGCCTGCCGAACAGGTGTTCTTTTTCACGGAAGCTTTGGCGAAATGCTCGTAGTCGCAGCCGTTCGGGATGTGCTTTATGGTCTGTTTCGCGATTTTCCTGAGGTGTTTTGCGAGAAGCCGGGAGCTTGACACCACCAGATTGCTTTTCTTGAGCAGCTCGCGGTGGAGCTTGGTGATGTGACCCGGATACCGTTCCCTGTCCTGGAAATCACGGTTGCAGTCGTATACGATCTTCCCTTTGAGGTGCGGAAGGAGGTATGCCCAGAACGGATGCTCGATTATGGCTGTGTATTCCGTTATACGGGCTTCCCTGAGGAAATGGCGCAACGAGGTGGCAATCTTCTGTATATCGCGTCCTGCGGCAGGCTGTTCCTTTATTTCGATGTCCCGGCCCGCGGACAGGATGACTGTGTATACGTATTGCTCTTTGTTTATGGCAAAACGGATTTTTTTGCCGTTTGTAGTATCGAATCTCCCCTCAATGTAAAATACACGCTCTCCCCGCTTCCCCATGCCTTCTGCAAGGAACCGGGCGCGGCAGCGGGATTCTTGGAATGGATGGCTCGTGAAATATATAATATCCCTTTTTTGTTTGTTTGGTTTCCTGCTTTCAAGTTCTTTCTTAACTTGCTGGTTGTGGATAAGTCGAGGGACAAAGGAAATGAAATTCCCTGCTCCCTTAATAACCCATACGAGCAAAACCAGGGGTGACCGGGACAAGGTTGACAGCTTTTTCTGTTCCTGTTTCAGAGATTTTAAGTTTGATTCCAGCATTGCTATTTGCTGTTTAAGCGGCAGTGTGCGAGTTGATAAAGGGGCGGGCGGAACCGGCTTGATAACAAGGGACTTAAAATCCTGATAAATGACCTTGAAGAAATAAATGACGGATTGCAACACCTGTTTGTCCGAAATGAGTAGGTTTTCTTTCATGCGGAGTATTTCGAGGCGGAGCTCTTTTTGTTTCCCGGTAAGGATCCTAATTTTCTTTTTCAATGATGCCGGGGATATCCGTTTGGTAGCCATGAGTATGCCTTCATACTATAAGTGGTTGAGGCTAAAAAGTCAAATTAAAACTAATCATATTGTAAGAAAATATTGATACCGAGTAATAGTTATTTGGAGCAAAATAAGGCTATTTATAACGTCTGTAAAACTTGCACTTGACAAGTTTTTTCAAAAGGAGTACTCTGTACCCATCAACATGCATATAGCTCAGGCTGAACCGCTATCTGCCGTGTCAACCAACCTCATTCTCCAAAGGAGATAGGGTTGGTTTTTTTGTGGGAAAACAGTATTACAAGTTGGGTTAGTTAACAATTCGAATAAGTTGTTAGGAAAGGAGGTGAAAAAATATGAAGATATTTAAAAGCCTGCTAGTAATCGCAACGCTCATTTCCTTGACAGGAGGTGTGACTGCTGCTTATTTCACCAGCTCTGTAACAGCTGTGGATAATCAGGTGAATGCTGGAACAATGTTGGTCAATCTGAACAATAAATCAAATCCCACTTTAGGTCCGGCTTTGTTTTTGAAAAACGGTTATCCTGGAGCGTTTGTAGAGTCATCAGGATTAATTAACAATGATGGTGATATTGCTTTTAATCCATCGATATCAGTAGCAAATGCTGCTAATCCTGACGGAATGTTGTCATACTTGTGGCTGGAAGTATGGACAGAAGGAAAACTGTGGTATAGCGGATGGTTAAACCAAGCACCTGGTTATACAACCAACAAAGTCACTTTGGATACTATAGCTCCAGGTGAGGATGTTTCTGTTACATTCAGGTTAATTCTTGATGAATCAGCACCTAATTCGGTGCAAGGTGGACACTATGAAGTTGACACTGTTATTACTGCGTTCCAAACAAACGATCCTACTGGAGTAACAACAACGTATACAAGTGGCGCCTATCATTCGTCAGGATTCTCATATCCTAGATGCGGTGTCAGAAGTGGAGTATTGGCATCACCATACTATAGCTATGACCAACCTACATGGAGCACATCAACGTATCCTTATGTAGGCACCAACATGACCGTGGCAATTGACGGCGGTACAGGCTACATGTATTGCGAGATAGACCAATAATTGAAAGTTTAATTTATTTCTGGGGAGGAAGGACGCTTTCTCCCCAGGGATAATGTTTTTGCGTATGAAAAAAATCGTGAGTCTCATAAACTCAATTACTATATTGGCCATAGTACTTATTGGCGCAATTACAATCGGTTCATTTGTAAATGTTTTAAGTTTCAGATTCTTCATTGTCAATTCCGGTTCAATGGAACCTACAATCAATACAGGCAGTCT
>CAZJTM010000332.1:0-4289 GCA_964548925.1 uncultured Verrucomicrobiota bacterium | reverse complement strand
GCATGGGCCGATGTTAGACGTGGCCCCGCCAGCTTCAACCGACGATCCGGTGACAGTTCGGCGACAGCACGGACGTGTCTGTTCACGCGGAACTCACCCTGGCCGTGCTTGGAAACTTCCCCGGGGATTCAACGCGTTTCGCGGGCCGGCCGGACTCCGTTCTTGGACGCCTTAAATCCTTGGGAAAGCATCTCGCATCGGAGGATTCACTGTGTAGGCGTAGCGGCGCGTCGGCAGACCGCCGCCGTTCTCCAGCGTGCTTCCGGCATCCTGCCGGAAGATCACTTTGGGCTATGGGGAGGAAGTTTGTCCTGCGGGCAGGATGCCCGCAGCACGTTTAGGCAGTTGCTCAGAGGGCGGCGCTCTGCCAGGTCGCCGCTACGGGGCGTTTTCCGCAATTCCAGCAACGCGGGCCGCAATTCTTGCCCCGTTTCCATTTATGTCGGACTTTGATTTCCGGCGATGTCCCGGGCTTGGTTGAAGATGCGGTTGATGGTTTGGCTGCCAAGCGGACAAGCTTGGCGGTGAAATCAACAAACCAAACGCACCAAACGCATGAAAGGACAGCACCGCAGATTGCTGGCGGAAGCCAGCACCAAATCATCTGAACTCCTCCGCTTGGAGGAAACCCTTCCGATGCTGGATCTGATCTTGGAACTCCAGCAAGACATCGAAGCCTTCAGTGTGGACTTGGGCTTGAAGATCATGAGCCGCTACATGGAAGCGAAAGTGGCGCAACACCAAGGCCGCTGGGGCGAACAAACGCACCATCGCCACGACACGCAGCGGGGTTACGTTGTCTTCCTCGGGCGCAAAGTACCGCTGGCCCGACCGCGGCTGCGCGCCAAGGGGGGCGGCGAAGCCCAACTGCAGAGCTATCCCTTCTTCCCGCAGGGCGGCCGGATGCAACGGGCGGTGGTGCGCAAGCTCCTGCGGCGGGGCTCCACCCGCGACGACGCCGGCGCGATGGACGACTGCCTGGCGGGCTATGGTATCACCAAGTCGAGCGTGAGCCGGCACTGGAAAGTCGCCACCGCCGCCGAGTTGGAGAAGCTCTGTCAACGGGCAGTGCCCTAGGATCTGGTGGCCTTGCTGATCGATGGGCAGCACTTCCGCGGCGATTGCCTCGTGGCAGCGGTCGGGGTTGGCTAAAGCCGCGTAATGATTCTCTCCACCAACCGATTTTCAACTATCGCAGGGACAATCGCGGGTGAGGCCCAATCTTCCTGCTGAAGGATTATCACCTGTTCCTCCAAGCCCCGAACCCGATCCTTGTCCGGAAGCTCAAGGGCGTGTTGCTGGAAGCCAAGACCAAGCACAAGACACTTATTGTTGTCAGCTGCCGGCTGGTGCTCCTGCCGGAACTGGAAAGGGAGATCACCGTCGTTGAATTCGCGTTGCCCGGAAAAAAAGCATTGCGCGACGTGCTCGGCAGCATCCTGGAATCCGCGGGCATCAAAGACCCGGCGATCGAGCCACAGGAGAAAGCCGTCGAAGCCGCCTGTGGACTGACGACCATTTAGGCTGAGAATACCTTCGCCCTGTCATACGTGCAGAACCGGACCATCGAGGCGTTGGTGGTCGCTCGGGAGAAGGCCCACGCAGTAAAGAAATCCGGCCTGCTGGAGATTATCGAGGCAAGGGAATCGCTGGACTCCATCGGCGGCTTGGACGTGCTCAAGGATGGGCTGCTGAAACGGCGCAATGCGTTCACGCAACGCGCGGTGGATTACGGCCTGCCGCCTGCCAATGGCCTGCTGATCATCGGCATCGCTGGCACGGGCAAGTCGCTAACGGCAAAGGTTCTCGTCCGGGTGTTCGGTGTGCCGTTGCTGAAGCTGGATCCTGGCCGCTTGTATGGCGGACTCGTCGGCCAAAGCCGAAGCGAACCTTCGATCGGTCATCGAGAAGGTGGAGGCGGTTGCGCCCTGCTGCTTGTGGGTGGACGAGATCGAGAAGGGTCTGGCCGGGAGCAAGTCGTGGGGGCCGACCCATGGTGGCACGTCAGCGCGAATGCTTGGTTCGCTGCTGAGTTGTATGACGCCTTCGACCGGGACACGGGACCCACGGACCTCGACATCATCCGGGTGTTGACCGCCTTCGTGCCGCTGTCGAAGACGATGGTGGAACAGATCAGCGCGCTGCGCACTTGGGTCACCGGTCGCGCCCGGTTCGCTACCTCAGCCACAGTAACGGAGCGCAGACTCCGGAAGCTGGTGGCGTGAAGGCCAAAGAAAGTCCGTCTCGTGGGCGGGCTTTCCTTTAGCTGTTGGGTACCTGGCGAAGTCAGGCCGCACTACCAGACGGCGCGACAGCAGAGTGTCGCAGCAATTAAAAAGGCGAGAGTTGAACCGCTTCAGCACTGTTGCATGGTGCATAAAGTCTGATCTTGCGAACATTCATCCACAAGTGCCGCAGTTTCGGAAACGGACCCATTCGGTGCGTGCTGCGTTCTCACGAACGATGGTCCGGAAGGAAACCTTGAATGTGTCCCCAGAGCCTTGGAGTGACATGGAAGTCGCTCCATCCGACCCACATTCGTAACGCGGCCATTTCATGGTACTCCCGGCATAGGAAAATCCCCTATGGCTATCGTTGTGTGTTATGTTAATGTATCGCATTAGACGATTATGGTCGTGAAGTAACGCGGGGTTGCTTCCATGCAGACGCTGCCCGCGGGTATTGATCGCTTTGTCGTTGGCAATCTTGCGGCTGATGAAATGATGAAACGTCGAGTGCTCCTCGTGGACGATGAAGAAGGTGTATTGCAGGTTTGTGAGGCGGCGTTGCGCCAATTGGCGGGCGTTGAGGTCGCCACCGAATCATCGAGCCGACGGGCGATCGAACGCTTGGCGGCCGAAGGCTTTGACTTGCTGGTGTCTGACATCCGGATGCCGGAGGTGACCGGCCTGGAATTGCTGCGGGCAGCGCGGCAAACGGATCCGAATCTCGCAGCAATTATTCTGACGGGCTTTCCGTCCGTTGAATCGGCGGTCGAGAGCATGAAGTTGGGTGCGGTGGATTACTTGGTGAAGCCGTTTTCGATCGAGCAATTCCAGGCGGCGGTCCGTGCGCAGTTGGAGGGCAGCCGCCTCCGGGAGGAAAACCGGCTGTTGCGCCGTCAGATGGAGCGCGCGTATTGCTGCGGCGATATTCTGGGGGAAAGCCCGGTGATGCGGAAGTTGTGTGAAAAGATACAGCGGACCTGCGAAACCGACTTCGACGTGCTCATCCTTGGCGAAACCGGAACAGGCAAGGAGTTGGTGGCGCGGGCCATTCACAAGCGCAGCAAGCGCCGGCAGGGGCCCTTTGTGCCGGTCAATTGTGGTGCGATTCCCGAGGAACTGATGGAGCGCGAGTTTTTCGGGCACGAACGCGGGGCTTTCACGGGAGCGAATTCACGCGGCCTGGGCCTGCTGGAGTATGCGCATGGGGGCACGTTTTTTCTCGATGAGATCAACCAACTTCCCCAACGTTTGCAGGGCAAGCTGCTGCGCGTATTGCAGGAGCGGCGTCTCCGCCGCGTCGGAGGCACGGAGGAAATCGAATTTGACGTCCGCATTGTGGCCGCCTCGTCGGTATCGCTGGAGGAAGAGGTGCGCCAGGCGCGTTTTCGCCCGGACCTCTACCATCGCATCAATGTGGCACGCATCGAAGTGCCTCCCCTGCGCGAACGAACCGAGGACATTCCCCTGCTGGCCAACCGTTTTCTTGACCACTACAGCCGCGAACTGGGCCGCGCGACCGCGCCGCTTGGGGCGGAAGTAATGGAAGTGCTTGTGAACTACTCCTGGCCGGGCAACGTGCGTGAACTCCAGAACGTGATCAAACGGGCGCTCGCTTGGGCGCGCGAGGAATCCATCCGCCTCGACGATCTGCCGGAAGAGATCGTGACCCATTCGGGAGAGAAGACACCTGTGAGTCAGGGAAGCTTCTTTCAAACTCGCGAAATCCACCTCAAGAGTTTCGAGACGGAGTATTTCACCAAGCTCCTGCGCCAGTCGGGGGGCGATGTGTCATCAGCGGCACGCGAGGCCCAACTCCCGCGGGGCACATTCTATCGTCTGCTCAAGAAACATGCCCTCAATGCTGCGGACTTTCGTCCTGGTCGGGAGGTTCCGGGCCCGGGTGGCAGTCCCGCTCGTTGAGGCGATAGATTCCACGACGACGGGCTCTGATGAAGTGGTGACCGCTGTTGCCAGCGGGCTCTGTGTCGGACGAAATGCAAAGCCGGAGGATCTGCATATCCCCTTCCCTCTAGTCTCTGATAGCGTTACTCTGTCGGCATG
>CAZJTM010000331.1:0-4407 GCA_964548925.1 uncultured Verrucomicrobiota bacterium | reverse complement strand
CCGTTCTTGACTGTGCCTTTGCAGCTCATAACACGCCGAACCCTACCACTCGCGCGGCTGGCTTGGCAAATTTCGTTTCGTCCAACGTAGTGGGGCTCGGTGAAACGAGCAAAAGCAGCGCGCTCGAAGGGGCGGTGACGGCGGTCATCCAAGAAGGCAAGGTCCGCACCTACGACATGGGCGGCAAGGATTCCACGCTGGACATGGCGAAGGCGATTGCGGCAAAACTCTGATGAATGAATGGCAGTCAAAGAGAGCGAACACGCGCGGGCGGCGTTTGTGGGCAACTCGGACGCGCTATGACCGCTTGCGTCGCTCAACTCTAATGTTCGGCAAATGACCACAACAAGGAAACAGCTAATCCTGACGCTGGCAGTCGCGCTTGCCGGAGCTGCCGTAATGCTTGCCACCGCCCGCACGTTCAATCCCGCATTTTGCTGTGTGGCGAGCAAGGCGTATGGGTGGCCTTTCCCATGGGAGACGCTGGATTCCCATCACAGTGGCCCCGGCCTCCGGCACCCTCTCGATTATTGGCTCTACAATTTCGCCATTCTCTTCGGCGTCAGCTTCCTAGCTGGTCTGTGCATTAGGGGCAAAAGAGTGGCTCGGCCGGTCCTCAGCATTATTGCCATATTAACAATAGCTCCGCTCCTTGCCGTAGCCATACTCCTGTGCTGCACAAAGGACCGGAGCGACTTGCTGTACCCTGTCGCTGTAGCTACCTACGTATTCCGCGGCATGGCCTTCAACTGGATGACCTACCTACCCGCCCTCATTATTGTCCCGCTGCTCATGAGGTGGATTTCTGCCCTCAGATCATTTCGCCAGTTGTCGCTGCAGTGTCTCCTGAGGCTCTCTGCGTTGGCGGGTGCCGCGTGTGGCGTGTGTGTCGTCATTCGCAGCGTTCTGGCGGCGCTTGATGGAGGAGGCGCCGGTTTAGTTTTTGCGGTAGTGTTCGCTGGTGCGGCCTCGGGGGCAATCACACTCACGCTGATTTGTTTGCTTTACCGAGGTGTGGATTCTCGCACCAAACCATGCGCTTCACCGAATGGCGGCGGCGGTCGTTGAATTTAGATTTCTGAGAACACCAACATGAAGAAAACCACAGTCTTGCGGAAAGCCATCATGGAACGGCGCGCGGTGGCGGTCGTGGGTTGCCACGACGCGATGAGCGCCAAAGTCATCGAGGCCAGCGGCTTCGAAGCCATCCAGATTTCGGGCTACGGCCTCGCGGCGGCGTTGTGAGAACGACGAAATCCGAATGATGAACGAAGCCCGAATGCCGAATTCCGTGGAGGTTCAATCAAAACCCCGTAGCGGCGTCTCAGTAGAGCGCCGCCATCTGGGACTTCCTTGGAAAAGAATGCGGCGCTCTGCCGAGACGCCGTCACGCCGGGTCAAGGTCCTCCTCGCGGACGGCCGGCGACGGCTCAAGTTCGACTCGGACGGACGTTCCCTCCGGCAGTTCAGCCGGCGGCTCCAACACGACCACGCCGTTCTTGACTGTGCCTTTGCAGCTCATAACACGCCGAACCCTACCACTCGCGCAGTTGGCTTGGCAGATTTCGTTTCGTCCAAGGTAGCGGGCACGGCTGATTCGTCTGGTTTTGGGGAGGCGGTAGTGGGGCTGCTGTTGGGGGGGCGGGCCCAGCTTAACCCTGCCTGAGAGTCGGCGGGCCGTGGGTTGGAAGACTCTCTGCGGCTTCCGGCACTGCCGCGAGTCGGATGCAGTCCGTTAGTTGGGGCGCGGCCTGACGGATCAAGTCGGCCGCACCCCGCACAGGGGTCGCGCCGGTGCAGTGGCGGCTTCCCGGTGGAGTCTCGGTCCGAACCAACGGGACTGCTTGCCGCCCTTGCGGGGCGCGAACATTCTCGGAGCAGGCGCCCGTGGCGCCGGGCAAGTCGAGGTCACTGCCGGCGGGTGGATCAAGGGCCGCAGTCATTGCGATGACTGCGGCCCTGACCACAAGGGAAGCGCGTCGGACTAGACCAGTCCCTGCTCCAGCATGGCGTCCGCGACCTTGACGAAGCCCGCGATGTTGGCGCCGATCACGTAGTTGTCCGGGGCGCCGTATTCCGCCGCCGTGGCGCGCACGTTCTTGTGGATGGTGATCATGATGTCGTGGAGCTTGTTGTCCACTTCGTAGCGGGACCACGGCAACCGCATGGAATTCTGGCACATTTCCAAGCCGGAGGTGGCCACGCCGCCGGCGTTGGCCGCCTTGCCCGGACCGTAGAGGATCTTCTTGGCCAGGAACTGGTCAATGGCCGCGGGTTCCGAGGGCATATTGGCCGCCTCCGCCACGAGGGTGCAACCGTTGGCGAGCAGGGTCTTGGCGTCCTCGCCGCTGATTTCGTTCTGCGTGGCGCAGGGGAAGGCGCAGTCGCACGGGATGCCCCACGGGCGCTTGCCTTCGTAGTAGGCGGCGCCGAATTTTTCGGCGTACTCTTTGATACGGCCGCGGCGCACATTCTTGAGGTCCATGATCCAGGCGAGCTTCTCCTTGTCAATGCCGTCTTTGTCGTGAATGAAGCCGTTCGAATCGGACATGGTGACGACCTTGGCGTGAACTTGGATGAGTTTTTCCACGGTGTACTGCGCGGCGTTGCCGGAGCCGGATACCAAGCACACCTTGCCCTCGATATTCTCGCTGCGGGTTTTGAGCATCTCCTGGGCAAAATACACCGCGCCATATCCGGTGGCTTCCGGGCGGATGAGGGAGCCGCCCCACTTGATCCCCTTGCCGGTCAGCACGCCGGTGAATTCATTGGCCAGACGCTTGTAATAGCCGAAAAGGAAGCCGATCTCGCGACCGCCGACGCCAATGTCACCGGCCGGTACATCTGTATCCGGGCCGATGTGACGCCACAACTCGCCCATGAAAGACTGGCAGAAATTCAACACTTCCCTGTCCGACTTCCCATGGGGATCGAAGTCCGAGCCTCCCTTGGCGCCGCCCATCGGCAGTGTCGTCAGCGAGTTCTTGAAGATTTGCTCGAACCCCAGGAACTTGAGGATGCTGGTGTTTACGGAGTGGTGGAAACGCAAACCGCCCTTGTAGGGGCCGAGGGCGTTGTTGAACTGGATGCGGTAGCCCCGGTTCACTTGGAAATTGCCGCGGTCGTCCACCCACGGCACCCGGAAAATGATCTGCCGATCGGGTTCCGCGAGGGATTCTAAGATGCGGATGTCCTGATACTTCTTGTGCCGCTGCAAGGCCGGCTCAATGGACTCGAAGACCTCGGTGACGGCCTGAAGGAATTCCGGCTCGCCGGGGTTGCGTTTGCGGACGAATTCGAGGGTGTCTTTGATGAGTTGCATGGTAATGACTCTTGGTTGCCTTTGTTTGGTGGTGCGTGTTTTTGTTCACATTCCAGTCAGGAAACGAAGCGGCCGCGCCAATTCCTGGAGACGGCCCCGTCCCGGTTCGGAAGCGTGCGCCTCAAGGGTTTTGTACGATTCTCGCCCATCGTCACCTGCATGGAGGTATGCCCTCGTGTGTAGCGGAATCCCTGCGGCGTGTCTATAACTTTCGGCATAACTTGTGAATCACGATATTGGGATTCTCAATGTCGGTCCGGGAGACAAGCCAGAGGCGCGGCAGGCTTGGACCCGCAGAGCCGGCTCGGCGAAAAAGGGGTTGATTGTCCAGCAAACCCTTCTTCGCTGTCCGCCTTGTGGCCACCGTTTGGAGAGTTGCATTGACGTTCCTGAGATTCCACATAGGGTGTCTCCCATATCATGCTGACTTGGTATTGAATCGTGAAATGCAAATAGATGCCCTAAAAGTCTATTGCGATGTGGTGCGCCTGCGCAGCTTTTCTCGGGGCGCGGAGGCCAACGGCATCCTGCAAGCGACCGCCAGTCTGACCATTCAACGGCTGGAAAAGCACTTGGGGGTGGCGCTGATTGACCGGTCCTGCCGGCCGTGGAAACTCACCCCGGAGGGCCGGGTGTTTTACGACGGCTGCCGAAAGGTGCTCGAAAGCTATTACGCGCTGGAAGGCGAAGTGCGCGGCCAGCAGATGGCCGCCGACACCGTGGTCCGCGTGGCGGCCATCTACTCGGTCAACTTGCGCGACATGAGCCGCTGCGTGCAGCGGTTCAACGAGACGCGCCCGCTCTCGCGGGTGGAACTGGAATACCTGCATCCGAGCCGCGTCTGCGAGCGCGTGCTCAACGACGAGGTGGACTTGGGGATTATCTCCTTTCCCCAAGGGCGGCGGGACTTGACGGTGATTCCCTGGCGGGACGAGCCCATGGTGCTGGCCTGCCATCCTCAACACCGGCTCGCCCGGGAGAAGAAGATTGCTGTGCCGCAGCTTGCCGGCGAGCCGTTCGTCGGGTTCGACGCCGACCTGGTAATCCGCAAGAAGATTGACAGCTTCCTGCGGGAACACGGGGTC
>CAZJTM010000330.1:0-4431 GCA_964548925.1 uncultured Verrucomicrobiota bacterium | reverse complement strand
CGCGAACAGGCCGCCGGGGTGTTGCGGGACGCCGGCATGGACGTGGACCTCACCGAGACGATCAACGAACTCGAAACCGAGATGCTCACCGCCGCGAACAACCTGGAGTTCGAGAAAGCCGCCCTCCTCCGCGATCAGATCAAGGAACTCAAGCGGGCGATTGGCGGCAGCGCGCCGGCGAAACAGGCGCTGGCTGCCAAGCCGGTGAGCTATCGGAAGCAGAAGAGATGGAGGTAGGGTGGCTTTCCGACTCGCGAGTCACGTCATCCGCATCATTCGTTCGTGCCCATCACCTCCCCACCGGCTCAAGCACCACTTGCCGTTCCACCTGTGAGAGCACCTGCCGCCGGGTTTCGCGGAAGGCGGAGTAATCGCCGGGAGTGAAACTGCCGGTCGCTTGGCGGAAGTTCACTTCAAGCCGCAACATCCCGGCGTCCAGTGCCGCTCGTGACTCGCAGTCGCCGAAGCGGGCGTCCAGCGCCGGGGCTGGATCATCCGGGACGCTGGGGCGGAACCCGCTCGGGGCTGCCAAGGTGACTTCCGCTTGGTAGTGCAGTGGGAAGCGCGTTTCAAAAGGCGTCAAGCGCTTGTCCACCGCATCCAGGGACAAGAGCGAGCGGTCCATCGTCGTGCGCAAGGTGCCCATGAGGCGGTTACCAACCTGCCGAAACTGTCGCTTCAGGCGATAGCTGAAAACGACTTGGAGTGGCTTGGCCGGATCGTCCAGCGCCGCGAAACTCACCTCCTGCAACTCTGCGTCCGGCAGGTCGAGTTGTCGCTGCATCACGTTGCGGCGCGTCTCCGGGGAACACTGCAGCAGCACGTTCCGCCAGAAGGCGCCATACGGTCCGCTCAGCGTGAAAGTCTCGTCCACCTTCACGTCGCTCTCGCCCGAAAAGCTCAGGTGCCGGCGCGCGTGGATGCGTGAAAAGGTTTCGGCGGATCGCGCCAGGGGCACGAGTCGCGGGCTGCTCTCGTCCAGGACGAGGGCCACCTTGCCCGGCAAGCCGGGGGGCAACGCGTGCATCAAGTCGGCGCCCTTGTCCGTGGCATCGAGGAAACGGCCCCCCGTTCCCTCGGGCAGAAAGACGACCATGTGATCAAACTGATCGAGGGACGGAAGCCCGGTCTGAACGGGACATCGGGTGTTGACCAGCGCGAGCCGGGCGGGCAGGCCGGCCGCGGTGAGCATCTGTTGCAGGAGCAACGCGTGATCTTTGCAGTCGCCGTATTTGTTGCGGAGAATGTCCGCGGCCTGGTTGGGGACGCGCGCCCGGCGCCCGAACTCGATGGCCTTGTAGATGTAATTGCTCTGCACGTGGCGGGCGAGGACGGAGGCTTTGGTTTCAGCATTCGTCAGCCCCGCCACCAACGGGCGGGCCGCGGTGCGGACGGATTCCGACACCTCCAGCCGGTCTTTGATCGTGGCGAGGTAATTCGACGCGACGCTCGTCCAGTCGGCCTTCGCCGCGTTCAGCCAGAGCACCGGGAGGAACTCGGCGTAGGGAGGTTGCAGGGGTTCGTAGCGCGCCGCCGGCGGGTCGCGCCGCAGCCAATAGCATCCTTCGGGCACGCTGGTCGGCTCGATTCTGGTGGACGCGACGCTGCGAAAGGCGTTGGTGCTGCCGCGCACAAATAGGACGCTCTCACGCGTCGGGTGTAGGCGGGAGAAACAGAATTCGAGAAACGGAAATTCCTCCGGCGGCGAAACATCGCGGTGCGTGACGGTGACGTGGATGTCGTGCCCCGGGTGGAGGCCGGGCACGGGGATGCTCAACGTCTTTTTCTGGCTGGCGACGCCGTCGCCCGGGGCGTCCAGCACGTAGCAATCCGCCACCTTGCCGGTGGAAACAGTCTGGCCGCCGGCGTCCACCACCCGCACTTCGTTGACGTAGATGGCCTCGCTCAATGGATCAAAACTCATCTGCACCGTGCTGAAGGCCGACACGCCGGACGCATCCAACACTCGGATGACCTGGTACTCGGTCGTCCGGTACTCCTTGCCCGGGATGAACGACACCGCTTGGATGCGGCGCGCGTAGTACGCTCCGGCTTCCTTGGCGAAATCGCCGGCGGCGGGAATCGCCGGAGCGTTGCTGAGCCGGGCCGGCAGCGGGACGGGGAGGATGACTTCCTTGAGCAGGCTGTTGTTGCCTTCGCCCAACATGCCGGAGACGTGATCCAGGTAGTTGCGCAGATCGCGGTCCGCCGGGGCTTCCTTGAGCGCGGCTTCAAAGGATACCTTGGCCTCGCGATACCACTTCAAGCCGTATTCGCTCAAGCCCCGGAGCCGCCAGACCGCGGCCGAGCCCTGATCCTGATCCAGCAGTTCCCGGCACAACGCGAGCGATTCGCTGAACTGGCCGGCGTCGAGGCGCGCTTCGGCGAGCGCGAACGCCAACTGGGGATTGCGCGGCGACTTCTCGCGCTGAGCCTCCAGCATCGCAATGGCTTTGGCGTAATCCTTCCGCTGGCGATACGCCTCCGCCTGCACACGCCGGATCGTGGCCGAGTCTTGCTGTTTCGCGTAGGCTTCGATTTCCCGAAGCGCGTCATCCGGGCGCCCCTCGCGCAGCAGCAGGCGGGCGAAAGTTGCGAAATCCTCATCGTTGCGGTAGCCGCCGGCGAAGAGCATCGCGTAGTTGGTCAGCGCCAAATCCACATCGCCGGATTCAGATTGCAGATACGCCTGCCAGGCGCGGAATTCCTGCTGGTCCGGTTGAGCCGCGAGTTTCGGCTTGAGGAACTCCAGTGCTTTTGCCGGCTGGCCCAGAGCGGACCATGCTTGCAGCGCGTTTAGGACATACAGCTTCTCCTGACCGTGCGCCTTGCTGGCGCTCTGGAACAAGCCGAGGGCCTTTTCAAAATCCCGCCCGCGGAAGTGATACAAGCCGGCCTGGTTCAGCACATGGCCGCGCGTCTTGAGTTCACGCGGGGTGAACTCGGGGCCTTGGGCGGAGAGCAGTTGGGGTGGCGGCGCCGGGAATTTCACCCGGCTCATGGCCTCGGGGAAGAACGCTTGCGCGTTGGTCCTGTTCGCTGCGGCCCAAGCCGCGACGAGATAGCCCCAGCCATCTCGCTGCAACACCTTGAACCGGTAAACGAACTCCGTCTTGTCAAGCGTGCGCGCGAAATCAAACTCCACGCCTTCCAATCCGTCCTCGGTCACGGGCCGTGATCCGGTAAGCCGATCATCCGGATAGCGGACCTCCATCGTGGCCAGCAACCCCGCCGTCAATGCCTCCCGGCCCGGCGATTCGCCATCCAACCACACGGGAACGACCGCCAGACTGCACCCCCCGCGTGTCATGCCGAACTCCGCCTCGGGGAACTGCTGCTCCAGCGCCGGAAATTCGCGCCACGCTGAATTGGCGACCTCAACCCGATAGTGGTGCCGAGGAGAAACGAAATCCTGCTTGAAGCTCGAGCCGGCGAAGTCGGCAATCCGCTCGCGATCCACCAGCTCGAACGCCCGCAGCAAGCGAAGCGCCTCCTCTTCCACACGCGGGCTGTCCAGTTTCCGGCCGTAGGTGACGATCTGGTAGGCGTAGCCGTTCGTCAGGAAGTACCAATGCACGTAGTGAAGCTCCTGTCCCACCACGCTCGCGTCCGATTGCACTAGCACGCCGGAGAGGCCATTCACGGTCCAGGGCTTTTCCCAGTTCACCTGCGCGGCCCGGGCGGCGCTTTTCAGATTGGCCTTGCCGATTTCCACGAGTTGCGCGAGTTCCAGTTCGCTATCCGCGCCAAACCGCTCGGCGATGACGAAGAAATAAACCTCCGGCCAGCGGCGCATGAAGGTGACTTTGGCGTCCCGATTGAGGCGTGCCGCGTCCATCGAGACCCACGGAGCGGGCGGGGCTTGGATGCGGAAGTTGTACTCGTCGAACGTCAGTCGCTCGCCAGGCTTGGCCGTGCCGGCGCGCCACGTCGCGGTGCGCTGCATCGTGCGGATGAAGCCCGCTCCCATCAAGAGCACCATGACGCCAGCCAACCCAAGCGTCCAAATGGCTTGGGCCCGTCCCTGGGTGTAGCGGCCCGGGCTTTGGCGCAACTCGACCAGACCGAGAATGGAGAAGACCACCGCCACCACCACAAATGCGATAAAGCCCAGCGCCACGCCGCCCGCCGCCAGGCGGAGCCACAAGCTGGCAACGGAAAAGTGCGCCAGACCGCCGACAATCCCGCACAACGCCAAGCCCAGCAGCAGGAACATCAGCGCCAGCGCGCACTTGGTGTTCGTCGCGGGCCGCCGCGAGATCGAGAGACACTTGAGCGCTCCGGCCAATCCCAACACAGCCCAGAACAGCGTCCCGGTCACCTGGCCCGCGCTTGTCGCGTCCATGGACGCGAAGATCACACCGCTCTCACTGGTCGTTAGATGAACGGGAAACCTCCCGGCTATGCCGGGAAGACTCCCAGAGTTTGACA
>CAZJTM010000329.1:0-4482 GCA_964548925.1 uncultured Verrucomicrobiota bacterium | reverse complement strand
AAGCGCACCAAACCCAATGCTGACGCGCTCATCCGCGTTTCGCGCCAGACACTAATGATCAGTGAACCTTGGGGGGTGAGGTAGTGGTGCCTTGGGCGGCCTGAATTTTCGATGCTTTCCACTCGTTGTACTCCTGCGTGTAATCCACCGGGAGCAGCCAGCGGGGCAGGAAGTCCTGCAACCGCTTGTCCGCCTGCCGCAATTCGTCGTGGGTCGGCGCGGCACTTCTCAGGAAACCAACGGAGCCGCCCACCGGCGTGGAGATGCGAATGAACTGCTGCGGTCCGCCAAAGGCCGTCCGATGCACGAACGAGTCCCAAGTCCAGCCCCACATCCGACCACTCCGCAAGCGGAAGAGCGTGGTCTCCTGGTCCCGCTTGGCTTTCTCCGTCCGCTCCAAGCTCGCGGTGAGGTATTGGTCCAGCCGATAGGGCAAGGCTTTGCCACCCGCGATGGCGCCGAAATACACCAGCTCCTTCATCTCCTCGTGAACGAACAACCGCCGCTCAAAACGCACCGCCAGGCCATGAATCTGGCATTCCAGGGATTCCGGTTTGATCAACTCGATCTTCCATCCGGCGCCCGTCCAGCAGCGGTCCGGGGTGTGCGAGAAGAGGCCGATTTCGTTTTCCTTCTGAAGGTAGCGCTTGATGGAGAAAACGCGGATGACGCGGGCCGCGTCGCCGGACGAGAACTCGCCATTTACCGACCGATCGCCCACCAGCACGGCCTCGGCGGCCTCGCCAATTGGGATGTCCTTGAAAGTCCATCCCGCGACATTGGTCTGTTCGGACAGCCAAAGGAACTGGGCGTCTTTGGCGGCGCCCCGGTACCAATAAGCTGGGAACGCCCAAAGGACGCCGACGGTGACGGCGAACAGCAAGACCGCGAGGATGGCGGCGCGCGGCACTGCAGGGGCAGTTGTTTCGTTGTTCATGGGCGAACGATGGATTGCCGCGTGAGGTCACGCGGCCTACAGGAATCGGACTGTTTCTCACAGCCTGTAGGCCGGGGGCCCTCACCCGGCGGAGATGGACACCTTCATAATGAGAATTGCTGAGTAAGAAGAAGATGAAGAGGATGAGGACGAAGGCAAAACACTCAAGAGCGTTCAGCGTTTTATATCCACCCGCGCCAACGGTAAGCCAGCCAGCCAATCTTCTCATGCAGATACACGGAGAAGAGGCGGAACCGGTCCTGGCGTGGGAACGGCGAAAAACCGCCCGGCGTGGGCGGCACCCCGCACACTTGAAAATCGCAGGCGACCGGAACGACGGCGATGCCTTGCGCCGTAAACGTCGCCACCGATCGTGGCATGTGCAGTGCGGACGTCGCCAGCAGCACGGTCTGCCAGCCTCGCTCAGCGCTCAAGACTTTGAAGCGCACGGCCTCGTCATGGGTGTTCGCACAGAGCCCCAGATTGGTCACCGCGAAGTTGCCGAGACCCGCCCCGAGAATCCATTGCTGGACCAACACACTTGAGGCCTCCCCGGCGTTGTCAGGAAGCGGCCCGCTGCCGCCCAGAACCAAAGCCTTTGCTGTGCCGCGTCGCACCAACTCCAAGGCCGTCAGCAGACGACTGCCACTCGAGTTCAACGTGAACCCGAGCGGATCGTTCTTCGAGGGCGAAGAATAACCGCCCAGAACGACCACGACATCCGCTTCGGGCAGATGCTCCAAACCGGCTTGGGCCTGCGGACGTTCCGCCTGCGCGACGATGGCATCCACGAGCGGCGTGCTCCCGACCAGGAAGATCAGCGTCGTGGGAACGCCCACCCACGCTGCGCTTTGCCGCTGACGGCGACAGAGCAGCCACACCACACCGAAAACCATCGCCAGCCAGATGGCTCCCAAGGGCTCAAACAAAGGGGAGAAGAAGGTCACGCTCAGACCATCGAGAGTCCCGTTCCAACCGGCACTCTTTCAAATACGGGCGGGCGTAGAGGCAGTTCGGCAGAGCGCCACCAGTTTTCCGTGGGTTTTGTCCGACAGCGGCGCTCTCACGAGCCGCAGCTACGAAGCAAGAGTTCTGCGGATGATGCCCACCACCCGGTCCTGGTCGGCATCGGTCATGGCCGTGCCGGAGGGAAGGCAAAGGCCCTGTTCGAACAACCGTTCACTTACACCGCCGCCACGAATGCGGCAGTGCTTGAAGACTGGTTGCCGATGCATCGGCTTCCATACGGGACGCGACTCGATGTTCTCCGCTTCCAACGCCAGACGGATCTGCTCGGGTGTTGAGCCGGATTCAGTCGGATTCAGCAGGATCACGGTCAGCCAGCGGTTGCTGCGGCTGAAGGCCGGCTCCGGCATGAAGGTGATGCCGGGCAGATCAGCCAGGAGTTGGCGGTACCGCTCGAAAACCCGGCGCTTGGCGGCGACCCGCTCCTCCAACACGCGTAACTGGCCGCGCCCAATCGCCGCCAGGATGTTGCTCATGCGATAATTGTAACCGATCTCCGTGTGCTCGTAGTGCGGAGCGGGATCGCGCGCCTGCTGGGACAACTTTCGCGCGTGCTCGATCAACCGCGCGTCGGGGCTGGCGAGCATGCCGCCCCCGGACGTGGTCATGATCTTGTTGCCGTTGAAGGAATACACGGCGGCGCGCGCGCCAAAGCCGGCGTGGTGCAAGAGCGACGGGGAGAGCGAACAGGGAAGATCGCAGAACGCAACAGCACCGCCGTCCTCTCCCCTCTCCCCTCTCCCCTCTCCCCTCTGGTAAAAGCGCGCTCCCATCGCTTCGGCGGCATCGGCGACCAGGGGGATTTCGTAACGCGCGCAAACTTGCTTGATCCGCTCCAAATCGCAGCATTGGCCGTAGAGATCGGTGGGAATGACGACCTTGGGCAGCTTGCCCCGGCGGGCGCACTCGGCCAACTCTTCGGCGAGAAGACCGGGACTCATGTTCCACGACTCCTCATCGGCATCAATGAACGCGACGGAAGCGCCCAGGAATGTGGCGGGCGTCACACTCCCAATGAAGGTGAGCGTGGAAGCAAGGACTTCGTCCCCAGGACCGACGCCGAGTTCGCGCAGCGCCAGATGCATCGCGGCAGTGCCGCTGGCCAGGGCGACGCAGTGAGGGATGCCAGTGTAAGCGGCAAACTCGCGTTCGAAGGCATCCACCATCGGCCCCAGCGGAGCGATGTAATTGCTCGCGATGGCTTCGTGGACGAAGTCCAGTTCTTCACCGCCGAGATGAGGTGGGGACAGGAAGAGCCGCATTTGAGATGTGTGATTCATGTCATCATCTCAATACGTCTGCGAGTTCGGCCAAGGAATGGATGATCGCGTCGGCCTGATGCGACAATGGCACTTGAATCGCCGCGTACTCTCCACCAGGCCGGCAGATTTGCAGCGTGCACCAACCCAGCGCTTTGGCAGTTACAAAATCTTTGGACGGGTTATCTCCAATATAGAGGCACTCGTTGCCGCAGCATTGCAGTTGGATTCTTATCTTCTCGTACGGGATAGCACTCGGCTTCCATGCCTCACGTCCTGCTTCATCACAAAAAACCATGGCCGCAAATCGATCCGCAATCCCTAGGGCGTCGACTTTCCGGCGCTGCACCTCCAGGTAACCATCCGTGAGCAAACCAAGCTGCATTCCGCCTGAAAAGTGGTCGAGAGCCCATGCAGCGTCCTCAAATAGGTGAATCGTTGGCACGTGCGCCCGATACACTTCGACCATCTTACGCACCAACACCGGATCGTCTGCTACACCGAGCCGGCGTAAAGCCAAATCAAAGACGTTTCCACGCGCTCCCGCGCTGAACTCGCTTGAGGCTGCTTCCCCAAAACCACAGATTGACCGTGCGTTGCGGAGCCATTCATCAACGGCCCTGAAACCGCTGTGGACAAACTCGCGTTCAGGGAAGAGTGTGTCATCCAAGTCGAAGACCAGCGCGCGAATCATGTGCCTGCCTTGGTTCTGCGAAACATTGCCGCGTCGTAACGGAGCATTGTCACTCCCTCCTCCCAGTGGTCGTCGGCGGACAAGGGAAAGCCGGCTGCTTCTTCAAGCAACCACTTCGTGAAAGTCGCCCCGGCTTTATGTGCCAGCGGATATCCTCCACCAAACCGGGCATTGATTTCTAACAAGCGAGGTTGCCCGTCCTCCGGTACGATCGCTTGGAAGCATAATGGACCGCAGGCGCCGCTGAGCGCCGAGCCAAGCCGCCATGCGATCTTGAGAAGTTCGGCTTCACGTCGGGTGGCCCCTTTGCTTACCTCTCCGGCCCTGACCTCAAGGCGCTCATGGGCCACGGCCGAACGCAGTTTTCCGGCCTGATCGAAGAAGAGGTTCACGGTGTACTCACGACCACGCAAAAGCTCTTGAGCCACGTAGTCATTCCGCCGCCGGGAAGCAAGTCTGGCTTCGTCGAGGTTTTCTGCGGAAAAGATGCCGACCGAACTGCTGCCGCTGATAGGTTTCAGGATTACCGGCCAGTTCAAAGCACTAGGTTGTCTCAGAAGTTCAGT
>CAZJTM010000328.1:0-4522 GCA_964548925.1 uncultured Verrucomicrobiota bacterium | reverse complement strand
ATTCGGCACGATGAATTCCCACGCGCCCTCGGGCGTGGACTTGAACAGAATGGGTGTCTCGACTTCGAGGAAGCCCTGCTCGTCGAAAAACACCCGCGTGGCGGTGGCGACCTTCGAGCGAAGGCGGAGGTTGCGTATCATTTCGGGCCGGCGCAGGTCCAGGTAGCGATATTGCAGCCGCAGTTCCTCTTTCACTTTGCTGGCCGCCTCCGGGTCGTCCACCTGGAACGGCAACACATCGGCCACGTTCAGGATTTCGAGAGATTGGGCCAGCACTTCGACCTCGCCCGTGGGAATCTTGGGGTTTGTCGTGCCTTCGGGGCGGAGACGCACCTTGCCGGTCACGGCAACGACGCATTCGCTGCGCAACGCCTCGGCGCGAGCGAAGACGTCCTTCGGCAAATCCGACGGATCATAGACGGTCTGGGTGCGGCCTTCGCGGTCGCGGACATCAATGAAGATCACGCCGCCCAGGTCGCGGCGCGAATGGACCCAGCCGGTCAAAGTCACAATTTGCCCCGCGTGGGCGGGGCGGAGTTCATTGCAATGGTGCGTGCGCTTCATGTGGGGACAGAGTCGTGAATTCAAGCCCCGTAATCCAGACGAAAAGCGTGCGGGCCGGCTGCCCGCACGACTGATTCGAGAACGCCAACAGGAGCACGAACAGCCTTATCCGCGCGCCAATGAACTCCCCGCAACACGTCAGGCCAGACGGCCGACGTGGTTAGCCCCGGCAGGGCATACGGGCATTATTGCGGGATGAAAATCTTTGTGCCGGGGATCAGAGCCGTGGGCTTGAGCCCCGGATTGGCCTTCTGAATCTGGTCCACGGTAACCTTAATCTTGAGTTCCTCGCGATACGCTTGGGCGATGGTCGAGAGCGTGTCGCCCGCCGCCACCGTGTGCCAGAATCCCTTCTCGGCACTCCCCCCCGCGGAGGAGCCGGCGTCGCCGTCCTTGGGAGTGGCCGGACGCTCCTTCTTCGCGGTGCTGGCTTTCGCCGGAGGCGAGGGAGAGGAAAGCACGCGGGCCAGTTTGTCCAATTCCCTTTGAATCTTCTCGTAGTCCTCCAGCCGCTTGCGATCCACTTCCTTGATGGCTTGGGCCAACCGCTGGATGTCCTCCTGCGTGGCGACGGGACTGCCGGACTTGTTGGCTTCACGCACCGATTCGAGTTCCTTGACGAGCGCGGTGATACGCTTGTCCAAGCCCACCTTGGCGGCCTGGAGTTCCTCGATGTACCCGCTGAGCTTGTTTAGGCGCTCCTCCACGGCGGCGTCCTGGGCCGGGGCGGTCGTCCAGGCGAATAGCGCTGCAACCAACAAAATCCGTTTCATGTACCGACAATGGAAACGCGGGCGCCGCACTTCAAGGGAAAAGTGCGGCCCGGCGCGAATCACTCAAGCCGCGCGCGAACGCTGTCCGCAGGACTTGGACGCCCACGCCCACATTGGCCATTGTGCCCTGCACCCGAGGCGACCACCTGACCCGAATGTTTCATAGTCCATCGGCGAGGCGCTCTACGTCACCAAACCCGCGCTGGATTCGCAAACGGTGATCGTGGTGGCTACCATGCAGGCATTTCGCCGCGAGGACACGGAAGGCTTGAAGGTGTTTCAGTCCAACGGCCATTTGATGAGCCATTTTCAGGGCGTGCCGGAGGCCATCCTGCGCGACGTGGAGCGCAATTCGGACGGGACGTTTGATTATTCGCTGGCGAACGTGTTCCGCGTCCGCAAGCCGGTGGTGATCGTGGACGAGGCGCACAACGCCCGCACGCCGCTTTCCTTCGGCACGCTGGCGCGGCTTGGCCCGGCGTGCATTTTGGAACTGACGGCCACGCCGACGTTGACCGGCACAGAGGACAATCCCGCCAGCAATGTGCTTTACAGCGTATCGGCGGCGGAGTTGAAGGTGGAGCACATGATCAAGCTGCCGGTGAAGCTGAAAACGCGCCCGGAGTGGAAGGAGCTTTTGGGCGAGGCCATCGGCATCCGCAACGGGCTGGAAAAGGCGGCGGAGCGCGAGCAGGCCGCGACGGGCGAATACATCCGGCCCATCATGCTGTTGCAGGCGCAACCGAAAAGCGCCACGCGGCAGACGTTGACGGTGGACGTGGTGGAGAAGTGCCTGCTGGAAGATCTCAAGATTCCCGAAAAGCAAATCGTTCGCGCCACGGGTGAAGATCGGGGACTGGACGGCGTGGATTTGGCCGACGCGAAATGCCCGATTCGCTACGTCATCACAGTGCAGGCGTTGAAAGAGGGCTAGGATTGTCCGTTTGCCTACGTGCTTTGCAGCGTGGCGGAGTTGCACGCGGCGACGGCGGTGGAACAAATCCTGGGCCGCGTGTTGCGCCTGCCCAAGGCCAGCAAGAAAGCGGAGGCGGAATTGAATTACGCCTACGCCTTCACCGCATCGGCGAACTTCGCCGCGTCGGCCAAGGCGCTGACGGACGGACTGGTGGCGAATGGTTTTGAGAAGCAGGAGGCGTGGGATTTGATTGCGCCACTGGCGGAGGCGGACTTGGACCGATTCGAGCTTGGCGAACTTGGCGCAAAGACCGTCGCCGAAAAGGTGACGGCCAAGCCCGCAAAAGAAATCCCCGCCGAACTTGCGGCCAAGGTGGAATTCGACGCGGCTTCCGCCACGGTGAAGATTCTGGGCACGCTGAACGCCGACGAAGAAGCGCAGTTGCAGGAGTGTTTCGACAAGCCTGAAGCGAAAACGGAAATCGCCGCCGCCGTCCAGCGCGTGCGGGTGAAGGTGGAAGTGGCCAAGTCGCCGTCCGAGCGCGGCGAACCGTTCCGCGTGCCGGTGCTCGCCGTGAAGCAGGGCGATTTTCTGGAGCAATTCGAGAAAACGCACCTGGATGACTTCGGCTGGAGCTTGGAGGGCTGCAATGCGGCGCTGGCGGAAGCGGAATTCACGCTTGCCGCCGAGGTGCCGCAAACCGGCGAAGTGGACATTTCGGACAGCGGCAAACTGGAAGCCCGGTTCATGCCGGAACTGGAAAAGCAAATGACGTTGCTATCCGTTGACGCGGGCTGGCCGCTGGCGCGGCTGGTCAACTGGCTGGACCGGAGCTTCACGCATCACGATTTAACGCCGCAGGAAACCGGCGTGTTCATCACGGCGCTGGTGACGCACCTGACGGACACGCGGAAGCTGACGTTGGAGCAGTTGACGGCGAACCGCTACAAGTTGAGCCGGGCCGTGGAGCGGAAGATTGCCGCGCACCGGGCGGCGGCGCAGAAGAAAGTTTTCGATGAATTTCTGTCGCCGGAATTTGCCACGCCGCTGGTGGTGGCCAAGGACCGGAATTTCAGTTCCCGCCGGACGCCTACCCGGCGAGCGAGCTTTACCGGGGCGGCTACAAGTTCAAAAAGCATTACTTCCCGGTGATCGGGGACTTGAAAACCGACGGGGAGGAATTCGATTGCGCGGTGTTTCTGGACGGATTGCCGGAAGTGAAGTTTTGGGTTCGCAACCTGTCCGGCCCGGGCCGCGAAACGACTTCATTCTGGCTCCAAACGTCCACGGACAAGTTTTACCCAGACTTCGTTTGCCTGCTGACGGACGGACGGATTCTCGTTGTCGAATACAAGAACGCAACGGACTGGTCGAACGACGACAACAAGGAAAAGCGCGCCCTTGGCGAGCTATGGGCGGAACGGAGCAGCGGCGCTTGCGTGTTCCACATGCCCAAGGGCAGCGGAGATGTAACGACGACTTGGGACAAGATCAAAGCCACATAGGCCGTCAAACCATGCTCGCTTTCATTGACGAATCAGGCGACCCCGGTTTGAAGCTTGATTCCGGCTCCACGGATTATTTCATCGTCACGCTGGTTGCCTTTGAGGACAACGAGGAAGCATTGGCGACAGACAGGCGGATTGATCTGTTGAAACGTGAACTCGGCTTCCCGGCGGGGTTTGAATTTCACTTCAACAAGGTGAAGGGCAGTTACCGTGAAGCCTTTCTTTCCGCCGTCGCCAGCTACGGCTTCTTTTATTTCAGCATCGTGATTAACAAGGCCAAGCTCAAAGGGCCAGGCTTCAAGTTCAAGGAATCGTTTTACAAATACACCTGCGGCTTGGTTTTTGAGAACGCCAAGCCGTATCTGGACAATGCCACGGTGGGAATTGACGGCAGCGGAAGCCGGGAATTTCGGCGGCAGCTTGGCAGTCACCTGCGCAAGCGAATCAATGACACGAAAGGCGACAGCCGTTTCATCGGCAAGGTGAAGGTTCAAGATTCGCGGGACAACAATTTGCTGCAATTGGCGGACATGGTTTGCGGTGCGGCAGCCCGGAGCTGCGGCGAAAAGGCGGACGCGAAAACGTATCGGGCGCTGATTTCGCACCGGGAGATTTACCTCCAATTCTGGCCGAAATGAAAAACTCCGGCTCTATCCTTTCAGAACACGCACCATACGGTGACAGTTCGAGCCGGAGTTGTTATCCGCCGCTATACAGGAGCGCATAAATAACGCTACATAATGGCAATCAAAGAAACGGCG
>CAZJTM010000327.1:0-4541 GCA_964548925.1 uncultured Verrucomicrobiota bacterium | reverse complement strand
AAACCGTGTTTCTGGAGGAGTCGTTCAAGTTGCATGGGCAGGATGCTAACATCGGGCCATGAATTTCGAACATCTCATCCAGATCAACGACCTGCAGAACCCGCTGGTCGAAACCCTCAGCCGCGACCAGGTCTGGCAAGGCCTGCTGCATCGCGTCGAGGACGCCACCCCTTTCCTGCCCGGCCTGGAAAGCTGCACCGTTGTTGAGCGCCATGCCGACCACCTGCTGCGCAAGCTCGATTTCGGCGCTGCCGTCATCCACGATCGCGTCACGCTGCACGCAAACCACTGGGTCCGCTTCGACATCCTGCCCAGCGAGCAACATGCCGGCGGCAGCCTGACCATCACCATCGAGGAGCCGGAACCGGCCGCCCTCGGGCTGCAGCGTCACCACGATCCGCGCGGCCTTGCCATGTTTGACCGCGTTGAGCAGAGCTTCCTGCGCGATGTAGTATAGGTGCAGCGCCACTTCGTTGTCCACCGCCGCGGGCGGCGCAGGGCATTCAAACACACACGCGATGCGGAAGCGCTGACTGGCGCCTTCAGCCAGTTCCTCGAGCGCCGAGACGAGGCCGTTCTCCTCCAGCCGGACGGGGAACAACCCGCGCGCCACGCTGCGGGCCTGGGCGGTGGCCTCGTTGATCAGCGCGCCGATCTTCTCCGCCTCCACCGCCTGCGGGGCGCCCCGCGCCTGCAACTCATCGCCCAAGATGTCCAGCCGGTAAGCGATGCTGGCGAGTTGCTGGCAAACGCCGTCATGCAAGTCGTGGCCGATGCGGCGCTGCTCACGGTTGCTAATTTCCAGAAGCTCGCGCTCCAACCGGCGGCGCTCGGTGATGTCCCGGGCGATGCCCTCGACTTCCGCCGGCTGGCCGTTCGCTTCCACGAGCCGGCTGCTGATCTCCAATTTGACACGCTGCCCGACCGCGTTCAGGAAGTCCCACTCGGCCACGGGCAGTTCCGAACCTCTCACCACCTGATCGAGCCAATGCTGGGCCGCGGCGCGCTCGTTCTCCGCCACCAAGTCCACCAGCCGCATGGTCAACAGTTCCTCGCGTTTGCGCTGGAGCAGCCGCTCCGCCGTGCGATTGACGGAAGTGATGCGCCCCGCCAGATCATGGGTGAACACCATGTCGTTGGCGTTCTCGAACAAATCGAGGTAGCGCTCCTTCAAGGCGGCCTCCACCTGGAGTTGCTGCCGGATGATCCCGGTTTGCTGGTTCACGCGGCGGCGCAGCACGCCCACCCAGGCGAACGCGGCCAGCACTACAACCCCCAGCACGACAATCATCCCGAGCAGTTTGCGGAGCGTCCACCAAGGCGGCGCGGCGAGAACGACAACGTCCGCCGGCGAACGCAGCAGCAGCCGGAAGGACCGCGCCCGCCATTGCTCACCCGCCTTCCAATCACCGGGCTCAATCAGGCAGATGCCGGTCACAGCGACTGTGCTGCCGTTCTCCAACCCCGCGAAAGCATCCTCGCCCTCCTTGGTTTCCACGTTCGCGTGGAAGATGAAGTTTTCGGACTCCAAGACGAGGAACTGTTCACGACTCTGGCGGGCGCGATCCAACAGCTTGGCCCGGAGGCTAACCAACCGGCAGTCGTAATTGCCACTGAGCGCAGCATCCACCGCGATCGTTTCGGGCGTTGGCGCGGGGCCGCCGGCGGTCTTGCGATACACCGCGTCTTCCAAGATCGGCGTGTATTGCCCCTGGGCGGTGAAACCCAGCACCTCCACGCGATCCCCAACCTCCAGCGGCGTCTGGAGCCGGGTTCGCACTTCCAATCCCTGCGGCCCGTTTTGGATGTAGAGCGAGTGGCCGGGTTGTTGCAAAACCACCGTTCCCTCCAGTTTGACGCGGTGACCGTAGGTGCCTTGCGGCGTGAATTGCAGCAAGCTGGCGATGCTGCGGGTCGGCACGGCAAACGGATCGGCGGGGGCCCGCTTTTCGATCACCAGGTCCCCGGGGCGCGGGACCAGCAGCCGGATGGCGAACAACTGGCGCTGCCGGTTGAAGGCGGTCGAGCACACACCGCGCACGCGAACCGTGGCGTCCACCAAGTCGCCGGGTTCGGAGACCGGGATGCTTTTCGCATGCACCACCAAGCGTCCGCCGCCGGTGGCCAGATGGATGGCGTGGTGTTGGGTGGCGTCATCGAATTGGACCGAGCGCACGATGCCCGTGATTTCCACGAATTGGCTGTCCTTCTGCCCGCTGGCGAGTTGCTCGAACGTGGTCGGCTCGGCGGCGGGCAACGGAGCCTCGCCCAGCACCCGAACTCGTTCCGGTTCGATTACGGGCGCGTACTCGCCAGGGCTGGTCCGGCCCTCAACCTCCACGAATTGACCGGGTTGAAACCAAGGGGTGTTGGTGGACGGACCGAGATAGATGCCCGCAGTGTCATCCTGAATAAAGCGGGAAAACAAGGTTTCGTCGAAGAACGTCACCACGCCGCGCAACCGGACAGGCAGGCGCTGTTCCGCCTCGCGGGCGCTGAGTTGGCGGACGGCCGCCGCCGTGGTGATCTCCGGCGGGGGTTGCGCCTCCGCGATTGAAGCTAGACCAATCCACAACGCCAGCGCCAAGCCACACTCTCTGGCAGGCGACCCGCGTCGCGGCGTTGAAATTCTGACGGCTAGCGTCATGTCTCGCGGCCCCAGCATGCCCCCAACCCGGCCCGGAGGGAATCCCGGAAAACATGATCCGCGTCGCGCCTTGCGGAAGCGCCGTTGAGAACAGACCCGACGCCGCAGAGATGACTCAAATCAGCCGTGCGGCGGATTTGCGGGCGGTTGATGGTCGCCCTGACAACACTGGGCGTGGAGACTTGCGCACGAAAGACCGATGTGACCAACGCCTTTAATGGAAGGCCTCAACAGTGGCGGGATTGGCCGCTTGAAAAACGGGCGCTGCGACGCCACTCTTTCCTCCCATGCTGCGCAACGTCCTGATCCGCGACCTCTACGCCGCCAAACAGGCGGCGGGCCGGCCTGTCTTTTCGTTCGAATTCTTCCCGCCCAAGACCGAGGACGGCGAGCGGAACTTCTTTGACAAGACCCTGCCGCAGCTTGCCGCGCTGCAACCGGACTACTGCTCCGTCACTTATGGCGCGGGCGGCAGCACGCGGGACAAAACGCTCGCCATCGTCGAGGCCATCCAAAACCAGCACCACCTGCCGGCGATGGCGCATCTCACGTGCGTTGGCTCGACCGAGGCGCAGATTCGCGAGATCATCGCCCAAGCCCGGCAACGCGGCATCCGGAACATCCTCGCCTTGCGGGGCGATCCGCCGGCGGGGGCAACGCAGTTTCAAATGACCGCCGGGGGCTTCGCGTATGCGTGGCAACTGGTGAAGTTGCTGCGCGAAACGGGCGATTTCAGCATCGCCGTGGCAGGCTTCCCGGAGGGGCACATCGCCTGCAAGGAGGGCCGGCACGTGGATTGGCAGCGGCTCAAGGCGAAGATCGGCTACGGCGCGGACTTGGTGGTGACGCAACTCTTCTTCGACAACCGCGACTATTTTGAACTGCGCGATTACCTGGCGGCGTTGGGCGTGACCGTGCCGATTGTGCCAGGCATCATTCCCATCCTGAGCGGCACCCAGATCCGAAAGTTCGCCCAGCTTGGCGGCGTGAAACTCCCGGCAGCCTTGGTGGCCAAGCTCGATGAACTCGAATCCGACGAAACCGCCTCGGCGGAGTTTGGCATCGAATACGCCACGCGGCAGTGCGAGGAACTGCTGCGCGCGGGCGTGCCGGGCATCCATTTCTACACGCTGAACCGGGTGCGCTCGACCACGCGCATCCTGCACAACCTCGGCTTGGCTCAACCCTCCGCATCCCCATGACCCGCGACGCAGCCCTTTCCTTGCTCCGGGAGTTCACGCAATCGGAGTCCCTGCTCAAACATGCGTTCGCGGTGGAGGCCGCGATGCGCCATTACGCCGCGCACTTCACTGCCAATGTCGAGTTGTGGGGCGTGACCGGGCTGCTGCATGACTTTGATTACGAGCGCTGGCCGAACCCGCCCGAGCATTCCCGCGAAGGCGCGCGAATCCTCCGGGAGCGCGGGGTGGACGAGGAGATCATCGGCGCGATCCTGTCGCACGCGGAATGGAACTGGGGTGAATACCCGCTCGACCGCCCGTTGCGCAAGACGTTGTTCGCTGTGGACGAATTGTGTGGCTTCATCATGGCCGTGGCCTACATCCGGCCCGAGAAGCTGACGGGCATGGCGGCCAGCAGCGTGAAGAAGAAGTTGAAGCAGCACTCCTTCGCCGCCGCCGTGAAGCGGGAAGACATCACCCGCGGCGCGGAATTGTTGGGGTTGCCGCTGGACGAGCACATCACGCACGTCATCACCGCGATGCAAGGCGTGACGCGGGAGTTGGGCTTTGCGGGCTGAAATCAGGGCTGGTTCGAGCCGGTTCTCAACTTCCAGAAAAAACCGCTTGACAGAATCGGAGGCGGCTGTCTAATAGCCGCCTTAACCCGACTTCCGCTACTGGAGGCTGGCTTTGACTATTTTCGGGGGGAGGCC
>CAZJTM010000326.1:0-4598 GCA_964548925.1 uncultured Verrucomicrobiota bacterium | reverse complement strand
ACAGCTCATCAAACCCACTACCAGAGCACCGCTTCGAGTCTAACGCCGGACACTAATGAGGTGATGGAAGATCGGCATCGGTTTGGCCCCAAGCTCTTGGCTGAACACTGTTCGGTCTGTTGGCGGGCTGGCGACTGCCCGTGCTGAGCACTGACGAAATGTTGCTCGGATTGTTGCCGCTCATCACACGAGCCGCGCAATGTTTGTTGCTACAAATTCGTCCGTGGATCGAGCCCGCCCATTTGCAGGAGAAAAACCATCCGGGACTGGGGCAGATGTCTTGCTACAGTCTGCGATTCATCTGGTGCATGGCGTTGCTGGCCGACGGCGCCGTGTTGTTGCGGACGCACGCACTGTTGCACTCACCCTCCGTCCAACGCGCGTTGCTGTGTGGACTGGCTCCCGCAGCCAGCCGAGTTGGATTTCGAGCCGTGAGGCCGTCCAAAGCGAATTCCGCACATTGGCCCAGTTTTCCGCAGTTTCTCTCTTCAACACTTGGAACACCCTCATAAACGCTTTGAACCCTCGGTATGGCATCCGGAGTTCAGAGAAAGCGCAGAATAGTGTCCCTGCTCGGAGCGCGCTCCAACCAGCTTGAAACCGGGACTCCGAACGCGGGGTTTTGAAAACGGCGCGGGGTGTATGGTCGCCGCTGGGCTACTTCAGTTCCAAATCAATGCGGTTGCGTTCGAGGATAGTGCCCTCCGCACTGGCCAGGTTGGCGAGCGCAAGGTTATACGTGGTCAACGCCGCGATTTCAGCGGAGCGGGCGTCGGTCAGATCCCGCTGCAATTGGAGGACCACGAAGCTGGTACTCTTGCCGCTTTCCAGCTTCTTCTGTTCAGCGGCCAGGGCGGCTTCGGCGTACTCGCGGTACTTGCGAGTGGCATCCACGCGCTCGTAACTGGCTTGGGCATTCTTGATGGCGTTGTCCACGGCGATCATGATCTCCTGCTCCATCTGCTTCAGGCTCAGCCGGGCCGTCTCGTAATTGGCCTTGCTGGTTCGGTAGGCGTAGCGCGCCGCGCGGTTGCCCAACGGATAATTGAGTTCCCCCCCGACATACCAGGACGGCTGATCGCGCTGCTCAATGTCCCCCAACACACCGCTGAACTCCGGTCGGGATCCGGCATACCCGCCTCCCGCCTTGAGGTCCACCTGTGGGTAGAGTCCGTTCCGGTCAATCTTCACTTGGATGCCCTGGCTTTCGAGTCCGATTTGGGCCGCGAGATAGGTCGGGCTCAGAGTCAGCGCCTTGTTCCAACTCTCTTGGAGGTTGAACAACTGCCGCTCCGCCTTCAAGGTTTCGGACGGCTCCAACTCCACCTTCGTCCAGCCGGCAAAGTCGTCTGTCAACAGCCCGATCAACGTGTTCTCCAGTCGCGCCAGGTCGCGCCGGGCGGAAATCAAGTCCGCCCGGCGGGCGGCGACTTGCGCCTCCGATTGCTTCTCATCCAAGGGCGCAAGCGCGCCCACCTCGACGCGTTTCTTGTTTTCGGCGAGCAACCGTTCCGCCAACTCGAGGCCGCTTTCCTGCACTTTGACATTCTCGTAGCCGGCTTGGAGCGCGTAATAGGCCTGTTCCACTTGCAGCACCAGGTTCATAATGGTGCCGCGCAAGCCGAGCTCGGATTGCTTCAGGGTGTTCTTCAAGATGCTGATGCGCAGCCGGGTCGGATTGAGCCAGAAGTTTTTCAGCAAGGGCTGGGTGACACTCAGATTCACCGACCCGCCGCTGGTCGAATACGACCTGGGCACGCTGGCCATCACGTTGGTGTCGAACCTGAAACTCTTCCCCTCCGTGTCGTAGAGCCGCTGGAGTCCGAGACTGTACGTCGTTCCCCACGGCAACAGTCCGCCCAGCGAAGTGCTGAGGGTGTCGGTGTCGGCCTCCTGGCCGGGCAGCGTGACGTCAAACAGGGGATTGTACTCGCTGCCCCCCTTGGCATAACTGTGTTGGCCTGAAGCGGAGAATGTGGGATCATACGCGCCATAGGCGCCCTTGAGATTGTAGAGGGAAACCTCCGGGCTGTAACGGGCGATGCGGAGATTGAGGTTGTGCTCGAGCGCCTGCTGGATGCAGTCCTGCAACGACCAACGGCGAATCTCCGGCGATTCGGCACGGGCGGACACCGTCAGCGCGAGGGTGACGGCGCAGAAAGTGAAACGTAACATACTCATCGGGTGCGCAGCTTGCGGTATTCGCGGCCCGCCGTCAAACACTCGTCATCAGGCCGCCGCTCTCTTCAGACGGTCGGCAATCCCCGCCCATTCAGGCAAATCGGGCGGCGACTCCATGACGATGCCCTCGACTCCGGCTTCGTCGCACCGATGCCATTCCCCATACAAGGCGCGGGCAAACGCTCCAGCCTCGTGCGGCATCACGCTGACGCCCGCGAAACCCTCACCCGAGGGAATCCGGCTGTGGGCCACAATCCACACCCTGGCCCGCCTCAATTTGAGAGATGAAATCTGCGATTTGAGGTCCGCCGCGTCCCGCCAGTTCAACACCATTATCTTTGCCTGCGGCGCGTAGTGCTTGGGCAACCGGCCCGGACTGCGCAGAATCCCGCTTCCGCTCCGCTCCTCGGGCGTTCCACTTCGGACCTCGCCCAGGACGGCGGCCAAGGACTCCTCGTGGACCATCCCGGGCCGCAACACTCGCGGCGGCGTGCTGGCAAGATCCAGCACGGTGGATTCTATCCCAACTTGCGAAGGTCCGCCGTCCACGATCAACCGCAACCGGCCTGCCAGTTGTTTGCGGACGTGTTCGGCGGTGGTGGGCGAGACCCGGTTCGACAGGTTGGCGCTCGGGGCCGCAAGGGGGAACCCGCACCTGCGAATCACCGCGCGGATGAAGGGATGGCTCGGCCAGCGCACGCCGACCGTCGGCCCGCCTGCTGTCACGATGGCGGGAATGGCCGGTGCCTTGGGCAACACCAGCGTCAATGGTCCGGGCCAAAAAGCGCGCATCAGTTTTTCCGCCGCGTTTGGCCAACGCGCCACGCAGCGTTTGGCCATGGCCCGGCTGGCCACGTGGACGATGATGGGGTTGTGCGCGGGCCGGCCCTTGATGGCGTAGATGCGCGCCACAGCGCGCGCGTCGAGCGCGTTGGCCGCAAGGCCATAGACGGTTTCCGTGGGCAACGCTACAGCCTGACCCGCGCGCAACGCGACCGCCGCACGCTCCACGGCGTCGCGAAACAACGCGGGCGTATGCGTCCGGAGGAGTTCGGTTTGAATTCGTTTGGGCATCGCGAAATCCGCCCCGCCAGCGTGGAAGATTTCCACCGTGGAAGCAATCGTCGAAGGTGTTCCCGGCAAACGCTCCCGGCTCGTCCTGGCAAAGGGGTTTCTCCATTCCCCGTCCGCCTCCGGACCTGCGCAAATCCTGCCTGCACAAGAGGCGAATTGCGCAAGTCTTGCGCACCGAAGCGCGATTTCCCGCGGAAAGCCGCTCGTTTGGTCCTGGCACAAACTCTGCGTTGGGAGGCGGGTCGCCGGGCGGGGCTGGCGGAGAATGCTCAGCCGCGCCGGCGCAACACGTTAACAACCAAAACAGGTGGAGAAGACATGAAAAGACTGAGTCAGTGTTTGGCAGTAACCGGAATCGCCGCGTCGCTCTTGCTGAGCGCGGGTAACCTTTTGGCCCAAGACGGTCGTCCTGGCGGAGGCGGGCGGGGTCCGGGCAATTTTGACCCGGCCCAAATGCAGCAACGCATGCTGGAGAACATCCGCGAACAAATGAACGTCAAGGATGACGCCGAGTGGAAGATCATCGCGGATCGGATCACCAAGGTGAGCGAAGCGCGCCGGGATGTCGGCTTTGGCGGCGGCGGCATGGGACGCATGTTCCGCCGGCCCGGCGGCGACAATCAGGGTGGCGATCAGGGTCGCCGTCGTTTCGGCCCGGAGCCGAGTGCCGAGGAACAGGCGTTGGAAAAAGCCATTGACTCGAAGGCCTCGAAGGAAGAGTTGAAGGCCGCGATGGCCAAGTACCGTGCCGCCCAGGCGGCCAAGCAGGCGAAGCTGGACGCCGCCCAAGAGGAATTGAAGAAGGTCCTCAGCACGCCGCAGGAAGCCCTGCTCCTGTCCATGGGCATGATCAAGTAGTTGCCACGATCTCCTCCTCCACCAGATCGAACCGCGCGTTGCCCATGAATGCCCCCGAATCCAGCGCCTCGCCGCTGAACGAACTCCTGGACAAGATGGTTGCCGCCCGGCAACTCTCCGCCGGTGACGTCCGTTCGTTGACGCGGCACGCGGGTGGCATCGGCAACGCGCCGGTTCGGTCGGAGGAGGATGTCCTGCGCTGGCTGGCGAAGGAATACGGGCTGGCGTTCACCACGTTGGAGGACGTTGAGCCGGACAAGGAAGTGCTCTCGCTCTTCCCCGCGCGCATCCTGCTGAAGGACGAATTGCTCCCGCTCCGCCGCGTAAACGGCACGGTGGAGGTGGCCACCAGCAAGCTCTTCGCGACGCAGGGGCTCGACACGCTCAAGAGCATGACGGGCCTGCGCCTGCGCCCCGTGCTGGCCCCCACGGAGGCCATCCAGCGCGAGATGGAGCAACTGACAACCGTTTCCCACAAGCTGGCT
>CAZJTM010000325.1:0-4645 GCA_964548925.1 uncultured Verrucomicrobiota bacterium | reverse complement strand
CCCGCCGGCGGGCCCGGTGGCGGGGCGTCCCGCCGATCGGGGACTCACGCGCCTTGGTATGCGGCGTCGCGCCGCTACAGACCAGCAGCGCCACCCAGGGCCCGGCCCCTTCGGCCACGGAGCGCAGACTTTGACCGCCCACCCGGGCGCGGTGCAGGGTAGTGTTGCGCTTCCAGCAGGGCGTCAAAGCGCGTGCGCTCCTCCGGGCCGAGACGCCGGACGGTCACTGGGTGGAGGGCATCGCCTTCGGGCGCGGTCTTTTCTTTCGTCAGGCCTCAGTTCTGCCCGAAAGGCAGAACAAATGTTTGGTCAAATCTTGAGATCGCTGTGGGCCTCAGTGGCTTGCCTGTTTCAGGTGAAATGACCATGAGGATTTTGTGTGAACCCCGGTTCGCCCAATTCCTAAAACGGATAAAACTCCTTCCTCGGCACGCGGATTCCCAGCTCTGTTTCCCGGATTTGCCTGTTGACTCCGCGCCTCGCTCCGTTGGAACTTACGCCCTCTATGGCCAAAATCCAACGCGCCCTCATCTCAGTTTCAGATAAAACCGGGTTGGTTTCCTTCGCGCATGCCCTCGCCAAAGCCGGGGTGGAACTCCTCTCCACCGGCGGAACCGCCAAAGCATTACGCGAGGCGGGACTCGCGGTGAAGGACGTCAGCGAACATACCGGTTTCCCCGAGATGCTCGATGGCCGTGTCAAGACGCTGCATCCCAAGGTCCACGGTGGACTCCTCTTCATCCGCGGCAATGCGGCGCATGAAGCCGCCGTCGCGCAGCACGGGATCGCGCCGATTGATCTCGTCGTCGTGAACCTCTACCCGTTCGAGCAAACAGTCGCCAAGCCGGGCGTCTCGCTGCACGACGCCATCGAGAACATAGACATCGGCGGCCCTTCCATGTTGCGCAGCGCCGCCAAGAACCACGAGAGCGTCACCGTGGTCGTGGACCCCGCCGATGACCCCGCCGTCGCGCACCAGATTCAGGCGCGCGGCGACACGACCCTGGCCTTGCGCCGCGAACTCGCCGCCAAGGTCTTCGCCCGCACCGCCGCCTACGATGCGGCCATTGCGGCGCACTTGAGCGCGGAGTTCGCGGCGCTTGAGTCCCCACCAGCCGCCCAATTGCCCGCAGCGTTGGTGCTGGCTTCGCCCAAAGCCCAGGAACTCCGCTACGGCGAGAACCCGCACCAAGCCGCCGCGCTTTACGGCCGGTTCGGCGAACACTTCGAGCAGCTTCATGGAAAAGAGCTTTCCTACAACAACATTCTCGACCTGACGGCGGCGGCCAGTCTGATCGGCGAGTTCGCTGGTGACGCGCCCACGCTGGCGATTCTGAAGCACACCAACCCGTGCGGCGTCGGCCAGGGCGACACGCTTCGCGAGGCCTGGGACAAGGCGCTCGCCACCGACCGGCAGGCGCCTTTCGGCGGGATCATCACCGTCAACCGGCCGCTCGATCTCGCGTGTGCGGAAGCTATCGCCGAGATTTTCAGCGAAGTCATCGTGGCCCCGGACTTCGCCGCGGACGCGCTCGCCCTCTTGCAGAAGAAGAAGAACCTGCGGTTGCTGAAGCTGCTGAAACCCGAGTCGTCGAAGCGGCTGCTGGACGTGCGCAGTGTCGGTTTCGGCTCGTTCCTGCTCCAGGAGCGCGACACCAAACAGACCGCGGCGACGGAATTGCAGATCGTCACGAGACGCCAGCCCACCGATGCGGAGTTGCGCGCCATGCTCTTCGGCTGGCGGGTGGTCAAGCACGTGAAGTCCAACGCCATTGTCTATGCGGCAGCGGATCGCACGCTGGGGGTGGGGGCCGGCCAGATGAGTCGTGTGGACGCCAGCCGGATCGCGGTTTGGAAGGCGGGCGAGGCCAAGCTCTCCCTGCAAGGCAGCGTCGTGTGTAGCGACGCGTTTTTCCCGTTCGCCGATGGATTGATCGCCGCCGCCGAGGCGGGCGCCACCGCGGCGATTCAACCCGGCAAATCCGTGCGCGACGCGGAAGTGATCGCCGCCGCCGACGCGCGAAACATGGCGATGGCCTTCACCGGGGTGCGTCACTTCCGGCATTGAGTCGTCAGCCACAGCAAATCGGGCGTTTTCCTGTTCGCTGCCACACGGAAAGGCCCAATCCACCCGGCCCGGGCGGCTGCACAACCGCCGCCGCGAGTGCGTGACGCGGGCACTGGACCGAAGCCGGCCATCCCACCACAGGCGTGGAACATGAATGTCCCTTGCCGTACAGGCGACTGCCTGACAGAGTTCAGCCGCATGAACGCGCATCGTTGCCTTGCCCGCAGCCTGATCGTTGCTCTCTGGTTCTGCGTTTCGCGCCTCCTCGCCGAGGACAAGCCCGCCAACGCCAACGCCGCCTGGTTCGCCGCGCATTACACCAAATACGAGCACCGCATCCCGATGCGCGACGGCGTCCGGCTGTTCACCCGGGTCTTCGTGCCAAAAGACGATTCGCAGGCGTGGCCGATCCTGCTCACGCGCACGCCCTACGGGCTCAAGCCTTATGGCTCGGACAGCTATTCCGATCCCTCCGGCTCGTTCGAAACGCTGGCCAAGGACCAGTTCATCCTGGCCACGCAGGATGTCCGCGGGCGGAATGGCTCGGAGGGCGAATTCATGAATGTGCGCCCGTTTAACCCGAACAAAGGGCCGAAGGACGCGGACGAAAGCTCCGACGCCTGGGACACGATTGACTGGCTCGTCCAGCACGTGCCGCGCAACAACGGCAAGGTCGGGCTGTTCGGCATCTCGTATCCCGGCTTCTACACTTCGATGGGCATGATTGACAGCCATCCCGCGCTCCAAGCCGCTTCGCCGCAGGCGCCGATCACTGACTGGTTCGTGGGAGATGATATCCATCACAACGGCGCGTTCTTCCTGGCGCAGAACTTCGGCTTCTCGTTCTGGTTTTCGCAGAAGCTTGAGGACCCGTTCCACGAATCCACCCGGGAATTCAACTTCAAAACGCCCGACGGCTACGACTTCTACTTGCGCATGGGACCGCTGGCCAACTCGGACGCGGTGTTGCTCAAGGGCCGCGCGCCGGAGTGGCGGGAGTTTCTGGCGCATCCCACCTACGACGCCTATTGGCAGGCGCGGAACATCCGCCCCCATCTGAAGAACATCCGCTGCGCGGTCCTGACGGTGGGTGGCTGGTTTGATGGCGAGGACCTGTTCGGGGCGCTGGAGACGTATCGCTGGACCGAGCGCCAGAACCCCGGCATCACGAATCTGCTCGTCATGGGGCCGTGGGCGCACGGCGATTGGGGACACAACGAAGGCGACAGGCTCGGCGCGATCAACTTCCACGCGAAGACCGCCGAGTTCTACCGGGAGCAGATCGAGTTGCCGTTCTTCCGACGTTTCCTTAAAGGTGACACGAACCACACGCTCGTGGAGGCGCAAGTGTTCGAGACCGGCACGCACGAGTGGCGACGCTTCGACGCCTGGCCTCCGAAGTCCACCTTGGCGCGCACGCTTTATTTCCGCAGCGGCGGGGCGCTGGCCTTTGAACCGCCTGCGGATGGCGCGAACGCCTTCGACGAATTCCCGAGCGACCCCGCCAAGCCTGTGCCGTACTCAAATGACAAGTCCACCGACTACGTGCGCGCTTATCCGGTCGAGGACCAGCGCTTTGCCGCGTCACGACCAGACGTGCTGGTATATGAAACCGAGCCGCTGGAGGAAGACCTGACGCTCGCCGGCCCGCTCCGGGCCACGCTGCACGTCTCGACGACCGGCACGGACGCCGACTGGGTGGTGAAGCTGATTGACGTTTACCCCGGCGACTTTCCGAATCCCGAGCCCAATCCAACCGAAGTGAAGATGGGCGGGTACCAGCAACTCGTCCGTGGAGACGTCCTCCGTGGCAAGTTCCGCAACAGCCTCGAAAAGCCCGAGCCATTCACGCCGGGCAAAGTCACGAAGGTCGAGTTCACGCTGCCCGACGTGTGCCACTGTTTCCGCCGCGGCCATCGCGTGATGGTGCAGGTGCAAAGCTCGTGGTTTCCGCTGGTGGATCGCAACCCGCAGAAGTTCGTGAGTATCCCAACGGCGAAAGCGGAGGATTTCCAGAAGGCAACGCACCGCGTCTATCGCACGGCAAGCGCCGCATCGTCACTGACGGTGCCGGTGTTGCCGACGGCGAAGCCTTGACCGCGCAACGGGCTGGCCCGAGGTCCGCCGGCCTTTCACCTACTGCGCCGGCGCCATCACCTTCCGATTCAGCGTGAGCGCCATGCGATTCTGGGTGATGGCCGTGGTCCGGAACTCGCCGAACTTCTTCAACTCGTCGGCGCTCAGGAACGTGTCCGCCCGCGCGGCGACGCGTTCGTAAATGCCGTCCAGCAGCGTCAGGCTGCGCTCCGCCAGTTCCTCGGAGGCGAGGTTGCGGAAGTTGAGCATCGGCGCGGTTTGGTAGTCCGCGCTCAGCCCCGCCGCGATCAGCGCGGCTTGGGTTTCTTCGCGCATGAGTTGGGCCAGTTGTTGGGACTTAACCTGCTTGGCCTCGCTGTCGCCGGTCATCTGCGGTTCAAATTGCCTGGCGGTCAACGTTCTCGTGAGGTCGCGGCTGTAGGTCTGGTATTCGCTCAGGCCTTCCGGGCCAAGCAACGTCCGCACCTTCTCCAGGAACTC
>CAZJTM010000324.1:0-4658 GCA_964548925.1 uncultured Verrucomicrobiota bacterium | reverse complement strand
GGCTTACCCCCAGTTCTTAACCCGTCCTCGGTGTCTTTTAATTTGAGGCAACGCGCTGCTGCGGCGCCACAAGAAATCCTCTCGAAGCATGGCTTCGCGTTGTGTATGATTGAGCCATGAAGACTGTGCTTGACTACGTGAGACGTTGGGCCGAGGGCCAGCCTTTTCGCCCCTTCACGCTTCGGTTGGAAGATGGCCGGGCGATTCCCGTCACGCGTCTATCGCATATTGCCTGCTCGGATACAGGTGAAACGATTGCCGTTTTCCTCCCGGATGGCAGCTTGGAGATCATCGCCCAGAAGAGCATCACCTCTCTGCAGGAAGCCCTGGCGTGACATCGCCGCACCGGCTGATCCCACCGCCCCGCCCGTCAGCAGCGTAGACGTTGCCATTCAGAACGACAGCCCGTCCGTCATCATGCTGGAAAACCAGAACTTCCCGATCGAAGGCGTCGTCCAAGTGCGCGTCGCGCAGAAGTGGGGCGGCGCCACTTGGATCAACGCCAGCTACGTCAGCGGCAATCAAGCCTCGGCTCAATGGCGCGCGACGAACACCTTCGTCAAGGGCTACACCACCCTCCAAGCCCGCGCCACCGCACCGTAATCATGCAGCCGCGTTCGTGAGAACGCGGCCATAATCGCCCGTCCCAAGCGACGCAGCGTTACAATGCACCCAGGCCGGTTCTCCCAAGAGCCGGCCTCACGGCTTATTCGTCCGCTTGGGAGAGAATGAATTGCTCAATCTCCGAGTCCAGATGGAGACCGGCCTCCACTCGCAGGCGCTTAAGTTCGGGCTTCAAATCGGGGATCAAACCGTCCTGCTTCGCGTGAAGGAGTTCACCCAAGACCCCGCCCACGGACAGCCCCAGCGCTCGTGCTGCCGCTCGCCTGCGGCGTTCATCCATCAGCAGCACGTCGGCTTCAGTCTGGCGCGCCAAGAGGATCGCCTCGGATTCGCCAGCGTCGAGGGCAAACGGCAGCGTCGGTTCGTCGAGTCCGGTGAAAACGCGATCGGCGAACTTCATCGAGCGGCCCTGCTGGCAAGTTTCCAGGCAGAACGCGCCTTTGACTTCGAGCAAATCCTTCACGCCGTGTTGCTCAATCAGTCTTTCCAAGACGGGCAGCAGCCGGTAGCCGCCCAACTGGTGGCACGCCGAGCCCATGCAGAGAAAAACCGTTCGCCGCTCGCTCATTGCCGGAAAGATAGCGACCGCAAAAGTTGGATGAAATCTCGAAAGCGCGTTCGGCCGCGAGTTCACTTACTTCTGCAGCTTGCTAAAAAACTCCTGTTGCAGCCGCAGCAACAACGGCAGCGACGCCAGCAAAGCAACCAGATTGGGGATCGCCATCAGACCGTTCAGCGTATCCGCGATGTCCCAGACCAGATGCAGCGAGCCGGTCGCGCCGAGATAAACAAACACCAGCCAGGCGCACCGATACGGCAGGGCGGCCTTGGCGCCGACTAAATACACGATCCCCGTCTCGCCGTAGTAACTCCAGCCGAGCAGCGTCGAATAGGCGAACAGCAGCAGCCCACCCGTGACCACAACGTCTCCCCAAGTGCCTGGCAGCCCGGTTTCAAATGCCTTCGCCGACAATGCCGCGCCGGTGGCCCCACTGCTCCACGTATCGGTCACCAGAATTACCAGCGCCGTGGTGGTGCAAATCAGCAGCGTGTCCACGAAGACCTCGAAGATGCCGTACATCCCTTGCCGCACGGGGTGATCTGTGTCCGCCGCGCAATGGACCATTGGCGCGCTGCCCAGTCCGGCCTCATTCGAAAACAAGCCGCGTGCGATGCCATAACGCATGGCCATCATTAAGGTGCTACCGGCAAACCCGCCCACCGCCGCCGCCCCGGAAAAGGCGCCACTGAAAATGAGACCGAACGCGTGCGGCAGTTTGTCCACATGCATCACGATCAAGACCAGCCCGCCGCCCAGGTAGAGCAGGGCCATGAACGGCACCATCCATTGCGTCACGCGCGCGATGGACTTGATCCCGCCCAGAATCACCACCGCCGTCAGCGCCACGAGCACGATTCCCGTCAGCCAGGTGGGAATGCTGAAGGTCGCCTGAAGCGCGTCGGCCACGGAATTGGCCTGCACCATGTTGCCGATGCCAAACGCTGCCAGCGCCGTCAGCAACGCGAACACGCTGCCGAGCCACGGCCAGCCCAGCCCCTTCCTCAGGATGTACATGGCCCCGCCCCGCATCGCGCCCGAGCCATCGGTTTCCCGGTAATGCAGCGCCACGGTGATTTCCGCATACTTGGTCGCCATGCCGAACAACCCGGACACCCACAGCCAGAACACCGCACCCGGCCCGCCAAGGCAGATCGCCGTGGCCACGCCGGCGATGTTGCCCACGCCCACGGTTGAAGCCAGTGCCGTGGCCACCGCTTGAAATGGACGCACATCGCCTGTTCCGCCCCCGCGCCGCGTGACCTTGCCCAACACCTCGTGCAGCGCAAAACCGAGGCGTCGAAACTGAACCGCGCCAGTCAGGACGGTGAGCAGCAGCCCCGTGCCCATGAGCAGCGCGATCATGGGCCAGCCCCAAACGAGGCCATTGAGCATCGAGTTTAAGCGGAGCAGTGTGTCAGTCATGCGATGCCTGCGACTCTAAGGAGGCGGGTGCTGAACTGCAAGATGTGGCGCAAGCGATGGCAACCGTCCGAGCGTGGCGTGCCAACGAGCCTTTCTCAAGACTGTCGCCGCCGCAAGTCGGCGGAATTCGAGCGTCATGGCTCCCGCGGTGGTTCTTCTTCCCCAATACCATCCCTATCCGTATTCAGTTTGCGCAGCATCTGCCGGATATCCATTGCGCCGCGGACGGCCACATAGACCGTGATGGTCGAATACCACACCAGCACGGCCAGCATGAGGAGGCCCCAGAACGGATGGTTGGAGAGCATGGCGGAGAGATTCATGGCGGATTTCTTTCAGGCGCGCTTGGGTTGAGGCTTGAGCAACGAGCCCACAACCATCGCCACCACCACGGCGGCGTAGGTGCCGATGTTGACGAAATTGTCGCCGATGTTCTGCGCCGCCCAGCCGGCGGTCACGGCCTTGCCGTCTTTGATCAGCGCCTGCCCCGCAGCGTCCAGCACCGGCACTTTAATGAAGAGATTCAGCGAGAGCGCCAGCACCGGCAGCGCCGCCCCGACGATGATGGCCGCGATCGCGCCCCAGTTGTTCGCCCGCTTCCAATAGCAGCAGGCGATGAGCAGGATGGACATGCTCGCGAGGTAGATCGTGCCGGTGGTTTGCAGGTATTCCCAAAGATTGCCTTCGAGTTTGTACCACAGCCCCCAGAAGAGCAGGAACACGCCGATCAGCGCGATGATGCAGCGATTCCAGAGCAGGCCCTTCTTCTCGGACCACGCGGTCCGGCGGAACGGCGCGAGCACGTCGTTGTAAATCACGCTGCCCCACGTGAGCATGTAGGAGGAATCCGTGGACATGTCCGCCGCGAGCATCGCCGCGACGAGCAGACCCATCATCCCCGCCGGCACGATCTGGCTGAGCAGATACGGCATGGCGAAGAGCGAGCCGTCTTTTTCGCCGAATTGCAGACCGATCTTTTCGATCACCGTCGGCTCGACCATCGCGAGCGCCGCGATACCCCAAAGGCCGGGAATCATCCACCGGCAAATGAAGAAGAACGCCGTGCCGGTATAGACCTTCCGGCCCGTCTTGCTGTCTTTGGCGGAAAGCAGCCGCGCAATCACCGCCTGCCACGTGAGCACGGCAGCGGTGTTGGTCAGCAGGTTGGAAAGCACGAACGGCCAGCCGAGTTCCTTGGGCACGAACGGATCGAAACCGCCCGCGCCATGATGCGTTTGCACCGCCGCCATCAGGGTGTCCCAGCCGACATGGTGCAGCACCAGGAACGTCACCACCAACAAGCCCAGGCTCATGACGACGAACTGAAGAAAGTCCGTGACCAACACGGAAAGCATGCCGCCCAAGATCGTGTAAACCGCCACACCAATGAGCAGCACGGTCATGGCGAGTTCGAGATAGCGCAGATTCATGCCGCAGCACACCACAAGGAATTGTCCGCCCACGCGCAGGAAAACGCCCATGTTCAGCAAGCCGCCCAGCACGATGACCACACCTGCCAGCCAGCGCACGAGTTTGCCGTAGCGTTGCTCGAACAACTCCGGAATGGTCATCACATTGGAATCGCGCAGCGGCTTCACACAAAAGCCGGTCCAGCCGATGACGAACATGGCGAGCGCGTTGCAGATGCCGGGAACCGCACCCGCAAAGCCCCGCGTGTAGCCGGCCTGCGCGGTGTACATGCAGGTGACGATGCCGAACTCCGTGGCGGCCAGCGACGCAATGCCGAGATAGACATTCATCTCGCGGCCGGCGACGAGGAAGTGGTCCACGCGGGCCACGTATTTGCGGACCATCAGCCCGGCGACCATCGTCGCCAGCAGGTAGAGGCCCACGATGCTGCCGTCCAGAAGCCAGTTGAAGTGAGTCATGCCAGTTTAGCGCGCCCCTTTGACCAGGACCGGGATCGAGTAAAGCGACTTGCGCGCGGTGATGAACAGGGTCTTCCCGTCCACGCCGCCGAAGCAAAGGTTTGCTGGGGACTCCGGCACGAGGATTTTGCCCAGCAGCTTTCCATCCGGTGCGAAGATTT
>CAZJTM010000323.1:0-4668 GCA_964548925.1 uncultured Verrucomicrobiota bacterium | reverse complement strand
CCGCCTTGGGCGGTTCACTTCTTCAAGCCTCCGGCTTTGCCGGAGGTCGCTGACTGTTGTCCGCATGGTCACATTAGCGCTGCAAGTAGGCTGTCTTCGACCGCAGCCGTCAGTTCATTCGTGGTCCCTATGACAATGCCGAAGTCATTCTCCTCAACCCCCTGCATGAGCAGCCCGGAACTCGTCCGATTATCAAAGTACTCAATGTTCGGGCAGTTGTTGTGACGGAGGGGCGTCGCCAAGACCAAGTCCACGACGTTGTGCTCCACCAAAGCGGAGCTGCAATCTTGGAGGAAGGTCGCCCTCGCCGTTGCATCGGCTCCGCCTTCGATCATCCGAATCACGTTGTTCCGGACAACCACTTGTCCAAAGACATACTGAGGATCCGGTTGTGGGGGGTGGACGGTCAATCGAATCCCGACTGTAGTCCAGCCGGCCGTGGGCGTCGGCGACAGTACGAGGATGTTGTTCTCAATCACCAAGCGTTTCACTTGCCAGACGCGCGCATAGGTCAGGCCTTGGGTTGGAACGGAGCCCGATTGTGAATCTGGATTCGGATCGCCAGCCAGTATGAACTTAAAAGTCGCCGGGCTCGGCACCGCGGTAATCAGGTGATATGCGTTGAAGTATTCGTTGTGGATCTGGCCGGTAGCCCCGGTGATCCGAACCGCGTCCCCCGCTGCGAAGCCGTGCTGAGGAACTGAGCTCTGAGCCGTAGCCACGTATTGGCCGCTGTCCACTGCGTAAGTCAGGGAATTCAGCGACCGTGGGCTATTCAGATTGCCCATGCTTTCGTTCACTGGCCACACGACGCCGCTGAAATGGTTGTTGCGGACGGTCAGGTCTTTGGTGTTCCAGTAATCGTGGTACACCCCTTTCACGCAGTTGCGGATTCGGTTCCCTTCGATCACCGCCGCCTTGCCACCATCGGCGGTCAGAGCCTGAAACTCCACACCGATAAACCCCGAATTGGGGGCGCCGCCAGTGGGCTCGGCGGCCAGCGTGTATTGGAGTTGAAACGGATTGGGCACCCCCGTGATCGTGAACGAGCCATGGTATTTCCCGTGATATAGGTCATAGCTCGTATGCAAGGAGACGTTGTATCCAGGGACCCGGAAATGCGGCGTGGTGGAGGTGAGGGTCACGATCCATGGCGCCGATTCCGGTGGATCAATGGTCACTGGCACGAAATGACTCGGCCACTTGCCCAGCCAAATATCGCCCGTGGCGCTTACAGTTGGCCGTGGGTGTCCTGTGCCATTGTACGGGATGTAGGTGAAGTGGGTGTCGTCGAGTCGAGTGATCTGATAGGACCCGTTGTACGTGGTGTTGGTCGAGCCGTTTTCCAATGCTCCGCTGATCACCACCCAGTCGCCGGTGCTGCGACCGTGAGGCGTCCGAGTGACCACCGTTGATCGGTATTGGTTGCCGGCGTCGGGGACGCTGATGCTTTCGATTGCCACGGGCCGGTCCCGGAATTCGCAATCCACCACGCAGTTGCGGATGGCGCAACCCCGGTGATACGCCATCACCCCATAGCCCGGGCTTTCGCTGCCGATCAACAGGATGCACGTCGTGACTTCGAAATGATACGACGTCTGATTGAGCGAAGGTTGCTCAACAATGCAGTCCTCGATCACGCAGTCGGCACCGTCGTTGTCCGGGTTCTCTGTCCCCGCGTAGAACACGAAGCACTCGATGCCCTCCGCTTGCGTGCCGAAATTGATGGCGCGAATCCGCCGGAACCGGACGTGCCGCCCATCCACCGAAACGGCCCCGCTCAGGACGGGCGCGAAATCATAAGTTGCCTGGCCCGGTTGCCCGCCCAGGTTGCAGTCCACCGTGAAATCCGAAGCCTCGAAGCCGTTCAGGAAGCTGCCCCCGCCAATCGCTTTGAATCCGTGCTTTACCAGTGGGGCGCCAAAGACCTTCAGGACTGTGACGTCCATGCCCGACCCGACAATCCGCTGGCCAGACTTGGGCTGCCAGCCATCGGAGCCTTTGGTCTCAAACACGCCCGGGCCGATATGGGCAGTCGTGTTGGCGGGCAGCGACTGCATGACATCGTCAAGGCCATAGCCCAGCACCTTGGCGCAACGCAGGCTGCCCTGCGCATCGGCGTCCGGGCCAAGCGGCCGCATCCGGTACTTGAATGTGTCCGTCTCCGCGCCAAAGACTGCGGCGCGCCCGTTGTAGAAAATGCCGTTCGGGCCGGTCGCCCCGCTCACCTCGACGATGTCGCCATTGCTGAGGCTGTGCCCCGCGAGCGTGACCAGGGCATCCCGGCAGTCCGCCCCAGTGCGGACGATGCTCGTGACGGTGAGGGAAGGCCCGAAGCGCGTGCTGCCATCAAAGGGATCGTTCTCCGTGCCGCTGCCTCTCACGCCGTCCGCACGGTAGGCGATCCAGACGTTGATCCGGTGTGGGTCCAGCAAGAGGGCATCAAGGAGGGACATGGTTCAAATCCTCTCAATTCTACGGCTGCGAATGAACGCGAAAAGTGCGATTCCACCGTTGACCAGCAGCAGGTGGAAACTCGGCTCCGGTATTGAGACTGTGGCGAAACCTGTCCTCAGCCCCGTCGTAAAAGGATCTCCTACGAGTGCGTTCACGTCTGTCGCAAAAACACACGAGATGGCATCGCCGATAGTGGCCTGCGCGTCGAAGGCTGGTTCGAATATATCGAAATCCCCTCTGCCGTCGAAGACGCGCACGTCCAGCAGCAGGTTGCCCAGTGCGGGGTCGTAGAAGAAAGGTTCAGCGAGGTAAAACACCAGCGCATCTCCGATGCCGCCCACATAATTCAGCGTTGTCGGACCAAAGATGATTCTGTCATCAGCGCCCACATTCAGAGCGAGCACAGGGCTCAGACTGTCCACGGCTTGATGCGTGGTGGACAGGCTGATCTGAATACTGGGGATGCTCCATCCGTAAATGCGGTTCGGATCCGGATTGTCAGGATCAAAGACCATTGTCGTGATCATTTCGCCGCCCGGATCAAGGGCTGAAAAGGCGGACGCCGCGTAAACCTGCTGGTAGCGCATCGAGGTCAAGCCGCCCTGTTTGATAAGGAATGGAAAGGCAGTGGCGGTATTCCCTGCGGGATCACGCGGGAAGGGAACATCTATGACTACGTCGCCGCGCGCGACGAGGCCACAAACCACATTCAATCCGACCAGTAACTTTTTCATAATCAATCTCGCCATCTCTTTTTCGACGCTCTGGTTCAAAGTGACAGCAGAACCGCATCCTCAATTTTGGTTGTCAGTTCTTCGCCTTTTCTCCCTGTGCTTGACTCGTAGCCCTGGATCAAAATGCCGCTGGAAGTTCGATTCTCGAAGAAACACACTTCGCCACAGAGCGAATATTGAATGGGGTTCGGATGATCCAAATCAACAGTGTTGTCCTCCACAATGAGTTCCCCACATCCCGTGACGACAACCCCGCCCGCCTGCTCCAAGCCTGGCGTATCCGAGGTTCCTTCCACGCGTCTGATTACGTTGCCTCGAATAAGCGCCTGCCGAAAAATGGGCGGGGAAGAAAACGCGGCCTGCCCAAACAAGATGGCGCGCGAACTCCATCCAGCGACCGGCGTGGGGCTGACTTCAACGAAGTTGTTTTGGATCTCCAGTCTGGCCACCTGCCACAGGCGACCGAAATATCCAGACGCCGACGGGGCACCCGGATTGCCGGACAAGTTGTATTTGAAAGTCCTATCATCGGGAACAGCGGTTATTGAAAAATGGCCGGTGTATTGACTCAGGCTCGCCTTCGTGATGCGCACTGCGTCTCCTGGAATCAGTCCGTGCTTGTACGATGGGCTGGCAGACCACATCCGCGCGGTTGCCACGTAGATGCCGTTCTCCAAAGCAGACGTAAGCGATTCCAGCAGACGCTGCCTGTCCGCAGTAGCGTAGCCCGGGCTTCCTTGCGCCGGTCCCGTCGGTGTTCCAGACATCTGATATCGAAACGTATTGGAAGTGACCGATGTGATTCGAAAAGTCCCATTGTACAGTGCCGCGTCGGCGCCAGTTGCACCCGAAATAATCACGTTGTCGACGGCAGCGGTGAAGCCATGCGGCAAAGATGTGGTCGCAATGGCTATCGCGCCGCTATTCGTTAGCGAATCAAGCGGGACCATTTGGCTCGTGCTGCTCACACCGCCGATGCTTTCCTGTATCGCGATGACGACTGCGCGAAAGTGGTTGTTTCGGATCGTCAGGTCTCTTGAGCTCCAAGTGTCGTGGTACACGCCGACCAAGCTGTTCCACACCCGGTTGCCTTCCATCACCGCGCCGGTCCCGCCATCGGCGGTGAGGGCTTGGAAGATCACCCCGATGTGGCCCGAACCGGGCGGTGGGCCCGGATCCGTGTCAGTGTTGAGGACGTATTGGAACTGCAATGCGTTCGGCGCGGCTGTGACGAGGAACGTGCCGTGGTATTTCCCGGCAGTCCCGCTGGTGCGCATGACGACGTTGTTGCCCGGCACCCGAAAGTGCGGCGTGGCCGTGGTGACGGTGACGGTCCATTCGTTGGCGCCCGTCTGCTGGCGCTGGATACTGGCGATTCGCACAAAATGGCTCGGCCATTGGCCCACCCACATGTCCCCCTGAGGGTTGGCGGCGGGCACAGACGCCATCGTGTATTGGAACGTCGTAGAGTTGGCGT
>CAZJTM010000322.1:0-4673 GCA_964548925.1 uncultured Verrucomicrobiota bacterium | reverse complement strand
GCCCTGTCCCGGCGTGCTATGCACCCAGATGCGCCCGCCCATCATCCGGCAGAGCCTTGACGAGATCGCCAGCCCCAAGCCCGTGCCGCCGAAGCGCCGCGAGATGGAGCTATCCGCCTGGGTGAACGGCTCGAAGATGGCCCGCTGCTGCTCCGGCGGGATGCCGATGCCGGTGTCGCTGACGCAAAAGTGCAGCAGGCAGTCGGAGGGTGGGGTGTCGGGGGCATCTCCCGGATGCTCCGCGCGGGTGAGTCGCGTGGTGTCCGCGCCGGCGAGCGCCACCTGGACCTCGACCCTTCCGCGTTCCGTGAACTTGATGGCGTTGCCCACGAGATTGAAGAGAATCTGGCGGAGCCGACCTTGATCGCCCGTCAAGGTGTCCGGCACATTCGGCGCGATGCTGAGCGCCAGTTCCAGTTGTTTCTGCCCGGCTTGAACGGTCAGTGCTTTGACCACCTGTTCGAGCGCGACGGCCAGCGAGAATGTCTCCGGGTGCAAGTCCAGTTTGCCCGCCTCGATTTTTGAGAAGTCCAGCAGGTCGTTGATGAGCGTCAAGAGCCCCTCGGCGGAGGCTTGCACGCCTTCGAGGTGGCGGCGTTGCTGCGGGGAAAGCTGCGTCTCCAAAACCAGGTCCGTCATGCCGAGGATGGCGTTCATCGGCGTGCGGATTTCGTGGCTCATGTTGGCGAGAAATTCCATCTTCGCCCGGTTGGCGGCTTCGAGCCGCTGGCAGGTGTCGCACGGGAGGGCGTCCGGCACGGGAGACGCGGGCGAACCGCGCAGATTCGCGCAGTCGGGCGGAGGCGGCGGCAGCGACTGGGAATCCACAGGACGAACGGCGAGCGAGCCAGATCAGCGTCCCCGTTGGGGTGTGGGCTGGAACTCGCGGAGGTCAAGTTGGCCGGCGTGGGAAACCTTCCCGCGCCCGTAGCGGCTGGCAGAATCGAAATAGAGCACGCTGTCCACCCGGTAATCAAAGCGCTGCTGCTCGATGATCGGCTTGAGCCGCCGGGCGAGCGACAAGTTGCGCAAATGCACCGTAATGTCCTGGGTCGCGGAACTAAGACGCTCCAGGGTGACGGATTGGTTCGAGAGGCCCTCGCCGAGAAACGAACCGTCCAGATAGAATTTATGCATACCGCCGGTGAGGGTCACCGGATCCGGCGACTCGTTTTGCACACGCACCGTGAAGATTGCTGTCGTTTCCCAAACGGTGCTCTGCACGAAGCGCAGGTTGACCAGACTCACATCTACGCCCTCGAAAGGGCGAACCGTGGCACAACCCACCAAGCCCAGACCGGCGAGCGCCAACGCAAGCAGAAGGGCCGGTCCGAAAGTCGTGCGACTGTAGAGGTATTTCGGCGGAGTGCCAAACGTGTTGGCTTGGCATCGAGGAATGGCGACGCTTTGCCGAGACGCCACGACGGGGCTTATCGTTCTCATGGAAGCGAGTGGAGGCGGGTGACAGGAACCGATTCCGCGTGTGCGCGTTTGCCCTGCGGATGGGAGTTCAAAACCTTTTCTGGCTTCATCAAGTCAGGGATACCGAAGGATTGGCCGCAAGCGCCGCAGCAAAACCGGGCGCCGCGCAGCCATCGTGGCCGCTCAGCGCCCGGCGGGGTCTGCCTGACGACGAAGCGCTCCGCAAGCGCAAGTCACTTCTTCTTGCTGTCCAACAACCCGCCGACGGCCTTGACGCCTTCGGAGGTGGCCTGTTTGGCCAGCGCTTGCTGGATGGTGGCCTTCAAGTCTTCGACAAGCTTCTGTTGCTCGGGGGTCAGCTTGAGGGCGGCGAGTTGTTGCAGGATGTTCGAAGCGTCGGCGTATTTCTTGGCGTCCACCAAGCCCTTGGCCTGGGTGATCAATTCCTGCGCTTTGGAGGCCGCTTGGTCCACAGCCGCTTTGGCGGTGTCCTTGACGGCTTCCGCCGCGGTGGTCGCCTGCTTCATGGCTTCGGTGGCCTTGGTCTGCGCCGGACTTGTCTCCGCCTCACCCTTCGGCGGCGGTTCCGGCGTTCTGCCGCTTTGGCCACAGCCGCCGACCAGCAACAGGGCGGTGCCCAAAGCGATGGAGGTGACAAAACGAATTTTTTTCATCGAGGATAGGAAGAAAGCCGGGCCGACGGACAGAGGCCCGCCGACCCGGCTCATGTTGTCAAACAGTGATTAGTAAACCGTGGTGCTCTCGGTTTCTTCGACCGAGCCGGCTGTCAGTTCGTCGCAGGTCAGAACGACCTTGTTGCGCGAGTCGCCAACCTTCACGCCCCGAACGACGATCGAGTAGGTCACGACTTGCTTGGGCGCCAGCGTGGCCACCACCGGGAAGGTCACGCTCTTGCCGCTCACCGTGCCTTGCGGCGAGCTGACCGGCGTGGTTTCCTCGTCCGAGGTGTAAACGATCTTCACGCTGTGGATGTCGGCGAAGCCCTGGTTGGTAACCTTGATCGTGTAGGTTGTGGTTTCGCCCACCTGGATCGGATCGGGATCATCCACGACTTCAAGCAGCACGGCGGCGATGCCTTTCCAGAGCGTGCAAGCTTGGGCGGAGTCGCTCAGGGTGCCGGCGGCGGCGGTGACGCCGTTGCAGTGATTGCCCGCAGTCTTGGAGGTCAGCTTGAGGCTGAAGGTTTCCTTGGCGCCGGCCGCGAGGCTCGGGATGGTCCAAGTGGCCTTGTTGCCCGCGATCTGGGCGCCGGGTGCGGCCACGATCGTCGTGGCGGCCGGAGCCGTGTCGGTGACGACGACGTTGTTCAGCGTCGTGTCGCCCGTGTTGGAAACCACAATCTGGTAATCCGCGTTGCGGCCAAGGATCTGCTCCTTGGTGCCGGTCTTTTCAACCTTCAAGCCGGGTTGCTGCACGAGGGTGCAGGCTTCGGCGCTCACCTTGTCGGCATTGCTGCTGGTGGCGGTGGCCACGTTGCAGAACCGGCCGCGCTTGGTGGCCTTGAAAGTCACGGTCGCCGGCTTGGTCTGTCCCGGGCCGAGGTCGCCGAGATTGATGGTCACCGGCTGGCCGCCCATGCCCTCCGGCACCGGATCGGTCAACACGACGTTCTTCGCCACGGAGGTGCCGGTGTTCTTCACGACGATGTTATAGGCCACGTCGGCGCCGAGCAGAGCCGTCGCCGGACCGCTCTTCTCGATGGCGAGCACCGGCTTGCCCACGCGGGTGGCGGCGCAGGTGCGCGGTTCGGCATGTACCGAGGCGCAATTGACGATCGTCCCTTCCCGGTCGGCCTTCAGCCAGACCTTGATGGTCTTCGTGTCGCCCGCCTCCATCGTCGGGAAACTCCAGACCAGTTCATCGCCTTCCCGCTGCGCGGCGGGTTCGCTGCGCACGTAGCTGGTGCCGGCGGGGATGCTGTCGCGCACCACAATGCGCGCGGCGCAGGCCTGGGCGGTCAGCGTGAGTTGGGCTACGAACTCCGAGCCCAAGCCCGCTTCCGGCGGCATGGTCTTGGTCATGCGGATCAAGCCCCAGGTCGGATCGCTGCACCCGGTCTTTGGAGCGGCGACCGGCGGGGGCGGCTCCGGCCGCGGCGCGGGCTTCGCCACCGGCGCCGGCGCTCGTTCGATGGCCGCGCCCTGCATATAGGGAGAGCGTCCGGTGTAAGTGCCTCTCGGGACTTCGTAACTGGACCGGTACTGCTCGTTCCAGTCGGTCCCTTGGACAGATTGGGCGAAGGTGGAGGACGTCCAAGCCACCAGCCCAGCGGTCAATAAAACGGCTGGCAGGGCAATGTAGTTCGTGATTTTCATCGTTTACTTTCTGTTTGGTTCTCTGAGTTTGGTTTGTGCGTGAGCAAAGCCACTGGGCGTTCCATCTGCAATCATCTGCAACCTGACACAAGCCCGTTTCGCGCTGGCCGAACCGGGCCGGCTGGTTTCCCACTCACCGAAAACAAGGACTGAACCAACCACCGCTCGACTCCGAGTGCTGTAAACGAACGCCGTTGCAGCTTTCTCTGATGGCTGCAGTATGCCACGAAACCCGGCGCAAAGCAAATACTCAGTGTTCCCTCGCCGGATCGCTTGCCAAGCCTCACCGAACGGTTTGGTCCCCGGGATCACTCCCGCGCCAAGAACCGGGCCGCCCATTCGCGCGCCTGCTGGATAAGCTCCATGTCCGCCGTCAAGTCCCCAAACCGGAACCGGGGCAGGCCGCTTTGTTCCCTTCCGAGGAGTTCGCCGGGTCCGCGCAGCCGCAAGTCGGCCTCGGCGATGCGAAAGCCGTCGCTCGTCTCCTCCAGCACGCGCAACCGCTCGCGCACCTCGGGCGTTTCCGCCGCCGCGACCAGAATGCAATAGGCGTCTGCCGCGCCACGCCCGATGCGCCCGCGCAACTGGTGCAACTGCGGCAGCCCGAATTGCTCCGCGTTCTCGATCAGCATCACAGTCGCATTCGGCACGTCCACGCCCACTTCGACCAGCGAGGTGGCCAGCAATACATTCACCGTGTTGTCGCGGAACGCCGCCATGACCGCCTCCTTTTCGCGCGCGGGCAACCGCCCGTGCAGCAACCCGACGCGGTACGGCGCGAGTTGTTGCCGCACGCGCTCAAACTCCTTCAGCACCGCCTTCACGTTGCCGCCATCGGTTTCCTCCACGCGCGGATACACGACATACGCCTGCCGGCCCGCGGCGAGTTGTTGCCGGATGAACGCCCAGACCTTT
>CAZJTM010000321.1:0-4688 GCA_964548925.1 uncultured Verrucomicrobiota bacterium | reverse complement strand
AACTACGTTCCTACCAAGGTCAATGAGACCGGGACAGAGGAACATCTGGCAAGCCATCTCAACGGATTGGATCTGGCGCTAGCCAACATTGCGAGAGATAAGAATTCGATAGAGAACACACTGGCCATGATGGCGTGGGACATTTATTCGGGAGACAGGGCATTTGACGACATATACGTGGACGATTTCACGGACACTTCAGGTGTTGACGGGACGGTGTTAAACGGTCTTGTGACCGGGAATTCCTCGGGAGTTTATGATGCTGCTAATTCCTTTTTTGCCAGTGTTGCAGCCCAGAATGGCGTCACACAGGATTTGACAAGTTCGCAGTTGGACTGTTCGTCATGGAGCAGAATCCTTTCCGTGACCGTGACGGAGAATACGCCTGGAAACAGTCCTGCATCGGCTATCTATCATGCGGTGTCTTTTGACATCAGGTTGACATGGAAGATCTTTCACAACGGATTGTGGACCAGCATAGCCCGAAATAACGGAGGAGTATGGCAATACAGTGACGCAGGGATCTGGACCGACGCATCCTTGAACAGCCTAGACGAGGCATTGATCCAGGCAACCGAGCAAGGGGACTATCGTTGGACAAAAGATATGATTGAAGCCATGTCGGCAGATGACTGGTGTTCGGCGGGAGGCTGGTCCGAGGGCGTGAATACGATAGACTGGACAACTAGGCTTGTTGACGGCTGGACAATAGTAGCCGATGGAAGTCTCAATGAAAGCACTACTGATGCTGTTCCACCCCAGACAGACGGGACGCATGTTCTGGAAAGCTCCTACACAGCCAGCTATGAGGGGTGGAAGATTTTCAATGATGAGTATGGTTCGCCCCAAAAGAGATGGCTGACAGCAATAAACAATACGACGGGTTGGGTTCAGTTTGACTTTGGGGCGGGGAACACGCAGGTCATCAACAAGTACCGATGGCTCACCATGGAGTCGGATTCAAATGCTGTTCCCAGCGCATGGCAATTCCAGGGATCCAACGACGGATCCAGCTGGACGACACTGCATGAGGGAATTAACGAGGTTCAAGCCGCGGACACATGGATAGGCTGGTTCACTTTCATTAACGATACTTTTTACAGATATTACAGGATAAATGTCACAGCCAACTGCGGTCACGAACAATATTTGACCATGGATGATCTGGAGATGGTCGCAGCACAGTCGGTTGCAATTCCGACCTTCACCAAAGTCAGTTTCACATACGATGTAACAGGAACGGACCTGAGTCTGGTAACGAGGAACTGGGAGTCCTCAGTAGAGGATCCGACCGATGCGTATTGCGTAATCGACATCGAACCCATCGATGCGGTGATTTTCAACAGTGATTTCAAGGCTTTTATTTCGATTAACGATGGAATGAACTGGGATCAAATCGGGCTGGATCCAGGTCCTTTTCGCCGTGTAGGAAGCCATAATTACGTGAGAGGTGATCTTTACGGAATAACTCCAAGGTCGGACGGGACGATCAGGTTCAAGTTCTCGACGCATAACAACAAAACAGTGAAGTTGCATTCAATAGCCGGGGGGGTCAGGTACCATGATTAGAATTACAAGGAATTTGAAGCGAAAGGATTTTGCGAGATTAAAAAAGTCCAAAGATGAAAATGACCGGAACGAACAGCTCAATCAAGACAAGGTGAAGAAGATTGAGGAACGTCTGATGGCTCTTGAGAAAAAAACAGGATTGAAGGAGGTGTAAATATCATGAGGGGGGCGATAAAGATTGCGCTACTGTTAATAAACCTGGCTCTAACGGCGTTTTTGGCGGTAAGTGTCTGGAAACTCAGAGATGACTTTGCTGGCCACTGGCATTATACCTTTTCTGAAACTTCGATAAATCAATCAAATATACCTTCGCTTCTTTCAGGCTTTCCAACCCAGAGAATGACTGTCACGGGAAAAGCGGCGATTAATCATCGCCGCGCTGGCAATGCTTCCTTCAAATTAAATGTCGATTAGATCTGGCACAAGGCGGGGAAATGATTCCTGGAATTTCCGATCTGGCTTTCCTTAACGAGAGAATTGGCTTCTGGGCGACAGTGGCGATCATGCTGACCGGTTTGATTTTTTACGCTGTTTACAGGTTTCTCTCAAAAAAGACTCATGACTTCAAGAAGTTGGTGTCTCGCTTTGACGAGACACTGAATCTGCTGAGATTGTCGGTGCTGACTGAAGAGGGGCAGGTCCTTAACCAGGAACAGCAGCATAGGCTGCTGGTGAAGCTGGTGGATCTCGTAGAGGATCTGCGGGTCGAACTAAACGCGAAAATTGGCAGACATTTTGAAAATGTTGACAGGCTTGCCAGTGAGGAACACTGGAAGCATTGCGATATCGAAAGATGCGTACACTTATCGAACCTGATGAGAGCTGTGGAGCATATGAGGGAATATCTGAAGGACTTTGTTGAACAGGGGAAGGAACACCGTCAGATTACACAATCCATGATTAGTGATGTTTTCACCAGGCTTGACCTCTTTCTTGTGGAGGTGATCAAAACTACAAACATCATTCGGGGGGAGAAAAATGACAGTCGCTGATGACAGGATCAGGGTAATTTTCATGCAGCTGACCGATCATTTCATGAAAACTGGCAACCTGGGATTGGCGGCAGCCAAACTTACCGCCGCCGCCTGTATGCTCAAACAGGCGAGACAATCACTCATATCTGGGAAAGGACAGCCAGATATAGATGAAGAATCAGATGGCAGGAGACTCAGTTTGTCTGAAATTCCAAAGCCATAGAAATGGGGGATAAATGAATATCGCTGGTGATGCTAAGCAAGAGCTAAAACATTTTCTGGAGCTGTTGGTTATAGGTTTGATAGCGCTAGGTGTGCTGGGGGCAAGTCTTTGGTTGAGTCCTTATTTCTTTAGTCAGGACACCGAAGCGCTCTACCGTTACGTCCTTTTACGGGGACCATGGGCTCTAGTTTCCATCTTCATACTAATAAGCTCGGTAATCATGTTTGATTACGTGACTCCAGGCGACTCTCTGAAACGAATATATGATGACCCCTTTTCAACTTCGATGGTCATGAGCGCCCTGATCGTGTCCGTGGGGCTGATCATAGCATTCGGTTAGGACTGGATACCTTATTATAAGAATACTGGGGGGAGACTTGAAAGTTATCGTGAAAATCGTGGCAATAGCGTGGATATTCGTAATGATTTCGAACGCCAGCGGACATTGCCTCGGCTCGCAATACGGTCATTCATTCCGGAGCAATCTTCAGATCATTATCGACAGAAATCCTTCATACCTGTGGGGAGGATCGACAACAGAGGAGCAAGGGCTGGACTGTTCGGGTTACATCTTCCTGGCGGCCAGGCGGGCTGGACTTCCCGTGAAGCGGACAACAGCCGTGGTCATGGAAAAAGGTCTGCAGGGCTGGATAGGGAATTGGGTGAAACTTGAGGAATGCGAAGAGCTTGATCTTGTGTGGTGGACATGGAAGACATCTCCAGCGAGAATTCACGGCCATGTTGGGGTTTTACTCATTAACAGGCGTTCGGGATTGCTAGAGGTAACTCACTCTTCTTCCAAAAAGGGGGTAATTATCCAACCCATGAACGGGACTTTGTTGAGGGACCTGTCCAGCCTCAAAAGGCTTTCAATCGGCGATAAACGATGAGCGGCCATAAATCAAAATTAACACCAGGAGAAGACAATGAGCTATCAAACGAATTTAATACCTGACCCCAGCGAGAAGGGATTCACCGACTACGATAGTGAACGCCTCAAGAAGGTTGTGAACGGAATAAACGCAAATTTCAGCGCAATATCCACCGAGATCGAAGCCCATGAACATTCGTCGGCGTATGCTGCGAAGGATCACGACCATGACGAGGAGTATTCACAAATCGATCACGTCCATAACGATCTTCTGGTTACAGAAGAGAATGCTCCCGATGCGCCTGATTCTGACAAGGCAATAATATTCCTGTCTGACAATGAAGGATCGAGTGAACTGAAAGTGAAATTCTCCAACGGCGCCGTTAAGACATTAGCAACGGATGTTGTGGAATAAGGGGGAAAATCGATGGGTAACTTCCTGGAGAGTATCTTGAGCAGACTCGTAAGCTGGATGCTGGGCAATCCGGTTCTTTCGGCCATAGTTAACGGACTGATAGAGGATCTCAGAGAAGAGGGAATTGAGTATGTTGGCGTGGCTCTGGCTGCAATCAAGGAAGTGTCTGGCACAGACATGGCTCCAACAGACAAATTTTTCATAGTGAGGCAGAGACTTATAGAGCAGTTTCCGAAAGCATCGGCATCACTTGTTGATACGGTTATACAGACAGCTTATCGGGCTTATAGCTCAAAGAGAATCTAGATGTCGAGCATTATTGGAGAGATCTGAAAGTGAGATAAAATGGGGGGAGGCCCTTCAAGAGACCTCCCAACTATTCAACTTCGTTCAGGTAATTAATGTGATCCATGCCTAGGCATTCTGGATAACTCATCAGGCTGAAAAGTATGTTTCATAGCAACAGCATGTTTTCTTCAAGAAGCCAGCAATCCGCATATTATGATTACGGAATCATGGCGTGGATGCCTTTTTCGAGATCAACCGCTTGAGTGAGGCCCGAATTAAGTACCCATGCTGCAAAAAGGCGTAGGGAAGGAAATCGCTCATCCGTAAAGCCTGTTGAGAAATTTAATG
>CAZJTM010000320.1:0-4720 GCA_964548925.1 uncultured Verrucomicrobiota bacterium | reverse complement strand
TGGGTTTCCGGCCATCATCCTCGATCTGCAAGACATCGCACCGGTGACGGCGGTGCTGGGAAACACGGACGATCCTCGGATCGGCTACCGCGAGACGGAAGTCGTGCAACTCGGCGGGCGGAAGTTTCTCGTGCATCACATCGTGGATCCGCTGCGGCTGTCGGATCGGGTCCGCCAACGCTTCGTCCGCGAACAGCCGGACGTCGTCGTGTTTGGCCACACGCACAAGACGTATTGCGAGCGGGTGCATGGCACGTTGTTCATCAACCCCGGTTACTGCGGCAAGCCCAAGTTCGCCCAACCACGCAGCGTGGCCATCCTGCATTGCGATGTGAAGGAAATCGTCCCGGAGTTTCTGGATCTGCTTTGATCCCGCAGCGGTCACCCGTTGCGGCGCCGCAAGGTTCAAGGCCGAGAAAAGGTGGAGTTCTTGCGTGTCTCCGCTACGCAACACGCCCGACTGACAACGACTGAATCCGTTCGCGAAGAAGTTCCGTCATCGGGGGTACGCCGGTCTTGGCGTTGAGCTTCCGCTCTTGCAATACCCGCAGGACATCAATCGGCTCCCCGAAAACCACCGCGGCCCGCCGGGGCGTCGAATAGTGCTCCGCTTCGAGCACGTCTTCCTCGAGTTTGAAGATCGTTTCGGCGATGCGATCCAGCGTGGGATTGCGGCGGAGGTATTGGCCCGGGTAACTGTAAAGCTGTTGCGCCACGAAAAGTTGCTCCAGTTCGTTGTACAACTCCTCCCGGCGCGCGGGTGGCGGAGACACGGCGGCGTTCAATTCCTGCCGGATGACATGCCGCAGGGCTTTGAGCCGAAGCGGAACGGGCTGGCCCTCCCCGCTGCGCCCGTGCTTCTGCTCGATCTGCCGGATGAGCTGCTGCTGCAACGTCTGGATGCGCCCGACCAGATCGCCGTGTTGGGCCTCGCCAAGGAATTCCTCCTCCTTGATCGAGAGCAGCGCGCCGCCCAAGCGGTAGATGCGATCCACGACCTCAAGTTGGGACTTTGGCTTCCACGTGATCCGCCGCTCCAGCGCGTCCAACCGCGCGGGGAAGGTCGCCGCCTCCGCCGGGGCGTGGGTGATGTGAATCGCCGTCGGGATGGCGTAGCTGCGTTTTCCTTCCGGCAACTTCTCGGCGGCGCGGAGCAGGATGGTGGCGACGCCTTCGTTGAGCAGATCCAACTCCTCGTGGTGGTGCCAAATCTCGCCCTCGGGGAAGATGACGAGCGGATGGCGGCCTTCGCGGAGAATGTTCATCGCCGTGCGGATGGATGCCAGATCGGCCCCTTCGCGGTCCACCGAAAACGCGCCCGAGTGTTGCAGCGCGAAGCATTGCAGCGGGCTCTTCTCAAATCCCTCGCGCGCGGCCATGAAATGAAACGCCAGGCCGTATCTCCGCCCCACCGTGACGAGGAGGGCTGGATCGGCGTGGTCGGCGTGATTGGGTGCGACCAACACTGACTGGCCGTTTTTCACCAGTTCGACGAGACGCTCCTGCCCGCGGACTTGGAGGTGCCGGATGTTGAATCGAAATCGCAGAAAGAACGCCGTCAACCCGTGCAGCACCGGCCGGAACCACGTCGCGTATTTCGGCGGCCGGAAGACGTAGGGCGTTTGGGGACGGAAGATGTTCATGCCGCTTTGGCGGCGAGTTGCAGGGCGGTTTCCCTCACGCTCCGCAAGTCCAGCTTGCCCGAGCCGAGCAGCGGAAAGGCATCCACGTGAAAGAAGGCGTCCGCGCGGGGTTTCCACAGATTCGGCAGATCACTCTGCACCAGCTTCTCCAGACACGGCTGGAGAAGCTGGTGCAGAGTGATCTGCACCAGCTTCTCCAGACACGGCTGCAACTGGGCTTCGGTCAACTTGTGCAGCACGACAAGCCGCTCGCCCTTCTTCTCGTCCGGCACGCCGGCCACGAAGAACATCTGCTCCGTCGCCCCCACCAGTTCGTGCAGCTTTTCCTCCACCTTGATGTGCGGCACCATCTCGCCTCCGATCTTGCTGAAGCGGCTCATGCGATCAGTGATTTGCAGGAAACCGTCCTCGTCCATGGTTGCGATGTCGCCGGTCGTGTACCAGCCATCCCGCAACACCTCGGCGGTCTTTTCGGGTTTGCCCAAGTAGCCGCGCATGACGTTCGGACCGCGCACCAACAACAATCCAGGTTCGCCGACCGGTCGCGGCTCGCCCGTGGCCGGGTTCACGATGCGCACGCAAACGCCCGGCAACGGGTGACCGATCTTGCCTTTCTTGGCGCCCACTTGGCGGAAGCCGGCGGCGCGAAAGTCGTGTGTGTTCACCGTCACGGCGGGTGAGCATTCCGTGCAGCCGTAAGCCTCATACGGTCGGATGCCGAACTGATCCTCGAAAGCGTTCGCCAAGCGCTCGGGCAGCTTCTCCGCGCCCACCGCCACCAGCCGCAAGCTGCCGAACTGCTCCGGCGTGCAGCCGCGCATGTAGAATTGGAGAAACGTGGGTGTCGCGAGTAAGAACGTGACCTGATGCTCGCAAACCAGCTCGCCAATGGTTTTCGCATCCAGCGGATTCGGATGGTAGGCCACCCGCACGCCCAAAACCGCCGGCAAGGCCAGCGTACCGGTGAAACCGAACGAGTGGAAGAACGGCAGCACGCCCAGAAAGCAGTCCTCACCCGTGGGCGCAAAGACCTGGCCCAGTTGCTCGATGTTCGACTTGATGTTGTAGTGGCTGAGCATGACGCCCTTCGGCTCGCCGGTGCTGCCGCTGGAGAAGATCACTGTGGCGAGGTCGTCCAAGCGCGCCTTGTGCGCGCCGCCCAGGCTTCGCTCGATCAACCCGGTGGGGTACAGGCCGGCCTGCAAGAGGGCTATCAGCTTCTCGCCCGTCGTGGGCGGGGATTGATGGAACAGGTCCTCGAGAAACACCACCTTTCCCGGCACGTTCAGCTTCACTTTCTCAAGAAAGGTCCGCGAGGTGAGCACGGTTTCGATATCACACTGGCGCACGCACGACGCGAGCGAGCTTTCCGAGAGCGTGTAGTTCAGGTTCACCGGCACTTTGCCGCACAAGAGCGCCGCCCAGTTGGCCAACGCGCCGGCCACGGACGGCGGCAGGAGCAAGCCCACCATTTGTTGCCCGGCCCAGACCGCGCGGAGCCGGCGGGCCAACACGAGGGTTCGCACGAGTGCCGAGCCGAACGAAACTTTCGCGTTCTGCGCGTCCGCCATGGCACAGCGGAGTGGATGTCGCCGCGCGGTCTTCACGAAGGCGCGGTGCAGCGGCTGCATGTGGGCCCGGCGCGAGCGCCAGGCCTGCGCCATGAGTTCCTGCACCTGCTGGCGCACCTCGAACGGCGTGGCAGTGTGCGGCAGCGGCTTGCCGTAGTTGACCGTGACCCGGTGCGGAATCTGGCGCGGCCACTTCCAAGTGAAGTGTCCCTTCTCCAAGCTGAACAGACTGCCCCACACGCCATCCAACGCCACCGGCACAATGGGCGCTTCCACGTCCTTCATGATCTTCTGAAAGCCGCGCCGGAACGGAAGCAATTGCCCGATGCGCGTGATCTGCCCCTCGGCAAAGATGCAAACGACCTCCCCCGCGCGGATGGCGTCACTGGCGGTGCGCAGCGATTGAATCATCTCGCGTGGACGCAACTCCGACGAGATGGGGATGGCCTTGGTGGCCTTCGCCCACGGTTTGATGAGCGGTCGTTCGTAAATGCCCTTGAACATGATGAAACGAATCGGCCGATCCGTGGAGGCTTGCAGCAAGAGCGCGTCGGCCAGCGAGAGGTGGTTGCAGACAAACAACGCTCCGCCCCGCGCAGGAATGTGGTCGCGGCCCAGCACACGCACCCGGTAGAGCGTGCGGGTCACCAACCAAAGCACCATCCGGATGAGGGCCTCGGGCGCCTGCCGCAAGGCGAAGAACGTCCCCAGCAGGGTTACGATGGCGCCGACCAGAAAAATGGTGCCCGGCTCCAGTTTGAAACCGGTGCGCAGCACCCAAAAAACTCCCGAGGCGATGAAGACGGCGAGGGAGGTGAGCCAGGCATTCGTGGCGATGACCGAGCCTTTGCAGCGCGGATCAGGCCGGTGCTGGATCAGCGCATTGATCGGTACGATGTAGAAACCACCGGAGAAGCCCAGCAACCCGAGTAGCACGGCCACCTGGGTCGCCTTCAGTCCAGGTAGCGCCAGCAGGGCCGCGCACGTGATCAAGCCCAACGCACCGAGCGGCACCAAGCCCGTTTCGATCTTGCGCCCCGACAAGAACCCCGCCGCGCCGCTCCCGAGCGCAATGCCAATGGCCAAGCAGGCCCGCAGCAGAGCGATTTGCGTCTCGCTCAGATGAAGAACGTCCGTGCTGTAGATGAAAATCGTTGGCTCGCCGAACAACGCCCCGAGAAACCAAAAATAGACGCTTCCCAGGATCGCCAGCGTCAGCACGCGATCCGCGCCGATGCTCCGCAGGTTTGCCCAAAGGTCGCCGAGGAAGTTGACACGGAACTTCCGGTTCGGATCGGCCGGCGGCAACTTGGTGATGCCAAGGCTGGTCGTAAGTCCCGCACACGCCAGCCCGACCAGCAGCACGCCCGACCAGAGCTGTCGCGCTCCGAAGTGCTCGTAGAGCAGGCCCGCCGCCACGCCGCCGGAAATGATGGCGAGGAAGGTGCCCAACCCGAGAAAACCGTTGCCCCACGAAAGCCGGTTCTCCGCCAGCAACTCCGGCAG
>CAZJTM010000319.1:0-4737 GCA_964548925.1 uncultured Verrucomicrobiota bacterium | reverse complement strand
GCAGCCTGACTGGATTAACAGCAAATACGCTGTATCATATCAGGGCTTATGCAACTAACAGTGTCGGTACTTCTTATGGAAGTGATTTAACACTTACCACACTGGCAAATCCTGTTCCGCCTACTGTTACCACAACGGCAGCAACAAATATAACACAAACCACAGCCACCAGTGGAGGTAATGTAACCTCTGATGGAGGAGCTAACGTAACCGCAAGAGGCGTTTGCTGGAGCACCTCCTCCAATCCTACAATTGCCAACACTCATACCACCAATGGAAGCGGAACCGGTACTTTTACCAGCGAATTGACCGGTCTGACAGCAAACACGCTCTATCATATCAGGGCTTATGCAACAAATAGCGCAGGTACTTCATACGGAAGTGATTTAGAATTTACCACAAATGCTCAATGTCTGAATTTTACCTTGACACATACAGCCGGATCTATCGCTCCGGTTACTAAAACAGTAACATACAGTACCGCTGAGACAAACTTAACCGGGGAGTATAAATGCTGGATTACCCAAAACCTGGGCGCCGACCACCAGGCTACTGCGGCCACCGATGCCACGGAAGCCTCGGCCGGATGGTATTGGCAGTTTAACCGAACGCAGGGGTTTAAGCATGATGGAACAACCCGAACCCCCAACACCACATGGATTACACCAATTAATGAAAACAGTGACTGGCTGCCAGCCAACGATCCCTGTACCCTGCTACTGGGCAGCGGCTGGCGCCTGCCAACCTGCACAGAATGGGAGACGATCGATGCAACCGGGGGTTGGGACAACTACAACGAAACTTTTGCGTCTTTATTAAAATTGCATGCTGCTGGTTACCTATACTTTATCGATGGTCCGCTGGGCTTCCGCGGTTCGAACGGCAATTACTGGAGCAGTTCGCAGGGCTCTTCATCATACGGCTGCAACCTATTCTTCACCGGTGGTAATAGCAACATGGAGAACTTCCCCAAGGCAAGCGGTCTCAGTGTCCGCTGCCTCAGAGACTGACCATTTGATTTATTGGATTTATTTGACAATTTAATTTTTCTATTTCCGCCGAAGGCGGACGAAAATTTTTTAAAATGGATGTTTCAGAGATTATCAGGGCGTCTGGGGGGCCAAATTGCATTTACATTGTAAAAGAGGCGCTTTTTTGTAAGGTATATGAAGAAAGTGCCTGGAGGTTTCATGCCTTCATCAGGCCTTATAAGCCGGTTAAAAAGTATGTCAGGAAATACGGGAAAGAACTTGTAACCATCGGCTTCCCGAAAAGCTTACTCGAAGGCATAGTGAAAGTAGCATCTGATAATGCTTATACCGTTACCGGTGAATCGGAAACATACATCAGCTTTATTACTGAAAAAGAACCCGATCGCCCTTTTGATCAATGGAAAGAGCAATTGCAATCCGTTGAACCAACAAAGGCAATTGTTGAGGAACCTTTTATACCGATGGCTCAAAAAGGTGACATTGAGTGGGAAATTGAGCATTTCCCGGTGGCAAACCGTACGCCAATGCAGTGTATGGAGTTTATTATTAACCTTCAAACCAGAATAAAACGGTAAATAAATGCCGGAGTAAGCATGGTTAAGGCTGTGCTTAGTGTGCAGATGGTTAGTCTGGTTGCCCGCTGGCGGTGTAAATGCCCCGGAAACAATAACAAAGGGGTTTCTGTCAGCTAAAACAGATGGTATGGTGTCGGTTTACATTATATCACATATTGAGTGGCAACTAATTGTGCAGATGCTGCAGGCTACCTGAACAACAGCGATGGTTCGCTCAACAACCGTGGTTCGAACGGCAACTACTGGAGCAGTTCGCAGAACGATTCGGACAACGGCCGCAACCTGAACTTCAACAGTGGCAACAGCAACGTGAACAACAACAACAAGGCGAACGGTCACAGTGCCCGCTGCCTCAGAGACTTATCCTTTACCGTAAGAAGCTGCTTAAAGAATGTTTGTTTTTTTTCTCTGTGGCCCTCTGTGATACCTCTGTGTCTCTCTGTGTAACTTTTTATAATAACCTGGTCTGTCAATCCCGATTACAACCACAGAGTTAACTATACAATTTACAAACAATAAGCAGCTTCTTTTATTAATACATCATGGCAATTTATAACGAACTACCGGTTTATAAATCGGCCTATGACCTTCTTCTCGAACTGTTTGCCGTGGCGGCTAATCTCTCTAAAGCTTACAGATACAGTCTCGGCGAACGTCTACAAAACGAAGCTGTTGAAGTTATTGTAAACATCTATAAAGCAAATTCAACCGCTGACAAGATTCCCTTTATTACAAAAAGCCGTGAACATACCGAAATCATTCGTCTGTTTATTCGGATACTTCACGACACCCGACAGATAAGCCTTAACCGGATGGTGATGCTTAATAAAATGATTGAGGATTTGAGCCGGCAACTGGTAGGCTGGCAAAAGTATTGCAGCAACAATGGATGAATTATTAAAAGATCTGTTCAAAGCATATTTTACTGCACGGAAAAATAAGCGGAACACAATCAATGCATTGCGTTTTGAAATTAATTTTGAGCATAACCTTATCGAACTTAATGATGAAATTGTTTCAGGAAATTATCAACCACGCCCTGGGATCTGCTTTATTGTGAACAAACCTGTAAAACGAGAAATCTTTGCTGCCGATTTCCGCGACCGCATTGTTCACCATCTTATCTTCAACTATATTTCACCGGTATTTGAAAAACATTTTATCAACGACAGTTACAGTTGCCGCAAAGGAAAAGGAACATCATACGGCATAAAAAGGGTTTCACACTTTATACGTACCTGTTCAGAAAATTACCAGAAAGATTGTTATATCCTGAAAATGGATATTCAGGGTTATTTTATGTCAATAGACAAAAAAATTTTGTTTAATCTGGTTTCGGATACGCTTGATAATCATTCAGAAACCGCATCATTTGCTTTACCCCTTGTTAAAGAACTGATAAAAAAAAACATATTCAATGATCCCACTAAAAATTACATCCTGAAAGGGAAACGCGCCGATTGGATTGGACTACCTTCGACAAAAAGCCTTTTTTATTCAGAAGAAAACAGGGGCCTGCCAATCGGAAACCTTACTTCACAATTGTTCAGCAACATTTATTTAAATCCATTTGACCATTTTATAAAAAGAGATTTGGGCATTAAATGCTATGGCAGGTATGTTGATGATTTTATTATTGTACATAACAACAAAGAATATCTGAAATCTTTGATACCAGTTATTTCTGATTTTCTTAAACACCGGTTGCTGCTCACTTTACACCCGAAAAAGATTTATCTGCAACATCATCAAAAGGGGGTTCAGTTTCTGGGAACAATAATAAAGCCATACCGGATATATATTTCTGGCCACGTAATAGGCAATTTTAGCAATGCAATTGACCAACAGAATTTGCTGGCAAGGAAACACTGGCCAACAGACAACGATCAGCGTGCTTTTGTTTGCACAGTGAACTCATATCTGGGAATAATGAAACATTATAAAACATTCAGAATGAGGAGAAAAATAATGGAAAGGAGTTTGAGTTGTTATTGGTGGAATTATATTTCCGTTAAAAGTGGGTTTTCATTAGTAAAAATAAAAAGGTTACGAGCAAGAACTATTAATGCATAAATTTAAAACAATTCTCTTCAACCAAACAATACATGATAGTTACACAAATAATAACCCAGTGAGCCTTTCACTTATTTGAGGGACAGGTTAAAAAATTAAAAAGTTACACAGACCTGCCTGACGGCAGACAGGATCACACAGAAGTTTCACAACTTGTCCCGCCACTGCGGAAGAGTTACGCGGAGAAAAGCTCAGTGAACCTCTCTCGCAGTTAAATGATATATTTTACATTCTCTGTGGTCCTCTGTGTCTCCTCTGTGGTTCTCTGTGAAATAAAAAAGTTATATGACTTGTCCTGGTTTATAGGAAGAGTTACACAAAGAAAAACTCATCGAACCTCTCGAGCAGTTGCGGGTTAGGTTGTAAAAAAAATTACACAGAGCTACACAGAGGCTTCACGGAGTTACACGGAGAAAAACTCAGTGAACCTCAGTGCCTTCTCTGTGGTTCTCAGTGAAATTAAATAAATTTAAATCTGATGGATTGACAAGATCTGTGTAATCAAATTAATTGAATTAAGCAATGCAGTTTTATTTAAGCTAATGCGGAAATTATTTTCACTGCACTGGTAAAAATACCGGAAATTTTACCCCATGTTTGGATTCACTTTATATTTGAATAGGGTTATTAAGGATTTTCGATTGGTTTTTAAAGGATTCATTTTTATAAAATATTGACTATGAAATTTATATCTCGCATCATTTGCCTTTTGTTTCTTATACTGTTTTCAATTATAAGTCCTGCTACTGCTATGGGACAGGAAGCAACCCTTACCCTTCACCTTCGCGGTATATCCGAATCAAAAATCAGCCTCCTCCCTTTGGCCGGGCCGAAAGCATACCGGCCGATGCTGGAGCTGCCAGCAGTAAAAAGCGGGGATATCACGGTTTTGAACATTCCACCTGAATATCTGCCGGGCGAGTTTGTGCTGCGCTTCGATTACAAGGAAAAACCGGAGAGTACGCCTTACCCCTGTGAAAAACATATTGTGGTGGGCAGGCAGTCCCTTACGCTGTGGCTGAATCCGATGTACTGCAATTCTTCAGACAGCAGCAAATTTCAGCCGGGTGAGCTTGAGAATGCGGCATTACGAAGGT
>CAZJTM010000318.1:0-4771 GCA_964548925.1 uncultured Verrucomicrobiota bacterium | reverse complement strand
GAACAGCCCGAGATGGCTCAGCCTCGGCGAGGCCCACCGTGCCAGCCACGCGCCGACGCCCATCAGGAGCAACCAGTTGCCCAACACAATGCCGAGTACGAGTTCGTTGCCGGCAAACACGCAGAGCATCTCGCGCATGAGCAGGAGTTGAGTGACCACACAGGAAACGCCGAGCGCACCGACCGCCAGGAGCGTCAACTTCGTAGCCGCGGACGTGAGTCCGCGCAAACTGGATGCCCCGGAGCTGGCGGTGACTGGCGGTGCGTGACTCACGAAGAGCATGGCCGCCAACTCACGCCGGCGGCTATGGCGGTCAATGCGCCTTCGCCTCCTCGAACGCCTCGACCTGATAAACCTCGACCTTCGTGCCGGCCTCGCGCCACGCCCCGCGCGACGCGCCGGCCTTCAGCGCGAGTTGATCGAGAAACGCGACTTTGTCCGGAATCTTCTCCCAGACCTGGGGCAGGAAAGTGGCGCTCTGGAAACCCAGTTTCAGAATCACGCCGTCCACATTGGGCCGCAGCTTCGCCAGCAAATCGTCCGGCGAGTTGAAGCTCAGCGGCTTCGGTTCGGTGAGTACACTGACCTCGATTTCCAGTTCGCCCAGTTCCGCCGGCTTTACCGGCTCGAAGCGGTAATCGTTCAGAGCCGCAGCGCGGGCGTTTTCCATGATCGCCTGGTAGAGTGGCAGGCGCGGCGTGATATTGCCGATGCAGCCGCGCAACTGGCCGTGTTTCGTCAGCGTCACAAACGAACCTCTCGGCAACACGAAGGAGGGCGGGAAATTCCTGATATCCGGCTCGGGCAGTTTCCCGGTCTTCACGCTGGCTTCCAAAGCGCGACGAGCGAGGGCGAGGAGTTGTTTTCGCTCGGCGTCGTTGAAGGCAGCTTGTGGCGGCGACACCCCCGTCGCCATCGCCTCGCCTTGCGCGCCGCCGTTCGGCTCAAAGAACGCGATGGCGGCGTATCCCACCACGCCGGATTTGTCGCCTGCCGTATCGCCGCTGTTGCGGTAGTCGAGCAGCTTGGTCTGCCATCCCTTCATCTTCGCCAAATGCACCAGCGTTTGAATCGGGCCAATGCCGCATGCCTCGGCGTTCTTCAGCCGGGCCAAATCGAGGTCGCAGACCGCCTTCACGCAACCGGTGTCCAGCGCCTTGGCCTGGTCGTAGGGGTGGTAGTGGCTGAGATCGGAACTGGCGATGAGCACGGTTTGCTCGTCGAGATGGTTTGCGAGCCCTTCGGCCACCGCCTTCGGCTCGACCTGCCCGAACACGAGCGAGACGAGGCTGAAGTTGGTGAGCGTTTTCTGGAGGAAGGGCACCTGCACTTCGCCAGAATGCTCCCAAGTCTCCGGGGTGTCCTCCTCGCGCGGGCCGGGTTTCTTGGGCGACTGGCCTGACCACGGCGGACGCCGCACCCCACCGCGCGGTTCAAGGCGGAAGGGTTTCACATTCGCCAGTTCGGCTGATTTGGGCGAAACCGGCACCAGCCCGAGTGGTGTCTTGTAGGCGTCCGCATCGAGCACTGACACGCCGTCGAATAACGCGTAATGGCTGGGGGCCATCAGCAGAATCGTTCGCACGTCACGTCCGGCGAGTTGCTTGTAGCCGAACGCCGCAGTTGGGCCGGAGTATTCGTATCCGGCGTGTGGACAGACCAACGCACGGAGTTTGCCGAGAGGCTGAGCCTCGGCGCCGGTGAGCAGCCTGTCGAGCGTCGCCGAGAGCCGTTTGGCGTCGGCGGGGTAAAACAAGCCGGCGACCGCCGGTTCGCGCACGCGCTTCGGCGGGGACGCCTTCGCCAGGTTGTCAGGCGAATTGGCGGTGGCCACGGGTTTGGAGTCGCCGTAGCCACACGCTCCCAGCGCCAGCAGGAGCGAGACGCCAATGATCAACATGAAACCGGGCAGGTCGGAGAGAGGTGCATTCATTGCGTGGAACGCAGGGGTTGCGCCTGAGAGTTCATAAGGCTCGCGGTTGCGACCGGCGAACCGGCCAGTCGGAGTTTTGTAACACGCCCCCCCACCGCTGGCAAGTCACGCCGTGCTTGACCTTTGGCCACAATCCGCCATCTTACGCGCCCGGCAATTCGCCACGTCGCAAACCGCGGGTGTTCCGCTCGCGTTTCCCGGTCGTATCCGCACGAAGCGGCTGCTACCGTTGCACCGTGGACGAACCGCCGGTCATTTACGATATGCAGCACATCCGCAACATCGCGATCATCGCGCACGTGGACCACGGCAAGACCACTTTGGTGGATTGCCTGCTCAAGCAGTCCGGCACCTTCCGCGCCAACGAAGCCAAAGCCAGCGAGGAGCGCATCATGGATTCGATGGACCTGGAGCGCGAAAAAGGCATCACCATCCGCGCCAAGAACGCCGCCTTCAAGTACAAGAACTACCACATCAACATCGTGGACACCCCCGGCCACGCGGATTTCGGCGGCGAGGTCGAGCGCATCATGAACATGATTGACGGGGTGCTGCTCGTGGTGGACGCCGCCGACGGTCCGCAGGCCCAAACCCGGTTCGTGCTGCGCAAGGCGCTCGAGGCCGGCGCCATTCCCATAGTCGTCATCAACAAGATTGACCGCGATAACGCCAACCCGAAGAAGGTGCTGGATCAGGTTTTCGAGCTTTTCATGTCGCTCAACGCCACGGACGAGCAACTCGATTTTCCGTTCGTGTATTGTTCGGCCAAGGCCGGGTTCGCGAAAACGGACCTCTCCCACGTGACCGGCACAATGGAGCCGCTCTTCGACGCTATCATCAAGCACATCCCGCCCCCGCGCGCCAAGGCCGGCGAAGGTTTCCAGGTGCTCGTCGCGAACCTCGATTACTCCGATTACCTCGGGCGTATTGCGTTCGGCAAGATCGTTGAAGGCAAGGTCAAGGTTGGCGAACCCGCCGTTTGTCTGCATGGCGATGGTCGGGTAACCCCCGGCAAGATCACGATGATCTACCACTTCGAGGGCTTGAAGCGCATCGAAGTGCAGGAAGCCCACGCGGGCGACATCGTTGGCATCACGGGGTTTGAGGACGTGTTTATCGGCGAGACGCTCGCCGACAAGCCCGAGCGCGGCGCGCTACCCTACATCCCGATCGATCCGCCCACGATTCAGATGGAATTTGCCGTGAACGACGGTCCCCTCGCCGGCCAGGACGGCAAGCTCGTCACCGCGCGGCATATTTGGGAGCGCCTGCAGAAGGAAATCCGCACGAACGTCGCCCTCCGCATCGCCCAGACCGATGACCCGAAGGTGTTTGACGTGAGCGGGCGGGGCGAGATGCAGATCGCCATTCTCGTCGAGCAAATGCGCCGCGAAGGCTACGAAGTGCTCGTCTCCCGCCCCGAGGTGCTCTGGCGCAAGGACGCCGCCGGCAACTTGCTCGAACCGATCGAGAAGATGTTCCTCGAAATCCCGCAGGAGTTCATGGGCGCGGTGATGGAGAACCTCGCCTGGCGCAAGGCCGAGATCACGCACATGAACCACCATGCCGACCAAGTGACCATCGAGGCGTTGATCCCGATGCGCGGCTTGATCGGCTTCGAGACCGACCTTGTCAACATGACGCGCGGCCTGGGCGTAATGAGCCATCTCTTCCATGAATATGGCGCGGACCGCGGCGAGATTGCTGCCCGCAAGAACGGTTCGCTCGTCAGCATGGAAGACGGCGAGGCGATGGCCTACGCGTTGAACATGATCCAGGAACGCGGCCGCCTGATGGTGGACCCCGGCGACAAAGTCTATAAAGGCATGATCGTGGGCGAGAACGCGCGCGACAACGACATTCCGGTAAACCCCTGCAAGGCGAAGAAGCTCACCAATATGCGCTCGCAGGGCGAAGGCAAGGGCATCCAGCTCAGCCCGCCGTTGCGCCTGAGCCTCGAACGCGCGCTGGAATACATCGGCCCGGATGAATACGTCGAAGCCACGCCCAAGAACCTGCGCCTGCGAAAGAAGATTCTGGACGAAACCAAGCGCAAGCGTGCCGAGCAAAACCGCGTGATGAAGATCGTGGCAGAGTGACGCCACTGCCGTGGACGACTGCCACTACCGGCTTACGACGCAAGGATGGTTGCACGTCCTCGGCGGGCGCGATCCCGAGACGCAATGGGCGCGACCTTGGGACGGGCAATGGCGGCTCGTGCTCTTCGACGTGCCCACGGGACAGAACGCCCATCCTGCCGGAGAAGCGGCCTTGAGCGCGTTCCCTCGCTCATTGAGTGGGGGAGGGTGGCCGCCAGGCCGGGTGAGGGTTGAGGCTTTGCGGAAATCGTCGCGGGCGCGTGGGACTTCGAGCGCATCAACTGCCGCTATGCCCGGCATCTCATGTGTCGTAGCGGCGGCGGGTGGAAGTGCGGCGCGACGCCGGCCGGCAACTGCGCACGTTCAACCCCGAAAAAACCGGCGCAGGCCGCGCGTGACGCAGGACAAGTTTCTGTTGCAAATGCAACAAAAGTTCGTAATGGGCACGGGCAGGAATGGATGGGCGTAGCCCGTGCCTCGCAACCTTGGACTTTGGGACACAGACCCGTTGAGATTCCCGGATGAGATGCGCTCGCTTGCCCTGGGCGCATCTCACTTTATTGCACGTCTTTCAGATTCCCCTTGCAAACATCGTGGAATTGCCCGCAAGAGCATGGCTCTCATCCGCTGAATTCCCAAGGAAGAGTGGAGGGCTGCAATAAACTGATATGCGCCCGCTTGCCCTAGGGCGCGGCTTTACAGCTAAGGCCGACATTGAGGCTAAGAGGCTTAGCACTTT
>CAZJTM010000317.1:0-4858 GCA_964548925.1 uncultured Verrucomicrobiota bacterium | reverse complement strand
CTCCAAAAGGGCCCCATTTCGACCCTGGGGGTCCTTTTTCACCGTCCGCTGACACGCCGCGATGTCCGTGACCAACTCCTGCTGCAAGCCGAACAAATCCTCCACCCGGCGCTGGTGCGGCTCGGACCACAGGACACTGGCGTCGGCAACCCGAATCAGCCGTGGCACCAGCCGGATTTGGCTGCCCACGCGTTCAACCGATCCATCCACTTTCTGTTGGCGGCCCAGCGCGACGGCATCGTGGCCCGGGTCGAGGTAGGATTTGTCCAAGGCCAGCGAACGCACCTGGAGCGCCTCGTTGCGTTGGCTCAGCGCACTGTAGCCCACCATGTCCGTGAACATGATGGCGGTGAGCTTGCGGTGTTCGGTGGCGGGATTCATGGACCCTGCCTGGGACATTGTTCAAGAAATCGGGCGTCTTGGTTCCTCCGTGCCAAGCATCAGGGTCTCAACAGGGGCACAAATCCCGCCTGCAGGAAATGGTGATCGGTCGGGAAGGCTTCCCGGATACGCAACTCGCGCATCAGGACTAAGCTCACGCAGTCGGTGAACGACCACCCCTTGTCCGCGTGCCGGCGAAACAGCGCGGCCAACCCGCAAAATCGTTCCGGCCCAATCCACTCCAGCCGCAAGGCTTCGCTGTGCTCCACCGTATCCAGGAAGTTCGCGGCGGCGCCATGACTGTGCCGCATCCGCTGCAGCGTGATGGACTCGTCCACGACATACTCTGAGGTTACGAAGCGCCGCCGTTTGCCAGCCAGCTTCTCCTGAGGATGTCCTGCGACCGCGCGATGCTCATCGCCCGCATCCCACAAGGCCGGAAAGCCGGCGCTGTCCATGAACACGTCACCGGCCTCCATAAACAATGCGGTCAATGTCCGCGTGGTTGGTTCCGCCTTTCGGACTTGCCTTGGCGCGGCGGCGGATGCTCAGAAACGGGTCGTTCTCCATATCCCCGCGAACGATTGGTTCCAGCGGTTCCAGGCGGAGGGCCAACTTGCCGCGATGCGAGAGCCCCAGCCGCTCGCCCCGGGCGACCCGGCGCAGCACGCCCCCGGCGTCCTGTCGAAACTCCAGCATGGTCACCAACTTCATGGCATCAAGTTTAGGTTGAAGTTGATCTCCCGCAAGGGCCGGCCTCTTGGTGAGCGCCGCGCGACCCAAGCAACGCCGGCGAGGCGATGCCGCACTGTTCCCCACCATGTCGGTGAACATGATGACGGCGCCGTGCTCGGGGTCGGACCGCCAGTCCATCAAATCAAGGCTGGCGGCGCATGAGTAACGTAAGGGTCCGGCGAGACGCATGGGTTGAAGGCACCAGAGATGGCGGAGACGTTTCAACCGGCGGCTTGTTGGCTGGGTTTCCAGCAGCGCGGCAATAGCGAAGGCACTTCAGGGTATTTCATTGCCGGCAACCGGCGGAGCACGTCGCGCACGTATTCCCAAGGGTCAATTCCATTCCGCCGGCAACTCACGATCACGGAGCAAATCACCGCACTGCGCCAGCCCGCTTCAAGGTGCCCGATGAGCAACCAAATCTTTTTTCCAACGGCGCTGGGCCGAATCGCGTTCTCGGTCAGATTTTTGTCGATTTTCAGGCGCCCGTCCTTCGTAAAGCGGTTCAATAGTTCCCATTCCGCCATCGCGTGACGGATCGCCTTGCCCAACGGGCTTTGTGGCAAACTCCCCGGCAGCAGTTCCTCCAGCCGCGGCTCGATCGCAGCCGGGATCGGCACAGCTTTCTTCTGCTTCAACCACAAGCGTTGATCCGGCCCAAGGCCCTCATCACGAGCATGCCGCTCGATCAAATAGAGTTTGCGGATCTCCCTGACCAGCCCTCCGGCTTGCTCGGGCCGTTCCTCCAGCGCCTCCACAAACTTGCGCCGTGCGTGGCGTCAACATCCTACGGGAATCAATCCCGGCTTCTTCCGCGCCAGCCCCCATACAACCCCGTAGCCGTCCCGCTGCATAAAGCCCTCAAAACTGCCCACCAGCTTGAACTTGCATTCGCCGGATTGCTTGAGCGTTTCGGCCACTTCGCCGGCCAGACCGGGGATGCCGGACCGGGTGCCGCCCGAGATCACGGTGCCCTCGAAGTTCCGCAACGCGGTCAGCAACGGTTCTCGCAGTTGCGCCAGGACCTCCGGGGGGAGGCTGGCCGCGCCGCAAAATTTCCGTGCGGTTCGGTTGCCGCGCGTTACGATGCGGGGGATGTCGGACGCTTACGGCCAATTGCTGGATGCCACCATTCGCCACTTGGAAGAACTTCAGTCGCATGGGGTGCGGTTCGTGCCCGTGTCGCGGGAGACGTTGGCGGAGCTGACGAAGCCGCAACCGGCCCGGCCCGCTACCGTTGCGGCGCATGTGTCGGCGCCCGCGCAAGCGGCATCGTTTGTTCCAACCCCTCGCGTCACTCCCGTTCCACCCGCCGTTCCACCCGCGTCCCAACCCGGCCCGCTGCCCGCGGCAGAGATGGGCTTGTCCCTCGGTCTGCCCGTTGCAACCACGGAGGCGACGTCCAAGCCGGCCTTGAACCCCGAGGCCAAGGCCGCCGCGTTTGCGGACTTGCGTGCGCGGGTGTTGGCGTGCTTGAAATGCCCGCACCTCGTGGCCGCTCGCAAGACGGTGGTCTTTGGCGTCGGCTCGGTGGACGCCGAGTTGATGTTCGTGGGCGAGGCGCCGGGGGCGGACGAGGACGAGCAGGGCGAGCCGTTCGTGGGCAAGGCGGGCCAGTTGCTCACGAAGATCATCCAGACGATGGGCTTCCGGCGCGAGGAGGTTTACATCGGCAACATCTTGAAATGCCGGCCGGACACGCCGGGCCAGACCGCCGGCAACCGCAAGCCCACGCCTGACGAGATGCGGACCTGCCTTCCATATCTGCACGAGCAAATTGACCTGGTCCGGCCGCGCGTGCTGGTGGCGCTGGGGGCGACGGCGGTGGAAGGGTTGTTGGGCAAAACGATTGGCATCACCAAGCTGCGCGGCCAATGGCAGACCTATCGGGGCACGCCGCTGATGCCGACGTATCATCCGGCCTATCTGTTGCGCAATCAGGCGATGAGCGTGAAGCGCGAGGTTTGGGAGGACATGCTTGCCGTGCTGGAAAAACTGGGCCGGCCCATCAGCGAGAAGCAACGCGGTTACTTCCTGCGGGCATAACTTCCGTCCGAAACTCAACGTGCGCTTCTAAGAATTGCCGGCACGCTCACTCCGGCATCTGCAATCCCACCTTGTCCGCCGCCTGCGCCACGTCTTTGTCGCCGCGGCCGGAGAGGTTCACAATGATGAGGGCGTCCTTCGACAGCTTCGGCGCGCGGACGATGCATTCGGCGATGGCATGCGCGCTCTCCAGCGCCGGGATGATGCCTTCCAGCCGCGCCAGCTTCATGAACGCGTCCAGCGCCTGGTCGTCGGTGGCGTAAGTGTATTCCGCGCGGCCCGCGTCGCGCAGCCAGGCATGCTCGGGACCGACCGCGGCGTAATCCAGTCCCGCGCTGACGCTGTGCGTGGATTGAATCTGCCCGAACTCGTCCTGCAAGATGTAACTGCGTGTCCCCTGCAACACGCCGAGCGAGCCGCCCTGAAACCGCGCCGCGTGTTGCTCCGGCTGGATGCCCCGCCCGCCCGCCTCGACGCCGACCATCTTCACGCCACCCGTAGGACAGGCGTCCCGCCTGTCTCCATTCTTCCCAGAAGCAGTTTGAGACCGGCTGGAAGCCTGTCCTACGTCATCAAGGAACGGAAAGAACAGACCAATGGCGTTCGAGCCGCCGCCGACACAGGCGATGAGCAGGTCCGGCAACCGCCCTTCCTTATCCAAGATTTGTCGCCGCGCCTCGTCGCCAATGACGCGCTGGAAATTCCGCACCATGACCGGATACGGATGCGCGCCGTAAGCCGTGCCGAGGATGTAATGCGTGTGGCGGACATTCGTCACCCAGTCGCGCATGGCTTCGTTCACGGCTTCCTTGAGCGTCTTCTGGCCGGCGTGGACGGGCACGACTTCCGCCCCGAGCATCTTCATGCGATAGACGTTGAGCCGCTGCCGCTCGCAATCCACCGCGCCCATGTACACCACACACTTCAACCCGAACATCGCCGCGACCGTGGCCGTGGCGACGCCGTGCTGGCCCGCGCCGGTTTCGGCGATGACACGGGTCTTGCCCATGCGCCGGGCGATGAGGGCCTGGCCGAGGGCGTTGTTGATCTTGTGCGCGCCGGTGTGAAGCAAGTCCTCGCGCTTAAGGTAAATCTTCGCGCCGCCCAGTTCGCGAGTAAGCCGCTCGGCGAAGTAGAGCGGCGTGGGCCGCCCGCAGAATTCGCGCAGGTAGTATTGCAACTCGCGCTGGAACTCCGGGTCGTCCTGCGCGCGGAAGTATTCCTCCTCCAGTTCGCGCAACGGATGCATCAACGTCTCCGGCACGTAACGTCCGCCGTACGGTCCGAAATGGCCTTGGGCGTCCGGCAAGCTTTCAGCAGCGACCATGCTCATGGTGGAATGCTAGCCGCGCCCGGCGCGAAGTCGAAGCATCCCGCCATGTCTGCCGGAACGGTGACGCGGGCGAGCGGGATGTTCAGCCCGCCCCCGTAACCGGCCTCAAGCGCGAGCGTCACCGGCGCGTCAAACGCGGGCGTCACCTGCGCGGCCAAGCTCAGCTTGGCGCAGCCGATGACTGCGCAGGGAATCACGAGCGCGTGCGAGTCATTGTCCCGCAGGTCGAAGTCAGCCGCCGTGAGCGGCTGGGCGTCCAAGTTCAGCACGTCGCAACCCACAGGCGCGGGCGCGGCGGCGGTCAAAGTCAGGATGCGTGGATTCATGGAATAACCTCGAAGTGATGTGATGCGGCGCTAAACA
>CAZJTM010000316.1:0-4860 GCA_964548925.1 uncultured Verrucomicrobiota bacterium | reverse complement strand
CGGGCCTAGGGCTCCGCGGGGGTCGTCGCACATCGCTCGCTGCCGCTCGCCTTCCTTGTGCTCCTTCCGCGTGTGCCGCGTGCCAGGGTCAGTTGGCCACCGCTCCGGCGCCACCGCAGGTGATCGAACAAGGGATTCCGCTGCCGGGGCTGCTGGCGTATCTCCTGACCGCCAAGTACCTGTACCACCTGCCGCTGTACCGGATCGAACAGATTTTCGCCGCGCAAGGCTTCACCGTCGCGCGCACCACCTTGTGCGACGGGGTGATGCAGTGCGGCCAGGCGCTGCTCCCGTTGGTCGAGCGGATGATGGTCCTGCTCAAGCAGCAGGTGGTGCTGTTCTCCGACGACACCCCGGTGGCGCTGCAGGACACTGGCAAGACGCGGGAAACCCGGTTCTGGGTCTATACCGGGCATTCCCCGCCGCTGATCGTCTACCACCATACGGAGACGCGAGCCGGCAAACACCCCAAGGCCCATCTCGCAGGATTCACCGGCTATCTGCAGGTCGACGCCTATGCCGGTTACGATCAGGTGTTCGCTGACGGCCGTGTGCTGGAAGTGGCGTGCTGGGCGCATGCCCGGCGAAAATTCTTCGACATCGCCGAGCAGGCGGCGAAGGGCAAGCGGATCAGCGCCCATCTCGCCCTGGATTTCATCGGCCAGCTGTACGGCATCGAACGCGAGGCCAGGGACCGCCAGTTGGATGCCACCGCACGCCGGGAACTGCGGCAGCAACAGGCGTTGCCGATTCTGCTCACCTTCAAAGACTGGCTGGAGGCCCAACTCCGGGAGTTGGCACCCAAGACCCCGACCGCCAAGGCGATCGGCTATGTCCTGAACAACTGGACTGCGTTGCTGCGCTACACCACCGACGGCCGGCTCGAGATCGACAACAACCGCGCCGAACGGGCGATCCGCCCGCTCGCCATCGGCCGCAAAAACTGGCTGTTCCTCGGCTCGCCGCGCGGTGGCCAGGTTGCCGCCACCGTGTTCAGCCTGATCCAGACCTGCAAGGCACTCGACATCAACCCGGAGGCCTACCTGAAAGACGTCCTCACCCGATTGCCCATGACCAAACAGAAAGACATCGACACCTTGCTTCCGCACCACTGGTCCCCCGGCAACTCTTCGATCCCGGACCAGGCTAACCCAACCGCTGATGCGGCGTAACAACGCCCTCCGCCGGACGCTTACGCGCAGCGCATACGCCGCCCTGCCAGCGCCGGTCTGGAGGCGGTGGGTCATCCGCTGTACCGGCGTCGGGTTGGCTGGCGGCTCTTCAGGTTCACGGAGGCGCTCGTCCCAATGGGGATGGTGGTGATCGCGCTTGACCGCGATCAGCGGTTCGATCCCGGCCTGCTCACAGGCCGCGACGTTGTCCGCGCTGAAATAGCCGGTGTCGGCCAGGCATTGCTCGGGCTGGTTCAGGCCGGCGGGCAACGCCTGCAGCCGCTCCAGCATCGGCACCACCTGTTGCTTGTCATTGGCCGCCTGGGTGACCTGCGGCACCACCACCAGCATGGTGTCGTTATCGACCATCGCCTGGGCGTTGTAGCACTGCTCGAAACCGCCACCGGCCACCGGCATGATGCGCGACTCTTCGTCGGTGAGGTTGATCTGATCCTCCGGGCGGGGGCCGGGCTGCGGCGGTTGAGGGGCCTTGCCACTGGGCTTCCGGTCACGGGCCGCGGCCTTGGCCGCCCGCGCACTGAGCTTGGCCTCGTAGTCGGCCTGCTCGCGGGCAAACCGTTCGGCGGCCCGTGCCTCGATCTTGCCCTTGGCCACCGCGATGGCGGCAAGGCGGTCCTCGCGCCGCTGGAGTTCCTCCGGTACGCTCATCCCGTCGGGAACGTTGACGCCGTCGGCCGCCTCGGCCAACGCCAAGAGTTCCTGGACCTCGGCCTGCAGGTGCGCCTCGATCGTCTCGGCATGCCTATAGGACAGCGCGCTGTGGCGACTGGCGTTGGCGTGGAGTTTGGTGCCATCCAGGCTGACGCTGCCGAAGCGACTGAGCTGGTTCTCGCGCGCAATCTCCAACACGCGCACGAACACCGCTTCAAACTCCCGGCTGAACCGCCGCCGGAAGGTGGCCAAGGTGTCGTGGTCGGGATGGCGGTTGCAGGCGAGGTAACGAAACGCCAGCGAGTCGTAGGTGGCCCGCTCGATCTTGCGACTGGAATAACAGCCGGTGGCATAGCCGTAGATCAACAGCGACAGCAACGTCGCCGGATGATACGCGGCACTGCCGCGACCGCCATAGGCCCGCTCCAGCTCACGCAGGTCCAGCCCCTCCACCACCTCGACCACGTAGCGCGCCAAGTGACCCTCGGGCAGCCACTCCTGCACCGAAGGCGGCAGCAGGAAATCGATGTCGCGGTCGATCGGTCGGAAGCGGCTCATCGGTGCAGACCCTCGCGGTTGATACCGCGATTCTACCGGGACTCACGCCGCCCGGCAGCCGGAAAGTCCGACAGGCTGCTAGCCAGATCGATCGGTCGGTGCTGCAGACGGCCTGCGCGTTCAGTCACGAGTTGGGCTCGCCGGCGATTCCCTTGTCGTAGGGGAGAGGCGCATGGCCCGTCCGATGGTGCTGCCGATCAGGCCGGCAGATGATCCTTGACCTTTTTTGACGAGTGACCTCTATGCGTTACATGGCTGTTGCAGCCGATTATGACGGTACACTTGCCACGAACGGGCGAATCTCCAACGAGACAGCCTCGGCGCTCGAGCGGCTGCGAGCGTCGGGGCGCCGTGTAATCCTCGTCACGGGCCGTATCCTGGATGAGCTTGAGGCGGTGTGCCCGCGACTGGACCTGTTCGATTATGTGGTCGTCGAGAACGGTGCTGTGCTCTTCGATCCACGGACGAAGAAGGAGACACTGCTCGCGGCGCGGCCGCCGGACGCATTCATCCAGCATTTGGAGCGACTGCGAGTCACTCCTCTCCAGGTCGGCCGGGTAATCGTGGCGACTTGGCTGCCGCACCACATCGCCGCTCTGCAGGCTATCCAAGAATCTGGCCTTGAACTGTACATCGCGTTCAATCGATCGGCGGTGATGATTCTGCCCACCGGCGTGAACAAGGCAAGCGGGATGGATGCGGCACTCCGCAGGCTCGGCCTTTCGCCGCACGAAGTGGTCGGCGTTGGAGATTCGGCAAACGACCATTCATTCCTTCTTCGCGGTGAGTGCCCGGTGGCCGTCGCCAACGCAGAACCATCGATCCGCGCCATTGCCAACTTGGTGACAAGCGGAGAGGCCGGATGTGGCGTCACCGAGCTCGTCGAGCTGCTGATCAAGGACGATCTCAAGGCGACCTATGGGCGGCAACCACAGCATCGAATCCAACTCGGGTTGGGGGCGGACGGAAGCGCCGTGAGCATCCCTCCCTACGGCTCGAACGTTCTCATCGCCGGACCCTCCGGAAGCGGGAAATCGACCGTGGCCGTGGGCATCATCGAACGGCTGATCGACCAGTCTTACCAGGTGTGCATCGTGGACCCCGAGGGAGATTACGGAGCGGTCGACGAGGTCATCACACTAGGAAGTGTGCACCATGCCGTGAGGGTGAATGAGGTTCTGACCTTCCTTGAGGATCCGCACATCAATCTGAACGTCAATCTGTTGGGAATTTCCCTGACGGATCGCCCGAACTTCTTTTGCCAACTCCTTCCCAATTTGCAGGCGATGCGGACGCGGACGGCCCGACCGCACTGGATCGTGCTCGACGAGGCACATCACATGATGCCTCCTGAATGGATTCATCTGGATCGAATCCTGCCCCAGGAAATGGGAGAAGTGTTGCTGATCACGGTACATCCGTGGCATCTCGCGCCATCGGTCCTGTCGATGGTGGACGTGGTGATCGCCGTAGGGCCGTCACCGCGAGAGACATTGCAGGGAGTCGCTCAGGCGAACGGCCAGCGTCTCGAGTGGCCGGACGGGCTGACGTATCAGATAGGCAGCGCGATCGTGTGGTTTCTGCAACGGAGCGAGCCGCCGTTCGCCATGAAGATCCTGCCAGGTCGAACCGAGCGGATTCGCCATCATCGAAAGTATGCCGTGGGCGACATGCGGCTCGACAGCTTCTATTTCACGGGGCCCGACAATCGACACAGCCTCAAGGCACAGAATCTCGTGTTCTTTTCACAGATTGCCGACGGCATCGACGAAGAAACCTGGCTGTATCATCTCCGTCGGGGGGACTACTCGCGTTGGTTCCGCGGAGCCGTCAAGGACAGCTATCTGGCAGACCACGCCGCGCGCATTGAACAGAGAAAGGATTTGAGCCCGGCCAAGACTCGAAAGCTGATCCGCGGGCTGATCGAGGCTCGGTATACACTGCCAGAGTAATGGCCAAGGTGCCTGGACGGTTGTGGTGATCGAGCGGCGCGCGTGGTCGTGGAGGCGGAGTCGGGGTGAAGTTTGTTATCTGCAACTGGTGGCGAGTGGACAATTCGAGTGGCGCAGGCAGCAAGCGTCGTACCGGTAAGCGAATTCCGACGCAGGATCACGAGGGCGAATCGGGATTCTCATTATCCTGGTGGTTGGAAAATGAACCGGATGAAAGAATAAAACTTGCGCATGAAGAGGGAGTTATGGCGGATTTCATTTTCAGGTGCGTCCCAGGTCGGATGTCAACGGGATGCCCGCCGCGGTTCTGTCATCGATAGGCGGCCCCTTTTTCTCGTTCGCCGCCCGTTTCTGCGCTATTCCTGATCCTTCTCGCTCGTTGACAAGGCCCCATCGCCGGTACATTCTCTCACCGCAATGGCCGGCAGTTCCCATTGAACTTCTTACCCTCGAATTCTGGCGAAGATTCAAGTCCCTAGTCCCAATGGAGGAAGTGAGCGATGAAC
>CAZJTM010000315.1:0-4864 GCA_964548925.1 uncultured Verrucomicrobiota bacterium | reverse complement strand
GTTTCAATCCTTGTTTTCTTGGAACTTGCCCTCAGAGGCTCGCAGTCTCGGGCGGGCGCTACATCGAGATGTGTTTCAATCCTTGTTTTCTTGGAACTTGCCCTCAGAGCTCCACTCTCGTGAACAGCGTCTTGAACAGCCGGGAGTTTCAATCCTTGTTTTCTTGGAACTTGCCCTCAGAGTCTGAAAGCAGCTGTGGCAAACACGCCCATATCCTGCGTTTCAATCCTTGTTTTCTTGGAACTTGCCCTCAGAGGGTGTCTGCTGTCGACGGGCCGTGTGGCGGAGACGTGTTTCAATCCTTGTTTTCTTGGAACTTGCCCTCAGAGACTGCTTTACGCGAAGGGTGATCTGATTGGTAACAATGTTTCAATCCTTGTTTTCTTGGAACTTGCCCTCAGAGCATTTAGTGATGATGATTACGTAGCGGTGGACCAGTTTCAATCCTTGTTTTCTTGGAACTTGCCCTCAGAGCGAACAAGAACCATCGCGCCCCCGACTGCTCAAAGTTTCAATCCTTGTTTTCTTGGAACTTGCCCTCAGAGAGCTGAACATGGATCTTGAACAGCTCCGAACTATATGTTTCAATCCTTGTTTTCTTGGAACTTGCCCTCAGAGGGCCAGGATATCTTCATCTCTTGGAACCCTGGATGGTTTCAATCCTTGTTTTCTTGGAACTTGCCCTCAGAGGTTAAAGCTCTCTCCTAACGCTTTCTGAGGGATTCCGTTTCAATCCTTGTTTTCTTGGAACTTGCCCTCAGAGAGATGCAGGCGAGGACCTGGCCTCTGATGCCAGTGGGTTTCAATCCTTGTTTTCTTGGAACTTGCCCTCAGAGAATAGTACATGCACAGAACAGTAACCAGAGACCAAAGTTTCAATCCTTGTTTTCTTGGAACTTGCCCTCAGAGTGTTTTTTCCAGCCATGTTCTTAATCGCCTCTAACTGGTTTCAATCCTTGTTTTCTTGGAACTTGCCCTCAGAGTCCATCAACGGTCTTGAAATCTCTTCTATGATTTTGTTTCAATCCTTGTTTTCTTGGAACTTGCCCTCAGAGTTTTGGTTTTGCGAAGGGGGCCATGACTGGCACAGGTTTCAATCCTTGTTTTCTTGGAACTTGCCCTCAGAGCCGGTTGCCCAGCTGCGCATCTCTTTTTCGATTTTTTGTTTCAATCCTTGTTTTCTTGGAACTTGCCCTCAGAGCTACAACGTATATGGTTTGGCCGTGGTGCTCATCTGGTTTCAATCCTTGTTTTCTTGGAACTTGCCCTCAGAGGCAGAGGGTTTCTTTTCCTCTGCTTGTTGGAATTTGTTTCAATCCTTGTTTTCTTGGAACTTGCCCTCAGAGTTAATGCCCTATCTGAAATGCACTCGCCCAGAGTGTGTTTCAATCCTTGTTTTCTTGGAACTTGCCCTCAGAGGCTACAATATACACATTGGTATGGCAGAACCACCAGGTTTCAATCCTTGTTTTCTTGGAACTTGCCCTCAGAGGCTAATCTACTTCGAGCCTCTGAGAAATAGGATCTCTGTTTCAATCCTTGTTTTCTTGGAACTTGCCCTCAGAGTATACCGGATTGGGCCTCCGAGAGAGGTTATAGCATTGTTTCAATCCTTGTTTTCTTGGAACTTGCCCTCAGAGTCTTGGTGGACAACTATGGGCGAGTCTACTTCGCGGGTTTCAATCCTTGTTTTCTTGGAACTTGCCCTCAGAGAAAACGAGTATGGCAGCATCCTTCAGACAGCCCTCGAGTTTCAATCCTTGTTTTCTTGGAACTTGCCCTCAGAGTTTTAACCCAATCTATAATTTTTTGAGTATCTGTATGTTTCAATCCTTGTTTTCTTGGAACTTGCCCTCAGAGATCTTGCAGGAGTTCAGCGATTTCAACCAGTTCCAGTTTCAATCCTTGTTTTCTTGGAACTTGCCCTCAGAGCTGCGCGCTTACTTCCGACAGTCCTGGTTTTCAGAGTCGTTTCAATCAGTGTTTTCTTGGAACATGACCTCAGAGTGTCTCTCCTGTGGGTACCCGTGTGCCCAGGTTGGGTTTCAATCCTTGTTTTCTTGGAACTTGCCCTCAGAGGGTATCATCCTGCAGGTTCCTTGGGTTGGTAGCGAGTTTCAATCCTTGTTTTCTTGGAACTTGCCCTCAGAGAACACGAACGCCCTTGCCTCCAGTGCGACCATCTAGTTTCAATCCTTGTTTTCTTGGAACTTGCCCTCAGAGCTCTTTGCAAGGTCGAAGGGAAATTTAACCCAGATTGTTTCAATCCTTGTTTTCTTGGAACTTGCCCTCAGAGCCTGTTCTAGGACGTCTCCAGCTTCTTCGCTTAGAGGTTTCAATCCTTGTTTTCTTGGAACTTGCCCTCAGAGAAGAAGAATAGGGCGTCTCTGGTAGATGAGATTGCGTTTCAATCCTTGTTTTCTTGGAACTTGCCCTCAGAGCAGCAATTGGTATGTCCAGAGCACCACAACTCTATAGTTTCAATCCTTGTTTTCTTGGAACTTGCCCTCAGAGTACTCAAATGTTGGCGTTACAGAATCGTCTAAGTGCCGTTTCAATCCTTGTTTTCTTGGAACTTGCCCTCAGAGTCTGATAGCAGGAATAGCACACAGGGCCTATCCCGCGTTTCAATCCTTGTTTTCTTGGAACTTGCCCTCAGAGAAACCTGCAAGCATAGAGGATAGACAAGATGAGGAGTTTCAATCCTTGTTTTCTTGGAACTTGCCCTCAGAGTGCCATTCATTTTGGCGGCGAAACCGGAATATTATTGTTTCAATCCTTGTTTTCTTGGAACTTGCCCTCAGAGGCTGAGGATAGAGATAAAATAAGAAGCTATGTATAGTTTCAATCCTTGTTTTCTTGGAACTTGCCCTCAGAGGCGATGCCTAATCGATTTAAATTCAGTGATTGGGAGTTTCAATCCTTGTTTTCTTGGAACTTGCCCTCAGAGGTTGCCTTAGTGCAATCAAAGTTGCCGGAAGCCTTGTTTCAATCCTTGTTTTCTTGGAACTTGCCCTCAGAGCAGGTACGGTTTAAGCAGTGTCTTAGCCTTGGCAGAGTTTCAATCCTTGTTTTCTTGGAACTTGCCCTCAGAGAAAGGAAAAGCTGAGGGCAGAACTAGAGGAGGATGAGTTTCAATCCTTGTTTTCTTGGAACTTGCCCTCAGAGAGCCTTGGAATCTCCTGCATTACAAGCGCTTGATAGGTGTTTCAATCCTTGTTTTCTTGGAACTTGCCCTCAGAGCGCATGACCGACGTTACGATTCTTCCTGCGGCTAATCTGGTTTCAATCCTTGTTTTCTTGGAACTTGCCCTCAGAGTTCAGTGTACATCGCTGTTTACTCCCTGTAATTTTAGTTTCAATCCTTGTTTTCTTGGAACTTGCCCTCAGAGGAAAAAGCCAATTATTATCAATGGTGTGAAAATAAGTTTCAATCCTTGTTTTCTTGGAACTTGCCCTCAGAGTAATTGGCAAAAAATCACCTCAAAATCGATAACAGGTTTCAATCCTTGTTTTCTTGGAACTTGCCCTCAGAGTACCAATGTGGCGACTAACATTCCGCCCACTTCCGCAGTTTCAATCCTTGTTTTCTTGGAACTTGCCCTCAGAGCTCGAAACCAACAATAGTACACAAAGGACAATAATGTTTCAATCCTTGTTTTCTTGGAACTTGCCCTCAGAGATGGGGAATTTGTATGGCCTCGAATGGAAGGCGTCATGTTTCAATCCTTGTTTTCTTGGAACTTGCCCTCAGAGTCAAGCTTTGGAAGCCGAAAAGCAAAAGCTCATCAGGTTTCAATCCTTGTTTTCTTGGAACTTGCCCTCAGAGATGCAGACACATTTTTCGCCGAGTATCCTTCTGCTGGTTTCAATCCTTGTTTTCTTGGAACTTGCCCTCAGAGTCTATCATGGATATAGTGGATGGGATTGGCCAAGGGTTTCAATCCTTGTTTTCTTGGAACTTGCCCTCAGAGAAGCCCGCCTTCGCCACTGATGTGGACCTCACTGGTTTCAATCCTTGTTTTCTTGGAACTTGCCCTCAGAGCAGAGTTTAGAGCATATACAGAGTGGAATGAAGAGGCGTTTCAATCCTTGTTTTCTTGGAACTTGCCCTCAGAGGGCGGATATGAGGATCTTTCGCCAAATCCTCCTCTGTTTCAATCCTTGTTTTCTTGGAACTTGCCCTCAGAGGCTACAGTTCGCCATGCCAACTCGTGAGCATCTGAGTTTCAATCCTTGTTTTCTTGGAACTTGCCCTCAGAGAAGCGCCTCTAAGTCAGACCTCTGTATATGCTTGGTTTCAATCCTTGTTTTCTTGGAACTTGCCCTCAGAGATGGATCACGGGAAGTACTACCTCATCACATGGGAGTTTCAATCCTTGTTTTCTTGGAACTTGCCCTCAGAGCATAAAAAGGAAGTAAAGACCGGCCTGGTGTTCAACATGTTTCAATCCTTGTTTTCTTGGAACTTGCCCTCAGAGCTTATCTCTGAATGGTGCCCTACATGGATAGGCTGGCGTTTCAATCCTTGTTTTCTTGGAACTTGCCCTCAGAGCTCTTCAGTGCCTCTAGATCCTGATCATACTTCTGATGTTTCAATCCTTGTTTTCTTGGAACTTGCCCTCAGAGTTGTAGCCTCATCCTTTGGCACCAGGGACCAATAATGTTTCAATCCTTGTTTTCTTGGAACTTGCCCTCAGAGCATCTCCAGAATCCCACAGCTGGCACGTATCCTTCTGTTTCAATCCTTGTTTTCTTGGAACTTGCCCTCAGAGTTTCAGATTCTAAGCACTCGTTACCATCATCGTCTAGTTTCAATCCTTGTTTTCTTGGAACTTGCCCTCAGAGAGCGCCGAATTTTGCC
>CAZJTM010000314.1:0-4934 GCA_964548925.1 uncultured Verrucomicrobiota bacterium | reverse complement strand
CTGTTCCTGCCCGCTTGGGCGCACCAGCCATCAACCGCCAACCGCTACGCCCAGTTTACCGGCGCGGAAGGCCGCGAGGACCGGCGCGAAGACCGCCGTGGACCACGCGGCCCGCGGCGCGAGGGCCCGCGTCGGGAAGGCCCGCGCCCCGGCGGCGGCGACCGCCCCGGCCGGTCCGGTGGCCCGTTTGGCCGGCGCGACGAGCCGCGCGGGCCCCGCCCGCCCCGCGGAGCTGAAGGCGCGCCGCGCCACGACGACCGCCGGGAGCGCGAGCGTCGCGAACCGCCGCCGCCGTTGCCGGAGATCAGCATTCGCCTGGTGCCGGACGCCAAGGGTGTTGAACACCTCGCGCGCCAGATCAAGATGACCGGCCGCGCGTTTCCGCTGTTCGACATCGCCCAGATGATTCTCCAGAAGCCGGAGCGGCACGGCGCCGTGTTCACCGTGAAAAAGCAGCCGGATGGCACCGTGGTGCAGCCGCTCTTCGTCTGCGCGCTGGACGATTCGTTGTGGCTCTCCGAGGCCGAGGTCGTGGCGCACGTGCTCAAGCAGCATTTCGCCACCTTCTACCAGGCCGAGCGCACCGCCACCGAGCCGCCCAAGGGCAAATATACCTTTGTGGCGCAATGCGGCCTGAGCGGGGTCATCTTTGGCCCGCCGAATTACCATGATTACCAAAACCGCGTGCGCCAATTGCATGCGGAGCGGTTTTCGCGCATGCCGTTCGAGGTTTACAAGGCCCGCATCAAGATCGTGCGCGACGAGGAGGTCGTGAAGAAGTGGGTCGAGGACCAGAGTTGGAAGACCGAGTACATCTGCCTCAACGTGCCCGAGCCGCTCAAACTTGGGAACATGGAGGCTGTGGAGCGGCATTTCCGTGAAACCCACGCGGCGGCGATCATCAAGCAGGTCGAGTCGCACACGCTCAGCGGCACGGCCTGCCGCAATCTGCGCTGCCGCGACCTCGCGCGGTTGGCGCGCCAGGCGGTGGACGACCAGCGGCGTTTCCCGTTGCAGCTCGCCACGACATTGAGCCAGCAGTTCGCCACGCACGGGCTCCAGTTCTTCAAGGTCAACAAGACCGTGACGCATGTCTCCGTGGCACGCCCGCACTATTTGGACATGGAGGCCACGCCGCTTTCGGAGAACATCAAGCGCGTGGTGGGCTACATCAACGAGCATCCAAAATGCACGCGCCGGCAACTCGTGGAAGCCCTCGCGCCCACCCCGCCCGCGCCCGCGCCAGCGCCCACCCCGGTGACGACCGAAGGTGCTCCCGCCGAGTCAGCGCCTGCTGAAGCTGCGGAATCTCCAGCGGCGGCAGTGGCGCCAGCCGCTCCGCCTGCGCCGGCGGCGGCTCAACCGACAGCGGCCCAGACGGAAGTTATCGCGGACTTGCACTGGCTGATTCACCAAGGTCACGTAATCGAGTTCGCCAACGGCGTGCTCGAAACCGCCAAGAAGCCGTTGCCCAAACCGCCGAAACCGGAGCCGAAGCCGGTCGCCAAACCTGCGGAACCGGTCGTTGCGCCGGAAGCTCTGCCGGCAGGGGAAACCGCACCGGCGTCGGAAGCAGCCGCTCCGAGTGCTGAGAATGCGCCCACTGCGACCGTCGAGCCGACCACCGCGTCACCCGCTCCCGAGGCCGCGCCTCCAGTGGTCAGCGAGTCGCCGGTGGCCGAGGCTCCGCCGCCGTCCACACCCGCGACCGAGACGCCAGCGGGCGCTTCCGTGACACCGGGTACGAGCGCGTCCTAACAGCACGATTCTTTCACCCCCAACCGCTGGCGCGAGGCGATGGCTTCGCGCCAGTTTCTTTGTGCAGGATACCTTGAAAGGTGGAGGGCGATACCTGGGCCCTCAAGGCTTGGCCGTGTCGAGGGTGTTTGTTACTGCGGCGGGCGGCGACAACAGCGCGGCTTCCGCCGGCTTGGCGAACGGTTCGCGCGGCGGAAAGTCGTCGTCCGCATAGCGCCGGGCTCCTCCCACGACGGCGACCTTTCCGTGCTCGCCCACCTGCAGCCGGGGGCGGTTGCCGGAGATCTCGTGTGTTTGCCGGACCAGAACGTCCCCGTCGGGATTCGCGACGGTATAGGAATAAGTCGTCCGTCCGGTCTGGCAGAGGACGTGCAAGTTGCAGCGCGGGTCAATTTGCGCCTCGGGCTGGGCAAACGATACCACCGGTCCCAGGGCGAAAACGCGGAAGACCTTCGCCTCCTCGGCATCGGTGATGCGGAGGTAAAGTTTGAGGCCCTTCTTGAGGTAATTCGCCTGCATGAGGGTGTACTTGCGCACTTCCGGCGGCGTGTTGGTTTCAGGTTGGGGCACGCCAAACTCGCGTTCCCAGACGCGCGCCCCGGTGATGATGTCGAAACTGACCGGCGTGCTGGAAAACTGCTGGTTCCACTGGGCGATTTTCACCGTGACCTGCGCGCGGTAGGCGCCCTGGCGGCCCAGGTTGAAGTACGGCGCGATGTCCACCCGCCGCGTCGCCCGCTGCGAGGACTCCAGGGTGAATTCGCCACGCACCGGCGGGTCGCCCAACTTGCTGACCACACCGTGGTCGCGCGTTTCCACGGACACGCTCAGCCAGTCGTCGTCGCCGCCGAGCCGGAGGGTTTGTCCCGAGCGGTTGCTAATGCGCACCGCGAGGGGCAGCGCCTCGCCGGCCAGAAACTGCTCCTGGTCCAGCATCACTTCAACGGACACCTGCGCCAACGCGCTGAGCGTCGCCATCACGCCGGCGACCAGGGAAACTCCGAGCATTCTCATGCGACCACTGTAGGGCCGGCGACCGCTGTGGCAAGCCGCAAAGCAGAGTTGTTCCGGCTTGTCGTCCGAATCCAAACCACACAACGCTGCCGCGTTTCGATCAAATCCTTCGAGCAAGCCGTTCGGTCAGCCGTTGCAGCGCCGGGGAGTGGTCGTTCGGGTCGAGTTGGACGTCCAGCAAGGCAAAGCAGCTTGGATCCGCCTGAGCCGTCCGCAACGCCGCGTCCAGTTCATCCTCCGTTTGGATCAGGAAGCTCCGGCCCGCGCCTAGGAACTCCGGCAGCCGATGGTACCGCCACGTCGCAATGTCGTTGTATGGTCCGTCCTGCATCGGGCGTTCCGTGCCGAAGCCGCCGTTGTTGAAGACCACCACGATGGGATTCAGCCCGTTGCGCACGGCGGTGGACAGCTCCAAGCCGGTCATCTGGAACGCGCCATCGCCCACCAGCACCAGCGGGCGCGAGCGCGGGTTGGCCAGTTGCGCGCCGATGGCCGCCGGCACCGCAAACCCCATCGAGGTGTAATAGGCCGAGCCGAAGAATTCCGTGCGCCGGTGGATGTAGAGGTCGGACGCGCCAAACAAGGCGTCGCCCGCCTCCGCGACCACCGAGGTGTTGTCGTCCAGGAACGCGTTCAGGCATTGGAACAACCGTTGCACGGAGATCTTTCGCCCCCGGACGGCTTTGAACATCGCGGCGTGGGGCGGATGCGGGATGCGGCCCAGCTTGCGCCGGCGCAGTTTCGCCCGCAGCAGCCCGCGCACGAAATCCTTGAAGCGGACATCTTCGTAACTGTGATAGCGGACGGAGAGCTTCTCGCTCGTGGCGGAGATCGAGCGGCCCGGGTCGAGCTGCGCGGTAAACACGCCGAGGTTCATGTCCGTCATGAACGCGCCCAGCATGAGCAGGCAATCGCTCGCCTCCACGTAACGCCGCACGTCGTCGCGGCCCATCGCGCCTTCATAGACGCCAAGGTAGAACGGGTGGTGTTCGCCGATGACGGACTTGCCCAGGATCGTGGCCGCGACGGGGAGGTTCGTCCGCTGGGCCAGCGTGAGCAGTTCGCCTTGCAGGCCGAAGCGGTGGATCTCCACGTCGGCGAGGATGACTGGCTGCTTGGCGGCATTGATCATCTCCGTCGCCTCAGCCAGCGCGGCGCTGAGCACTTTGGGATTGCTGGTTTCGTGGAGCACCGGCGGGCGATGGTGGGCGAGGCCCGGCACCGAGACCATGTCACGCGGCAACTCGATATAGACGGGTCGCTTGTAGCGCAGCGCCGCATGGAGCACGCGGTCAATCTCCTGAAACGCCGTCTGCGGATCGCTCAACACGGTCGAGGCGATGGTCAGTTGCTCGAAGACCTTCTTCTGGGTGTCGAACTCGCGGACCTTGTGGTGCAGCAACGGATTCTTCTCGCGCTCCTTCATGCCCGGCGCACCGCTGATCACGACCACGGGCGATTTCTCGGCGAACGCCTCCGCCGTGGAGTTCGCCACCTTCAACCCGCCGACGCAGTAGGTCACACAGACGGCGCCCAGGCCTTTGACGCGCGCATAGGCATCCGCGGCGAACCCGGCACCCTGTTCATCGCACGTGTTGACGACCTGGAGCGGGCCTTTGGAGAGTTGGTCGTAGAAGCCGAGCACGTAGTCACCCGGAATCCCGAAGACGTGCCGGACGCCATGCGCGTAGAGCCGCTGGATGAGATACTGGCCAATCGTGAGCGTCGTTTTCATGTCACCTGGCGAGACCGTATCACCCGCGCGGAAAGGGGTCAAAGCCCGGCTATCGCGAAGCAGTTGCGGGCGCGGCGGTCCCCGGGCATGATGCGCGCCGCAATCAACTCAATGATGAATGACACGCCATGAACGCGATGCATGAAATTGACTACAAGATCTTCGGCGACGACATGCAATTCGTCGAAGTGGAGCTCGACCCGATGGAAGCCGCAGTCGCTGAGGCTGGCGGCATGATGTACATGGACGACGGAATCGCCATGGAAACAATCTTCGGCGATGGCTCGCAACAGAACAGTGGCTTCCTCGGGGCGCTCATGGGCGCGGGCAAGCGGCTGCTCACCGGCGAATCGCTCTTCATGACCGTCTTTCAAAATCGGGGCCAGGGCAAGAAGCGCGTGGCCTTTGGCGCGCCGTATCCCGGCAA
>CAZJTM010000313.1:0-4957 GCA_964548925.1 uncultured Verrucomicrobiota bacterium | reverse complement strand
CGTGGGCTGGACCACCGATTGGGGTGGGGCCCCGGGGGGAACTCCGCGCCTCGCTGTGGGCCACGCCGAACGCGGCTATAAATCGCACGCACTTCAAACGCTGGCGCGACGCACGCATCGTTGTGGAAGACTCCAGAGGCTCCAGCGTCTGCATCGCCCTGAGTCCGCCAGGAATCAATAGTCTGCCGGCTTGGCTCATTTGGCTGCGGGCGGCTCGAACTGCTTCGCGACCGTTTCCAAGAACTCCCGCCGCACGCGCGTGAGCTTGTCGTTGTCGCGGGTGGGATGCACACGATTCGTCAGCAGCACGACGAATCGCTTTTGATCGAGGTTGAGCAGGAGGTAAGTGCCGGTGAATCCGTTGTGGCTGACGAGGCGCTCCGTCTGGCCGGGGCTTGCCTCGGGAATGCCCCAACCGATCGCGCGGATGGCGTTGACGCCGACCTTGCGGGGGCGGAAGAACTCCTCCACCACTTCACGCGGGAACAGCTTGCTCCGACCCTCCGTCGCCCGGAGAAGCTCCCGGGCCAGCTTCCCGAGGTCTTCGGCCGTGGCGAACAACCCCGCATGCCCCGTGATCCCGTCCCCCGCGCGGGCGTTTTCGTCATGCACCACGCCATGCACAACCTTGCCGGTGGCGGCCTCAAACTCCGTGGGCGGGATGCGCGCCGCCAGTTTCGCCGGGGGACAACGCAGCGTGTCCCTCATGCCGAGCGGATCGAAGACCAGCTCGCGCTCCAGCTCGCGCAGCGGTTTGCCTCCGGCGCGGGAGGCCACTTCGCCAGCAAGGATCATCCCGCAATCGCTGTAGCGGAAGCGCTCCCCCGGCGCGGCATCGAGCGGCGTGGCGTAAATCGCTTTCAGCAACTCCCCGTAGCCATGCGCGGTTTTGTAGAACGGTTTCCACGCCACGAAGCCGGCCGTGTGTGTGAGCAGGTGCTCCACCGTGATCCGCTTGCGCCGGGCGCGTTCCTCCGGCGTGGGCGACGCGGCCATAAACTCCGGCAGGTATCGGCTCACCGGGTCGCTCAACTTCACCTTGCCCAGCGCCACCAGCCGCATGAAGACGGAAGTCGTGCCAGCGACTTTTGTCACGGAGGCGAGGTCGTAGATCGCCGCGCGGTTCACGCGAACGTGGTTGGTGTAGTCCTGAAACCCGAAGGCCTCAGACCACAACACCCGCTCGTCCGTGCCGACGACCACGGTGCAACCGGGAAAGGCGCGCTCCGCGATGCCGCGGCGGAGGATCTGCGCGGCATCGGCAGAATCGAACTGCCCTGCCGCCGCAGTCGCGAGAGCCAGCGCCAGCCATCCGGCGCAGACCGCCTGCGGAATGACTTGAGGGATTCTCACGCGCATACGCATACGATATTCAACGCCGCGGACGCTAGGCTCGCCAGACAAGCCTGTCGAGCCCGGTTTTTGGCGTGGAGAATCTCTCCCGTCCTTGGGGCGTGGCTGCGATGTTGGGTTGCGCCGAAGCCGGCCCGCGCCAATCCACGTCGGCGGCTACGATTCGGCAACAGGGATCGAACGCTGGTCGCCAGTTTGCCGTCAAAGGCGGCGGGTGAAGCGACGCAAATGAACGAGCAACTCCAAATTCGCATCCACGGGGATGCCGCGCTGCCAACCCTGGTGTACCTGCCGGGGTTGCACGGCGATTGGACCTTGGTGAGCAGCTTCCGCGCGGCGGTGGCGGGGCGCGTGCGCTTCATCGAATTCACCTACCCGCGCACGGTGACGTGGACCCCGACGGATTACGCGGCGGCAGTCACGGATGCGCTGTCGGCAAACGGAATCGCGCAAGGCTGGTTGCTGGCGGAATCGTTCGGCTCACTCCTCGCGTGGGAGTTGCTGAGCGGTGTCGGGCGGCAACCGGGCACGAGACCGGGACCTGTTGCGGCTCGCTTCAAAGTGCTCGGTCTGGTCTTGGCCGGCGGCTTTGTGCGGCATCCCATGCCGTGGGGCGCGCGGTGGATGCGCAGAGCCGGGGAGTGGTTGCCCATGAGCCTGTACCGTCGGCTGCTCCGAGGTTACGCCTGTTACGCGAAGTTCCGCCACCGCAACGCGCCGGAAACGCTCGCCAGCATCGGCGAATTTGTCGCGCGCCGCACCGCGCCGGATCGCGAAGCCATGCGGGCGCGGTTGCGACTCGTGGCGGAAACCGACCCGCGTCCGATCGCGCGGCGGGTCAGCCTGCCGGTGTATCACTTGGCCGGCGCCGTGGATCCCATCGTGCCGCCGGCGCTGGTCCGTCCGTGGCTGCGGCGGCATTGTCCGGGCTACCGCGGCGCGAAAACCTTCTGGGCAGCGGACCACAACGTCCTGGCCACAGCCACAAGACCGGCGGCGGAGACGGTGCTCCGATGGATGCAAATGCCAGAGCGGCGCTGAACCGCGCGCATGCCGGACGCTGCACAAGGGTTTTGCCGTATGGCCTCGCGAGCTGCCACAGCAGCGGCACAAGGGTCAACGGTTGGCAACCGCGAAACTTTCCTTCCCTTCGTCAATGCGATCCAGATCATGGGGGGCACCGATGGCCAGCCACGCGACACGCAAAGCACAGCCCGCGAAGAGACTGCAAATCGTCCGCGCCCTGCTCGCTTGGTTCTCCACCAACGCCCGCGACCTGCCGTGGCGGCGGACGCGTGATCCCTACGCCGTCTGGATTTCGGAGGTCATGCTCCAGCAGACACAGGTGGCGACCGTGATTTCGTATTGGGAGCGCTGGATGCGCGCGTTGCCCACGATTCAGTCGGTCGCAAAAGCGCGGCCCGCGAAGCTTCGCAAACTCTGGGAAGGGCTCGGCTACTACACGCGGGTTCGCAATCTCCAGCGAGCCGCCCGACACGTGGTTAAAGAACACGGCGGCCACTTCCCGGATGACTTCGATCGGATTCTTGCCCTGCCGGGCGTGGGCCGTTACACCGCCGGCGCAATTGCCAGCATCGCGTTCAACCAACCCCGGCCGATCCTGGACGGCAACGTCACGCGCGTGCTCACACGCCTGTTCGCGATGCGAACGAACCCGCGCGAAGCCAGAACCAACGGCCGGCTGTGGCAACTGGCGGAAGAACTGGTCGTGACGGCGTCTCGGCAAAGCGCCGTAACCTTGTCGTCATCCCGCAAAGCGCGCGGCGTTCAGCCGAACCGCCGCCACCCGGGAGAGGCTGCCAAAGCCACCACGGGGCCGTGCTCCTGCCTGAACCAATCGCTCATGGAACTCGGCGCGGTGATCTGCACACCGCGAAATCCGCGTTGTGAGGCGTGTCCGGTGGCCAAGCTCTGCGCCGCCCGGCGGCTCGGCATTGCGGATCAGTTGCCCAACTCCCGCAAACGAATCGTTGCTGCAGAACGCCGCATCGCGGTGTTTCTCGTCCAGCGCGACGGCCGAGTTATGGCGCGACAACGTCCGGCGGGCGGCGTCAACGCGCACTTCTGGGAATTACCGCAGGTCGAGGTTCAGGGCGAGCGGCGAGAGGTGCCCCGCCTTGCGCGCGAGGCGCTCGGCATCAAACCGGCAACGCGAACGCCGCTCTGCGCCGTGCCGCACAACATCACGCGCCACCGCATTCGGGCGGAGGTGTTCGCGGGTGAATCGCTCGGCCCCCTGCCGGAGGCCCGTTGGTTCACGCGGGCGGAATTGCGGCGGAAGGCATTCACCGGCTTGGACCGGAAGATCTTGCGGCGACTGCAACTCGCGTAGCGCCGGCTTGCCCTCGATGCGCGCCTGGTCTAGTTTTCCGCCCATGATGACCCGACGCAAAGCCCTGAAGACCACAGCACTCATTGCCGCCACCGCCGCCACCTTGCCGCGGGTGTTGGCCCAAGCGCAGCCCGGCGCCGCCGAACCGTTCACGCTGCCGCCCCTGCCCTACGATTACGACGCGCTTGAGCCGCACATTGACGTGCGCACGATGGAAATCCACCACGACAAGCATCACGCGGCTTACGTGGCCAATTTGAACAAAGCCCTCGCGGGCCAGCCGGAACTGGCGAAGAAGTCCATCGCCGAACTCGTCGTGAACGTGGACGCCGTGCCGGAAGCCATCCGCACGACGGTGCGCAACAACGCGGGCGGCCATTACAACCATTCGCTGTTCTGGCTGATGATGGCGCCGGGCGGCGGCGCACCCTCGGGTGAATTGGCCAAGGCGCTGGAAGCCACTTTCGGCAGCGTGGACGGTTTCAAGGCGAAGTTCAGCGAGGCCGCGATGAAAGTCTTCGGCAGTGGCTGGGCCTGGCTGACGCTGGATGGCGCGGACCTGCGCATTGAAACCACCCCCAACCAGGATTCCGCCATCATGCTCGTCGCGCAGGCCGCCACGGCGGAAGTGCAGCGAAAGGCTGGTGCGGCGGCGAAGGACAAGTTGGTTCTCCGTCAAATCCCGCTGCTGGGCCTCGATGTCTGGGAACACGCCTATTACCTCAATTACCAGAACCGCCGCGCGGATTACATCGCCGCGTGGTGGAACGTGGTGAACTGGGAGTTCGTCTCGGATCGCTTTGCGCAAGCCCGCAAGAACTGGGCGAACCGGCCCTGACCACCATCCGAAGCGAGTTGCAGCCAGACGAGCGCGCAAAACAGCGCGAGGCCGACTTCATGCCGGCCAACCACTTCACCGGTCCGGCTCCCGGTACGCTTGGCGGTCGGCGTACAGCTTCAAGTGCTTCTCGAACTCGGCAACCACGTTCGTCTTTCCCGCCGAGGTGGCCAGGACGATGGCTTCCCGTTGCGCGGACACCGCGTCGTCGAATCGCCCCGCCTGGGCGTAGGCCGCGGCGAGCGTGTCGAGATGATACGGGTTCTGCCGCTGGCTCGCGGCACAAACCGCCTCGGCCAGACGCACCGCTTCCGCACCGTCACGCAACGCCGCTTGGGGCGCCGTGGCCAGGACCCGCGCGAGCGCGTGCGCGTAGAGCGGCGAAGCCGGGCGCAGGCGCAGCGCCTCCCGCA
>CAZJTM010000312.1:0-4958 GCA_964548925.1 uncultured Verrucomicrobiota bacterium | reverse complement strand
CCGCTGAATTCTTGACGCAGACCCTGACCCGCATCTGCCTAACAGACGCCGGCCATGGGGAATATCACCAACGTCTGGTTTTCGTCGGAGCGACGGTGGTGACGGCTAGCTATCCCATAGATCTCTCATCCACATTCAATCAACCGTTGTCGTATCTGTCCTACACCTTCACCCCAGGCAACGTCCTGCTGGGCGGAGTTCCCTTCACCATTCCAACGTCTGGCAACCAAATTTGGGACGGCTACTCCGCTGGCGGGGCTGGCGCGGATGTTCGTTCGAACCTATTCCCAGTGGGGGTGTTTGGCGTAAAGTCGGTGCATACACTTTTGAACACCACTTGGGGAACCGCAGGAGGCCCTTATGCGTGGATTGAGTTCTATGGCTCATCCGGGGCCTACTATCGGAAGGACCTGTATGCGGATGTTGATATTCGTGATCATAGCCCGAACAACGGTTATGCAAGCCAGATCAACGGAACTACCACAATCAAGGTCTGGGACAATGGACTGTCAGGAAACGTCTACAACCTGCTGGACAAACAGCAGATTGACCTGCCCGCTGAATTCTTGACGCAGACCCTGACCCGCATCTGCCTAACAGACGCCGGCCACGGGGAATACCACCAGCGTCTGGTCCTCGTCGGAGCGACGGCAGTGGGAGGGGCGGACGAGGATCTGTTGGCGGCCATTCACATTTCTGCTCTGGACATTTGCTGGTCGGGTCGCACCAACCAACTATACCAAGTGCAGTACAAGACGAACGTGTCCGACACCAACTGGCTCAACTTCGGGGTGGCGGTGCAGGGGACTGGTAGCAATTGCGTGACTGATGGTATCAAGGATACGGAACGAAGATTCTACCGTGTTACCAGAATTCCATAACACGGCACACTCCAGCGGGACAAACCGCCGCTGTGCTTCTCCCGTGGATGCTGTCTCAATATACGGCGGGCCTTGGCGAGTAATGAGGGGGCCAAAGCCCGCCGAGCGTTTGCGATGCAGCGAGGCCAAGACTTTCAGCCCTCTGCGAACCGCTGCCCATAGGGTAATGCGCGCTATAGCAAAGCCGGCGTGGTCCAAAACCAGGCGAATCGAGGTCCTCAAATCTGCACCTTGAACTGCTCGCCGGGCTTGAGCGATTGCGCGAAGGCGGCCAGCCGTTGCGGGATCATTTCGAGGTTCTTGAGGCTGACGAATTTCACAGCCGAGTGCGTTTGCGGAATCCGAACATCCCCTCGTGCTTGATCAGGGCCGCAATGGGTGGGGGCACGAAGCGTTCCCACGACGCATCGCCCCGCTGAATCTTCGTCAGGATATCCTGTCGCCGGATCGGGAGAAAGTCCCAGTCGCTCGGCGTCAGGCCCACGAGAAAACGGTTTTGCAGCAAGTGCGCGTAGAGGTGCTTCAAGTTCTCGGCGACCGGGAAGTTTTCCACCATCGTCACCCGCCCGGTTTCCGGCTCGATGCTCGGATAGACATAGAGCCGCGCGGGGTTCTTGAAGAGCTGCCCCAAGCCGCCGAGCAAGCCGCCTTCCGTCTCGTTGTAAAAAGTCTCGTTGAAGATCTCCGCCAGATGCGACGCCCCCAGCGCCAAGCCCAGCGGCCGGTCGGTGTAACGGGAGAGGTACCACGCCAGCCGATGGTAGCGGCGGAAGTTGGAGATCAACACCGTGCGCCCCAACGCCCGCAACGTGTCGGCGCGCTGGAGGAAATCCGGATGATCAATCGCATCGCCCGTGGTCAGGTGGCGCAAGGTCATTTCCACCAGCACCACGGGTGCGGCGCCCTGCAACTCCGGCTCGCGCACGAACTGTTCGTGGGCGCGTTCCAGCACGTCGAGCGTGGCGTTGGTGAGCGGGCGAAAACTCCCGCGTTGCACCAGCACCGGTTTCTTGTAGAGCACTTCGGCCCATTGCACCGCCTCGCCTTCCGCCGTGAACATCGCCGCCTCGGTGAGGTCCTGTTCGACGAGTTGCAGCGCCATCAGGCGGTTGTCCACGCCCGCAAACGCCGGCCCGCCGAAGCGGATCATGTCCACTTCCACGCGTTCCCACGTGAGGTTGTCGAGCAGGGAGCGGATCAGCCGGTCCGGTTCGGCGTGCAGGTAAAACGCGCCGTGGATCAGGTTCACGCCAATCACGCCGAGCGCCTCCTGCTGCCGGACGTTTTCCTTGTCCAGCATGCGCACGTGCAGGAGGATTTCGGACGCCGCCTCGCGCGGTTGCGTTTGGAACCGGATGCCCAGCCAGCCATGCCCGCCTTCCTTGCGAGTGGCGACGGTGTTGGCGAAGACGAAGAACGTCTGCTCCGCGCCGCGCCTGGCGTCAAGCCGCTCCAGCAACAGGTCGAACTCGTAGGTGAGCATGGCCTGCAACCGCTGGCGGCTGACGTACCGCTCGGCGGGGCCGTAGATCGCGTCGCTCACCGCCATGTCATAGGCGCAGATGGTCTTGGCCACCGTGTGCGAGGCGCCGCCGGCCTGGAAGAACCAGCGGGCCACTTCCTGGCCGGCGCCGATCTCGGCGAACGTGCCGTAGCATCGCGCGTCGCGGTTGATGCGCAGCGCCTTTTGCTGCGTGCTGATGACTTCAGTGGTCATGGTTGCCTGAAACCAGTAGCCGCCAAACGCGCCCAACGCAATGACGGAACCGGGATCGGCAAGTTGCTGAGCCGTGATCCGTCGCGCGGAGCCCACGCTCGGGAGCCCTTCTCATCGTTCTGGCCGGCAGGCAACCCCGTTGGCCACACACCCCATCGGCTGGCAGACGAGTGCCTCAGTGCTGCGCCAGCAACTCCCGCACATCCACCGCTTCCATGCCGGCGGCGCGAATAGCTTCCAAACCGATGTCGGTGTCCTCGTAAGCACGGCAGCATTGCGGCGGCACGCCCAGACGGCGGGCGGCTTCCAGAAAGATGTCGGGGGCCGGTTTTTGCCGCGTCACGTCTTCGTGGGTCACCACGGCGGCGAACAACGGGCGGAGGTTGAGGTGCTGCAAGACCTGTTCAATCACATGGCGCGAGCCGCCCGAGGCCACGGCCATCGGAATTTTGCCGAAGTGCTCCCGAGCAATGCCGACGACGGCGTTGATCGGCTCGACCTGCGCGATCAGCGGCAGGTAGCCGGCCTCCTTCTCGCGGGCGATGGCCAGGGGGTCGAGTGCAATCCCCTGTTCCTGGCCCAGGACTTTCAGGATGTCGCGGGTCGGCACGCCGCCGAACGCATAGAACCGGTCTTCCGGGAAATCGAAGTGGTGCTTCCGGGCCAGCGTGCTCCAGACACGATAGTGGAGCGGCATGGTGTCGGCCAGCGTGCCGTCGCAATCGAAGATCAAAGCTTTGGGCGTCATGTCGGATTCAAATCACCTTGCTTGGCATCCAGGGGCCGGAACGATCCGGCTGGTAGGCCGCAAATTGGTCGAGCAGTTCCGCCGGAGTCGCGGCCACAAGCAACCGGGCAAGCTGCTCGCGCCGCACGAAACCGCCGCGGACCGAGCCACGCAGAAACTCCATCAGCCCGTCGTAGTAACCCGCCACGTTCAACAAGCCGCAGGGATACGCATGCAGATGCAACTGCTGCCAGGTGAAAGCCTCAAAGATTTCCTCCAGCGTGCCCACGCCGCCGGGCAACGCGATGAATCCCTCCGCCAGCTCCGCCATCCGCTGCTTGCGCTCGTGCATCGTCTCGACAATGTGCAGCCGCGTCAGGTTCGGATGGGCAAGCTCCTTGTCTTCCATGAAGCGCGGCAGGACTCCGGTCACCTGTCCCCCGTTGGCCAACACCGCATCCGCCACCACGCCCATCAAGCCGACGTGCGAGCCGCCGAAGACTAGCTCGATGCCCCGCGCCGCCAGCGCCTCGCCCAGCCTGCGGGCGGCGGTGGCAAACGCGGCGGAACTTCCCTTCTTGGAACCGCAGAAGACGCAGACCCGTTTCATGCTGGAAACAGTTTGAAGCCAGGGAACGACGCCGCTCTCACGCGCCCTCCGCAGTCAGCGCCGCAAGTCGCTCTTCCAAATCATGCCGCATCAGCGGCTCGATCACGCCGTCGAGTTCGCCGTCCATCACCACCGACAAGTTGTAAAGCGTAAGTTCAATGCGGTGGTCCGTGACGCGATTCTGCGGGAAGTTGTAGGTGCGAATCTTCTCGTTGCGCTCGCCGGTGCCGACCTGCTGTTTGCGATGGGCGGCGTACTTGGCGTTTTCCTCAGCCACCTTGGCTTCCAACAATCGCGACCGCAAGACAGTCATGGCCTTGGCCTTGTTTTTCTGTTGCGAGCGCTCGTCCGCGCAACGAACGATCAGGCCGCTGGGTTTGTGTTGGATCTGCACGGCGGAATCGGTGGTGTTCACGCCCTGGCCGCCTTTGCCGGACGCGCGGCAGACATTGATTTCGATGTCCTCCGGCCTGATCTCGATGTCCACCTCCTGCGCCTCGGGCAGCACTGCCACCGTCGCGGTGCTGGTGTGGATGCGCCCTTGCGCCTCGGTGGCCGGCACGCGCTGGACGCGATGCACCCCGCTCTCGTACTTGAGCCGCTTGAACACGTCTGCCCCTGTGATCTGGAACACCACTTCCTTGAAACCGCCGAGATCGGAAGGGTTTGAATCCAGCGGTTCGACCTTCCAGCCGCGCGCCTCGGCGTAGCGGCTGTACATGCGATACAAATCCGCCGCGAACAACGCGGACTCCTGCCCGCCCGCGCCCGCGCGAATCTCCACGATTGTGTTGCGCGAGTCCGCGGGATCGGGCGGCACGAGGCCAAACTGGACGGCTTTCTCCAACTGCCGCTCGCGGCCTTCGAGCCGGGCGATCTCCTCTTTGGCCATCAACGCCAGTTCGGAGTCGGCCGCTTCGGCGGCGAGCAGGGCGCGGTTGTCCGCCAGGTCTGCGAGCACTTTCAAGTACGCGTCGCTGGTGGCCACCAATTCCTTCAACCGGGCGTATTCCCGGCCGAGTT
>CAZJTM010000311.1:0-4965 GCA_964548925.1 uncultured Verrucomicrobiota bacterium | reverse complement strand
CGATTCGCAAGATAGCGCAAGCCCAAGCCACTTTGGGTCCAGTGGCTTCGCGCGATTCCGGAGCCAATGGCCAAGTTTTGATCTCCAGAACCGTTGCCTGGCATCTTCAGGAGTGCCTCCCCGGCAAATTGTCCGGAAAAGCGCCCGGGAGATGGCGCAGGCGGCGCCGTCATACAAAGAGACTTGCCTTGACAGTAGGTTCGCATCAGCGATATCCAACGCGGGTCAAGAAGACACAAGCCACGCTCGGCACACCGCGCGGAGCGCATGGCGGAACAAGAACTGAAACCACATCATGAAACTTCGAATCTCAAACCAACCACTGCTGCTGGTGGCGCTGCTGGCCCCCCTCACCTTTGCCCTGCCCACGTTTGCCCAACCCCGATGGGGAAACCAGCCACCGCCTGTGGTTTCGCCGGAGGTTTCAACGGACCGAAAGGTCACCTTCCGCATCCACGCTCCCAAGGCGGAACAGGTCCAACTGGGCGGCAGCGGTGACATTCCCGGCACCGGCTTCGGCCAGTCCACGGCGCTCGCCAAGGGAACAAACGGTGTCTGGGAAATCGCTGTCGGTCCACTTCCCCCGGGGGCATATCGTTACCACTTCAATGTGGACGGCGTGGCGGTGATAGACCCGCGCAACCCCGTCACCAGCGAGTCCAACGAAAACACCTGGAGCCTGGTCCACGTGCCCGGAGCGGAGTTCATGGACACGAAGGACGTGCCGCACGGCGCGGTATCGGTGGTAACCTACTGGTCCTCGACGTTGAAGCGTTTCCGCCGCCTGCATGTCTATACGCCGCCGGGCTACGAGTCGGGGGAAGGCAAGTTTCCGATCTTCTACCTGCTGCACGGCGCGTTTGACTCCGACGCCTCCTGGAGCACGGTGGGCCGGGCGGGCTTCATCCTCGACAACCTCATCGCCGCCGGCAAAGCCAAGCCCATGGTGGTGGTGATGCCGCACGGGCACACCGGGCCGTTCCGGTTCGGTGCAAATTTCACTGACGAATTCGAGCGCGAGTTTTTGGCCGACATCCAGCCGCAGATGGAAAAGCGCTACCGGGTTCACACGGATCGCGCGCACCGCGCGATGGCCGGGCTTTCAATGGGCGGCATGCATACGCTGAACATCGGCATCCTGAACTTGGAGAAGTTCGCCTACCTGGGGGTCTATAGCTCGGGCATCTTCGGCATCGCCGGTGGGCCGGGCGGCACCCCCCAGCAAGGCCCAAGCTTCGAGGAGAAGCACAAGGCGATCCTTGACGACGCGAAGCTAAAGGAGGGCCTGAAGCTGTTCTGGTTCGCCACCGGCAAGGACGATTTCCTCGTTGAAACCTCGCGGAAAACCGTCGAAATGTTCAAGAGCCACAAGTTCGACGTGATCTACAAGGAAACAGAGGGGGCGCACACTTGGGACAAGTGGCGTGAGTATCTGAACGAGTTCGCGCCGAAGCTGTTTCAGTGAGGCTCGCTTCGCTGGCAGGCCGGCAGTGCCGGCAGGGCTATTCGTAACGCAGCGCCTCGATCGGATCGAGGTTGGCCGCCTTGAGGGCGGGGAAGAAGCCAAAGACCACGCCGATCACGGCGCTGACGGAGAAGGCCAGCAGCACCGACTCGGTGGAGATGAGCGTCGGAAAGCCGGCGAACTTGGTGAGCAACGGCGCGAGCCAGTAGCCTGTCAGAATCCCGAGGGCGCCGCCGACCACGCTCAGCAGCACGGCTTCGATCAGAAACTGGCGGAGCACGTCCCGGGCGCGCGCGCCCACAGCCAAGCGGATACCGATCTCGCGGGTGCGTTCGGTGACGCTGACGAGCATGATGTTCATGATGCCGATACCCCCCACCACCAGCGAAATGCCGGCGAACGCGCTGATGAGAACGGTCATCACCCGGTTGTTGGCGTTGAAGAAGTCGCTCATCTCCTGCTGGCTGCGGATGGAGAAATCATCCTCCTTGTCTTCCGTGATCTGATGGTTCTGGCGCAGGATGGCGGTGACTTGGTTCGTCACGTCGTTCATCACCTCGGGACTCGTTGCGGCGGCACTCAGCGACCGGAACTTGGTATCACCGGAGAGCCGCTTCATGACGCTGGTGTAGGGCATGATGATGATATCGTCCTGATCCTGGCCGAAGTTGTTCGCGCCCTTGGAGGCGAGCCAGCCGACCACCGTCACCGGCGAGTTCTTGATGCTCACCGTCTGCCCCACCGGGTCAATGCCTTCGCCAAAGAGGGTTGCGGCGGTGGTCTTGCCCATCAGGCACACCTTGGCCGCGTTGCGCACGTCCGCCTCCGTGAAATTCTCGCCGGATTGAAACTTCCACGACCGGATTTCCGCAAAGTCCGCGCTGACGCCCCACACGCCCACGGACGTGTTCTGGTTGCCGGCCACCACCTGCACGGTGGCGCGCACCTCGGGGCTGATGCCGGCGAGCCCCGCCACTTCACTCCTCAAGGAATTGTAGTCCCGCTCCGTCAGCGTTGGTTGCATGCCAAAGCCGCCCCGAACCCCGCCGCGGGACATGTTGCCGGAGAAGATGATCAAGAGGTTGTTGCCCATGCTGGCAATCTGCCGCTCGACCTCGGCCTTCGCGCCGGCGCCCATGCTCACGCCGACGATGACGGCGGCGATGCCCACGATGATGCCGAGCATGGTGAGGAACGAGCGCAGGATATTCCGCCGGATCGCTCGCAGGGCTGTCTTGAGGATGGCAAACATAGGTCAGGCAAGATGCACGGCCCGCTGCTCGGCGTCCAGTCGCGCGAGGGCCTCGGGGGCGTGGAGACGGGTGGCAACCAGTTCGTCCGTGCGGACAACGCCATCGCGCATCACCACTTTGCGCTTGGCAAAACCGGCAATGTCCAACTCGTGCGTGACCATGACGATGGTAATGCCCTGATCGTTGAGCGACTGAAACACCCCCATGACTTCAATGCTGGTGCGCGTGTCGAGGTTGCCGGTGGGTTCATCCGCCAGGAGCACGCGCGGTTCGTTGACCAGTGCCCGGGCGATGGCGACACGCTGCTGCTGGCCGCCGGAAAGCTGGTTGGGGTAATGATCGGCGCGGTCCGCCAATCCGACCATTTCCAGCGCGGCCAAGGCGCGTTCCTGTTGTTCCCGCGCGGGCATCGGCGGGCGGCAGTAAAGCAGCGGGAGCTCGACATTCTCCAGCGCCGACGTGCGGGGGAGCAGGTTGAAGCCTTGGAAGACAAATCCCAGCTTCGAGTTCCGCAACTCGGCCAGCTCGTCGCGCCCCAGTTCGCCCACGTCCACCTCGTCGAGTTCGTAACGGCCGCTGGTCGGGCGGTCCAGGCAGCCGATGGTGTTCATCAAGGTGGACTTGCCGGAGCCGCTCGCCCCCATGATGGCCACAAATTCGCCGGGGAAGATGTCGAGCGTGACGCCGCGCACGGCATGGACCTCCAGCGAGCCGTTCCGATAGGTACGCCGGAAATCCACCAACTTGATGATGGGTTGCATGGCCGGATGGCGCGGGTGCGTCAGCGTGGGCGGCGCGGGCCGCCAAAGGGGTTCAGCGGATTCTGCGGGGTGGCCGCCACGATCGTGCTCGCGCCGCTGATCACCTGGTCATTCTCGCTGAGGCCCTCCAGGACTTCGACGTTGCTCGAGTCAGCGATCCCGAGCTTGACTGTAACGGCACGCAGCACGACCTGATCAGCGGGCGCGTTGGGAGCGGGTTTCTCCCTTACATAGACCGTTGCGGTCTTGGGTTCATTGGATTCCGGTCGTGGCCTGGATCCCGACCCCCCGCCAAACCCACCGCCACCGAAACCACCCCCACCGAAACCGCCTCCGCCCCCGCCGCCAAAACCTCCGCCTCCAGGGCCTCCGCCCTGCGCCATCCGGGCGCGAAATTCCGCCATGATCTTCTCGTATTTCTGCTTCTGCTCCGGCGTCAACGTCGCGACGTAAGCATCGCGCTCGGCGTCCGTCGGACGACGCCGTTCGCCACCGGTCATCCAGGGCATGACCGGCAGGCCGGCAAAGGGACCGCTTTCGATGAGCGCCGGACCTGCGCCCGTCTTGGCGGCTGCCGCGTTGGTGTCCCCGACCACAATGACGTCGGCAGTGGGGCGAAAACGGACGGCCGCAAGGGGCAGCTTGAGCACGTTCTTCCGTTCCGCCGTGATGAACTTCGCGGTGGCAGTCATCCCGGGCCGCAACTTGAGTTCCTGGTTGTCCACCTCGACGACGGCGCCGTAAGTGACGACGTTTTGGTTGGTGCTCGCCGCGTAGCGCACCTGTTTGACCGTCCCTTCAAACGTGCGCCCCGGAAATGCGTCCACCGTGAACTGAACGCGCTGCCCTTCCTCCACCCCGCCCACGTCGGCCTCGGAGACGGCGGCTTCAATCCGCATCTTGCGCAGGTCGTTGGCGATGGTGAACAGCGTCGGCGTGTTCATCGTCGCGGCCACCGTCTGGCCGGCCTCGACCCGGCGGGTGATCACCACCCCGTCAATCGGCGCGCAAATGGTCGTGCGGCTCAGGTCCACCTTGGCGCGCTCGACGTTGGCCTGGCGGGTCTTCACCTGCGCCTTGGCCTGGTTGAGTTGCACGCGCAGTTGATCAAATTCCGATTTGGAGATCAGATTCGCCTTGTAAAGTTCTTCGCCACGATCGTAGTTGAGTTGTGCCAGTTCCTGAGCTGCTTCGGCGTTGGCCAGTTCCGCCTCCGCCTGCCCCAGGGCGCGTTCATAAGTCGCCGGGTCAATCTGCGCCACGATGTCCCCTGCCTTCACGCGTGAATTGAAGTCCACTTTGACTTCGGTGATCGTTCCCGAAATCTGACTCCCGACCTCCACCAACTGGACGGGGGTGAGCGAACCGTTCGCCGTGACGAATTGCGTGATGTCGCCGCGCGTGACGGCGGCGGTCTTGTACTCCGTCGCGGCCCGCGCCGGTCGGGTCCAAAAGTAGATGCCGGCCCAGATGCCTCCAGCCACCA
>CAZJTM010000310.1:0-5004 GCA_964548925.1 uncultured Verrucomicrobiota bacterium | reverse complement strand
ATCCGCACCACAACCAATGCCCACGCGCTCCTTCGCCCTTTCGCCCCAATCACTAATTCAAGACACCAACGGCTGTGCGATCACGAACCTCACGGCCCACAACCTCTACAACCAAGACCCGAAGCTCGGCCCTTTGGCCGACCTGGGCGGCTCGGCGCTCACGCACGCCCTGCGCTATGACAGCCCGGCCCTGGACGCCGGCCACAGCGGCGGCTTGACCACCGACCAGCGCGGTTTGCCCCGCCCCATTGACGATCCCAACACCCCCAACGCCGAAGGCGGCGATGGCAGCGACATCGGCGCATACGAGGCTGATCCCAGCCTGCGCCTCGCCGCGCCGGAAAGAGTCGGCTCGGACGTCCGGCTGCGGTTCAACACGCTCTTCGGAAGGAACTACGGGGTGGAGAGCAAGGACAACATTGAGGACATGTGGAGCGTGCTCATGAACAACATCCCTGGCACCGGTGGCGCGTTGCTGCCCGTGGACATCGGCGCCGCCGCGCTGCCCCACCGCTTCTACCGCGCCGTGCAGTCACCGTAGCGAGCTTCCGGCAAAGAGCTGATCGCGCGCCTGCTTAGCCATGACGATGTGGCAGGCATCCCGCCGGGAAACCACCGAGACGCGACGAACGCAGAGAAGACCGCGTAATCGCCGTCTGGGGTGAATCGGTGAAAGAACTTGCCGGGCGAGAGTCCGAGCCTTGAACACCCGAATAGTTTGGGGACGGCATTCGGATGGTCTCCTGGAGAGGCGACGGGACGGAGCGAGTGCGAAGTCCTGTTCGCCTCCGCGTTTGTTGCGTCTCGGCGGTTCCTCAGTTCGATTCCCAGTGCATACCCATGCGCTCATGGCGGATATTGACAGGATTCAACAAGCCGGCATAGTACCGCCATGTCGAGCACGCTGAATATTTCAATCTCTGAAGAGCAGAAAAGTTGGCTCAACTCCCGGCGGGAGGCGGGCGGATTCGCCAGCACGAGCGACGTGGTCCGCGAGCTGATCCGCAACCGTCAGGAGCAGGAGCAGGCCCATCTGCTGGAACAGTTTCGCCGCATGGAAGGCGAGGGCAGCGAGGAAGCCGAGCCGGTCGAAGCCGTGTTGGCAGCGGTTCGCAGGTTCAAGAAGGAACGCCGTGCATAAGCCGCGCGCCGTTTTGGATAGTTCCGTCGTGGTAGCCGGCATCGGGTGGGGCGGCGGCGACGCCCGCAAAGTCCTCAAGCTGCTCGCGGTCGGCGGTTTCGAGTCGTGGCGCACGTCGGCGTTGACCGCGGAATGGGGCGACACGGTGCAACGGATCGCTGAAACGGAGAAACGGTGGCGCAATGCCAATTGGGTCAACTGGATCGCATGGCTCAAGGCCGTTTCCAAACTTACACCGGACGTTCCACTCAAGAAGACGGTGAGCCGCGACCCGAAAGACGATGCGGTCATCATGGCGGCTCTCGTCACCCGCGCGGAGTATCTCGTATCTTACGACCCCGATATCCTGGTCTTGGGGAAGCCGTATGGAGTCGTGTGCTTGACGCCCCGCGCATTGCTCTCGGCGATCTTGCGCGACCACTGAGGCTTTTTTGATGGAACCTTCGCGGCAACTCCCGCTCGCCCGCCCGGAGTGGTTGCGCCTGCTGGCCGACTACCTTGGATTGGTGGTCGCGTTGGCTTTGCTGATCCTCGTCTTCAGTCTCGCCACGCAGCATTTCTTCAGCGCGAACACATTCCGCACCATCGCCAACCAGATTCCCGCCGCCATGCTCGTCGCCACGGGCATGACCTATGTGCTGATCGTGGCGGAGATTGATCTGTCGGTGGGGTCGGTACTGGGGCTGTGCGGCGCGATGGTGGGCGTGGCGCTGACACAATGGCACTGGCCGCTGTGGGTGGCGTTGGTCGCTGCCTTGGGCGCGGGCGCGGTGTGCGGCGCGTTCAACGGCTTGGTGGCCATGCGTTGGCGGCTGCCGACGTTCATCGTCACGCTGGGCATGATGGAGATGGCCCGCGGCGGGGCGCATGCGCTGACGAAGTCGCAGACGCAATACATCGGCCCGGCCATCGAAGGCATCGCGGGCGCGACGGTGCTGGGCTTGTCGCTGCCGTTTCTGCTGTCGCTGCTCGTGGTGATTGCCGCGCAAGCGGTCTTGTCCGGGGCGGTGTTTGGCCGGCAGATGTTCGCTGTGGGCTCGAATGAATTGGCGGCGCGGCTCAGCGGCATTGACCCGCGCCGCGTGAAGGTCGTTGTGTTTGTAGTTGCCGGGTTGCTGGTGGCCTTGGCGGCGATTATTGACACGTCGCGTTTTCAGTCGGCGAATCCGAACGGCGGCACAGGTTACGAGTTGCAGGCGATTGCGGCGGCGGTGATCGGCGGCACGAGCCTGATGGGCGGGCGTGGCTCGGTGGTGCGAACGTTTTTCGGCGTGCTTATCATTGCCGTGCTCAACTCTGGCTTGGCGGCGGTGGGTGCGAAGGACGAAACCAAACGCCTCGTGACCGGGGCGGTGATTGTCGCTGCCGTGATTGTGGATTATTATCGCAGGCGTCTTAGCGACCGACGCACAACATGAAGCCGAAGATACTGGTCATTGGCAGCTCGAACACCGACATGATCATCAAGGTGCCGAGGATTCCACACCCTGGCGAGACGGTGCTGGGCGGGGAGTTCATCACGGCAGCGGGTGGCAAGGGCGCCAACCAAGCCGTGGGCGCAGCACGCGCAGGGGGCGCGGTGACGTTGATCGCCCGGGTGGGGGATGACATGTTTGGACGGCGCGCCGTCGAGGGCCTCCAGAAGGACGGCATCTGTGTGGATCATGTGGTACGCTGCCCGCAGAGCCCGTCCGGGGTGGCGCTGATTCTCGTCCAAGCCGGCGGCCAGAACAGCATCGCCGTCGCGCCCGGGGCCAACGCGAAGCTGTCGGCCGCGGACGTGCATCGCGCGGTGGCGGCCTTCCATGGAGCCACGGCCGTTCTATTACAACTGGAGACGCCCTTGGCCACCGTGGCCGACGCTGCGGAATTGGCCGCGCACCATCAGGTGCCGGTCATCCTCAACCCCGCGCCAGCGCAGCCTTTGCCGAACGACCTGCTTCAACGCGTCTCAATCCTGACCCCGAACGAAGCCGAGGCCACGGCCCTGTCGGGGATCGAGGTTCACGACGAAGCCACGGCAGCCCAGGCGGCCGCCAGGCTGCGGCATCGCGGTGTGGCCACTGTGATCATCACATTGGGCGCATTGGGCGCGTTCGTGGCGGGAGCGAAAGTGCAGCAGCTCGTGCCGGGCTTCAATGTGAAAGCGGTGGACACGACGGCAGCCGGTGATGTGTTCAACGGGGCGCTCGCGGTGGCGCTGGGCGAAGGCCGACCGATGCTGGAAGCCGTCCATTTTGCCAACGCTGCCGCCGCGATTTCCGTCACCCGATTGGGTGCCCAGCCATCGGCCCCAACCCGTCTGGAGATTGACCGCTTTTTGAGGCAGCAAGCCTGACGGTCAATCCGAGCCGTCGCCGAAAGCTTGATCGGAAGCCGGTTGAGTGCGGTTGGCAGTGGCCAACGAGTTTCTGCTCCTGATCAGAAACTTCATCGTCATCGTAATCTCCCGTCCGGATCCAAGCTTCGAGCATCACTGGAATACGTGGAGCGTCCCTGCACCTGCGCACGGCACTCCCTCGGCCAAATCCGAAAGCCCGACGTCAAAATCTTCGAAGGGCTGTCGCCGGCCATTGTCATTGGAGAGCGGAATCCCCGCTCACGGTGAAACGACTCGATAGAAAAGCCGCGAGGCTTCTGGAGTGATCGGGTCAATGAAGACCACACTCCCGGAGTTGTTGGTGTAAACCCAACGGTCCGACCACGCGGTGGAGAGCGCGGAAGTCTGGAGGCGATAGCTGCGTCCCACTTCGCCCGAGATCACGAGTTGCAGCGCGTTGGACTCGGCAACCCGGCTGGCGGAGAGGATGGGCGCCGCTACTGCCTCGGATTGGAAGATGCCCTCTTCGCCGACCGCCACGAAGGTCCCGTTCCCGAACGCAACGCTGTTGACGCTGAACCCCTTCAATGCCGGGCGCATCTTCCACGTCGAGCAGTCGGTGGTCGTGAGAAGCCCGTCGCGAATCCAGGAGCGGGCGATGACAAACGTGGCGTTGCCGTACGCAACATCTCCTCCAGCCATACAGAATTGTCCTGGGCTCGGAGAGCACACGTTCGTATCGCCGACGGCAAACCAACTCGTGCCCAGGTTGGTTGACGACATCGGCCAGCCTCCCCAACCAACCAACAGTAGCCGGTCACCGCTGTTGACGAGGCCGGCCACAACCTGCTCAGAGAAACCGACCTTCGTCCAAGATGTGAAGCTTGCAGAAATCCGCCAGATGTCGTAGGCGCAGCAAGGGCCGGTCGCTACGATGAAAGCAGTGCCGACAGCGACGATTCTGCTCGCGGCGTAGCAGTCATACGACGAGGTGCCGCCAGGGAAGGTGGTTGGCTGCCAGTTTACGCCGTCGTACGACCACAGGGCGTTTGGCTGACTGGTGTTGCATCGCGTGGCGGCGGCAACGAAACGGGTGCCGTTCCATGCCACGTCGTTCAAGCTGCAGGTGTTGGTCGTGACCACCTTCGTCCAATTTGTCCCGTCGGGAGAACTGAGAATCGTTGCGTCGCTTCCCACGGCGATGAAGAGGTTGCCGGGTGACCCCGGCCCCGCCAGCACGGTGCCATAGGCGACTCCACTCAGCCTGGCAGTGGTGCCCGTGTTGCGGAGAACCCACGTTCTGCCATCTACCGAGGTCGCGAGTCGGCCATTCGCACCCAGGCCTATGAATATCCCCCCAACAAACTGCACCCGGTCTAGTTGCAGCGAATCGCGGAAGTACCAGTGGTCCAGTGCGTCTTCTGCCAACGTTGAAAATGCAAAGAGACATAAGGTTCCGAGAGAATGAAATGCCCGCCTCAATTCGTTTGGTTCTGCATATCCCCGTCCCTCTAGTTCGTTTTTGCGGTTTTCACTATCTCGC